>CALWZD010000022.1 GCA_944385945.1 uncultured Anaerofilum sp. | reverse complement strand
TATCGGCAATGCGCATGGTCGATTCACGGTGGGAAACCAAAATCACTGTTTTGTCTGTCTGTTCCTCTTTCAGCGACTTCAGGATAACCGCTTCGTTCAGGCTGTCCAGATTGCTGGTCGGCTCGTCCAACAGCATCAGAGGTGCTTCATGCAAAAACGCACGTGCCAAGCCGATGCGCTGCCGTTCCCCGCCCGACAACGTATCTCCCAATTCGCCCACCTGCGTTTGGTAGCCTTTGGGCAACTGCATGATAAAGTCGTGGAGCGATGCCTTTTTGCAGGCGGTTTGGATTTCTTGCTCGGTCGCATCCCACTTTGCCAAACAGATATTGTTTTCGATAGTGTCGTGGAACAGATGCGTTTCCTGCGTCATATAACTTTCATTATCCCGCAGATGGGCGGTGTTCCATTCTTTGATATTTTTGTCCGAAAGCGAAACGGTTCCGGTCTGGGGGTCCCAAAAGCGCATCAGCAGTTTGAGCAAGGTGGACTTTCCGCTTCCGCTTTTGCCTACAATGCCTATCAACCGGTTGCGTGGAATATCAATGGTAAAATCCTTTAAAATATCGGTATTCTGTCCGTTTTCCTTGTAGCTAAAAGTAATGTTTTGGCAGTGTGCCCCTGTAAATACAGGAGTAGCCCCCTGAAGATTTTCTTCCACCATCGGACTTTCTTCCAAAATCTCGAACACTCGCTCAGCGGCAGCGAATGTTGGCTGTAAGGTACTGCCCAGATTTGCCAAAGCAAGCACTGGCCCAAACGAAGACACGAACGCTACAAAAGGCACCAGTGACTGCTCGAAAGTAAGCGTCCCGTTTAGATTCAACCAACCGACCAACAAGAAGAACAACAAGGTCAACAGCAAAATCAAGGTATTGGTAACGGCGGTATTTTTGCCCATACCATCCTTTAGTCGCCCTTCCAAAGCCGAAAGCTGTGCGCTTTTCTCGTTTAGCTCTTTCAATCGGCGACTCTGCTGTGCGTACTGCAAACTTTCGGTAAGCCCTCGCAAGTCGTCCAGTACATGGTTGCTCAGCTGACCGGAAGCATCACGGAAACGCCGTGCAACGTCCTTTCCCTGCTTTGCGATCATCAGCGGAACCCCTACCCCAATGATGAGATAGGACAGCAATGCGAACAATCCCAACACCCAAAAATAGCTGCCGATAAACAAGCTCATAATAACGCTCATGCCGATGGCGATGGCTACCGGCGAAATGGTATGTGCATAGAACACTTCCAACAGTTCTACATCCGCCGTGAGCAATGAGATCAGGTTTCCACGCTCTTTCCCCTCCAGTTTTGCAGGACAAAGATGGCGCAGTGCCTGAAACAGCCGATCTCGAATCAGCGCAAGCAGACGGAATGCAATGTAGTGATTGCTCGCTTGTTCCGCATAGCGCAGGATGCCACGCATCACCGCAAACAAAATGACCAAGCCAAATATAGTGCTGATAGAAAGCACACTGCTTTGTACTGTACCTGCTGCCTGCAAAATGCCAATGCTGCCTAAAACAGGGATGAAAGTGGAGCATAAAAAGCCCAAAATCCCCATCAAAATCGCTATCAACATATAAAATGCCAGCGGACGAACCATTTTCGCCATTTTTAAGGCGATCCGAAACGATTTACTCAGCATACTGCTCCTCCTTTCCGTATTGCTCTAACTGCTGTTGGCTCTTGTACATCTGCGCATAGCTTCCGTTTTGTGCCATCAACTCGCTGTGTGTACCACATTCTGCAATCTCGCCGTTTTGCAGCAACAAAATTTGGTCGGCATTCACCACATTTGCCAAACGGTGAGAAATCAGGAACACCGTTTTTTCCTTTGCCATCTGCAAAATAAGCTGCATGATATTTTCTTCGCTTTCGACATCGACGTTAGACGCCGCTTCGTCGAAAATATAAATCGGGCTGTTGTGTAAAATGGCTCGAGCCAACGCCAACCGCTGTCGCTGACCGCCCGACAGGTTGCTTGCCCGTTCTTGCAGCAAGGTATCCAATCCTTGTTCACTGCGCAAAAAATCCGCCAGTTTTACCTTTTCCAACACCTGCCACAACTGCTCATCGGTTGCTTCAGGTGCAGCAAATTGCAGGTTATAGCGTACGGTTCCCTGAAACAAATAGCTGTTGTGACCGATCAAAGTGATGGTTTTGAGAAGCTGCTGTTCGTCCAAACAACGCAGTTCCTTTCCTCCCAGCAAAATGTCGCCCTGATAGCCGTGATACTTTCCGCTCAGCAATGCCGACAGCGTACTTTTTCCGCATCCGCTTTTTCCCACCAATGCATAAAATTTTCCGCTTGTAAAGGTATGGTTCAGACCGTTCAAAATCGGACGTTCTTCTTCATAACCAAAAGAAAGCGATCTCAGTTGAATGGTCAAATCCTCGCCAATTCGTTCTGTTCCCTTTTGCTCTACGGGGGTATCTAAAAACCGAAATATCTTGTCACAGGCTGCCATTCCGTTCATTGCAATGTGGAAAAACGAACCGAGTGTGCGCATCGGGATGAAAAACTCTGCCGACAGCAAAATAATGCACAGCGCACCTGTCAGCGTGACTTCACCGGTCTGCAACTGCTGCAATGCCAAAATCACGCCCAGTGCTGCGCCACCAAAAGCGACCAGATCCATCACAGTAATGGAATTTAGCTGCATGGTAAGCACCCGCATGGTCACTTTGCGGAACTGTTCTGCCTGACGGTTCATCTCCTGCTGTTTTTTATCGTCTGCACGGTAAATTTTTAGAGTCGTCATTCCTTGCAAATTCTCCAAAAAGCCGTCGCCCAAACTGGTATACTGCCCCCAATAACGGTTAAGCAGCTTTTTGGCAAATTTTTGTACGAACACGATAGATACCGGAATGAGCGGTACACAAATCAGCAGTACCACAGCCGCTTTCAAGCTGATAAAACTCAACACAGCAAACAGCGTCAGCGGGGCAAGCATACTGTAAAAAAATTGCGGAAGATATGCGCCAAAGTAGGTTTCCAACTGCTCGACGCCCTCTACCGAAAGCTGCACCATCTCGGAAGTTGCCGCTTTTTCCTGATAGGACGTGCCCATCTGCACCAGTTTTGTATAGATTTTTTCACGCAAAAGCCGTTTGACCTCTTTGCCTGCAAGATACCCCATCTTGGCAGCCAATCGGCTGAACACAAATCGCACCGCCATGCAAACGACTGCTACCAGCACTGCAAAAAGCAAGTCGGTTTGTTTTGCTTGTCCAAAAAATAAGTGCTGGAACAACGAACTCCACACCAGCACCATAACGATATTGCACAGCAGCATGATCCACTGACAAGCCACTTGCCAGCCAACATATTTGCGTGAACTGCGCACCTCTTTTATCAGCCTTTTGTTTATCATACAAACTCCTTTTCACAAACGACGGGGCTCCCATCCCGTCGACCACTTCTGTTAGTTTAAACTAACTTTCATCTATGTTAGCACAAACTAACCGTTTTGTCAAATAAAACCGACCGTATTTCTGCGGTCGGTTTTGTTTCAAAAAGATTTAACCTTCCCCCGTTGTGTCCAGTTGATGCTCTAGCATTTGGGAATGGTACCACGGATACGGTGCGCACACCTCTCGCTTTGACAAGGCAGCATACCGCTTATCGCCGATTTCGGGGAAGGTCAGTTTCCAACTGCACAAAGCCTGATACTTCAGCTTGAACGCACGGTTTGCAGCCTGATTTCCATATTTACTATCGCCTAAAATCGGGCAGCCGATGCTTGCCAGATGCGCACGAATCTGATGTGTTCTTCCGGTAATCAGCCGAACTTTCAGCAAGGCGAGCCGCCCCGAAACACAGATGGTTTCGTAGTGGGTTTCGATAGGCTTACAGCCTGCCCGTTTTTGTTTTTCCACATATACGATGCCTTTGGTGGAATCTTTATAAAGATAGTCGTGCAGAACAGCATTTGCAGGAGAGGGTCTGCCGAACGTGACGCACAAATATTCCTTTTTCAACTGATGGGCTGCCATTAAATCGCTGATGAACTGTCCGGTTTGGGGATTTTTTGCCACCATCACCAGCCCACTGGTTCCGGTGTCCAACCGATGGCACAAACAAGGCGGTGTTTGCTGTTCGGGCTGATATTCCCCTTTTTCGTACAAATACCGCTGGGCACGGTGCAAGAGGGTATCTGCCTGTTCACCGTATACTGCCAGACCCGAGGGTTTGTTACAAATCAGCAGATTTTCGTCCTCGTATACCACCGAAAGTTCTTTACGGGCAGACATGAACAGCGGGGCATCTTCTTGGGGAACCTGCAAAATCTCGTCCGACAGATACAGGCGGATCTCATCTCCCTGTACCACACGGTAGGAAAGTGGCTGTTTTTTGCCATTCACTTTTACCTTATTTTCCTTTACGGCACGGCTCCATCTGCCAAATCCGACCGACGGAAACTGCTGCTGTAAATACTTATCCAACCGCTGTGGGGTGGATTGCTGTACGATGAACTGTTTCATGGAAACTCCTTTTTGTACGCATTGTAAGAATTACTTGCTATTGTACCGTTTTTTCGCTCGGATTTCCAGTAAAAAATAAAAAACGGGCTGCGTCGAACCCGCTTTTTTGGCTTACACCATTTTTTCCTGTTTTACTTTATGGTCGATGACGTGTCTGCCAGCCAGTTCTTGTTTGATCTCATCCAAGCTTATTCCCTGCTGTACCATCAGCACCATAACATGATAGGCGAGGTCGGCAATTTCGTAGATCATTTCGTTTTTGTCACCGTTTTTTGCAGCCACGATGACTTCGGTGGATTCCTCGCCGACCTTTTTTAGAATTTTATCCAATCCTTTTTCGAACAGATAGGTAGTGTAAGACCCTTCAGGACGCTCTTGGTTGCGCTGGGAAAGCAAATCGTACAGTTGCTGATAATCAAATTTCGTTTCCATTATTCTCGTCCTTTCGTTGATAAATGGGAGGCGTATCAAAACAGGAATCGCTGCCCAAATGACAGGCAGGCCCGTCTTTTTCCACTAAAACCAGCAGTGCATCGCTGTCACAATCGTGGCGAATCTCGACGATGTGCTGATAATTCCCACTGGTTTCACCTTTCAGCCACAGCTGCTTACGAGAGCGTGACCAAAAGCAGGTCTTGCCTGTTTTTAGTGAGATTTCAAACGATTCACGGTTCATGTATGCAAGGGTAAGCACCTTTTTGCTGACGGCATCCTGCACAATGGCAGGAATCAAACCGTCTTTGTCGAATTTAAGTTCGGTCTGCATCAAATCCTCACCTCGATTTTGTTTTCTGCCAGCTGCTGTTTCAGGTCTGCGATGGAAAGTTCGCCGAAGTGGAAAATACTCGCTGCAAGCCCTGCCGAAATTTTAGGTACCTGTTGAAACAGTTGGGTAAAATGGTCGGCATTTCCGGCACCGCCCGACGCAATGACCGGCACTTTTACAAGCTCACAAACTTTTTGCAGCAGTTCGATGTCAAAGCCCTGTTTCACACCGTCGGTGTCGATGGAATTGACCACCACTTCGCCTGCGCCTCGTTCAACTCCCTGTCGAATCCATTCCAGCGCATCCATGCCAGTGTCGACTCTGCCACCGTTGAGGAACACATGAAAGGCTCCATCCACTCGCTTTGCATCTACCGAAAGTACGACACACTGGTTGCCGTACCGTTTCGCTGCCTGTTCGATGAGGTCGGGGTGTTTGATCGCACCCGAATTGACCGACACTTTATCAGCTCCACACGCAAGCACTCGCTCAAAATCTTCTAGTTGGTTGATACCGCCTCCCACTGTGAGTGGGATGAAAATCTTCGAAGCGACCTCTGTCAGAATATCGACGAACAGTTTTCGCCCCTCAAACGAGGCAGTGATGTCATAAAACACTAATTCGTCCGCACCTGCATTTGAGTAATACTCCGCCAGTTTCACCGGATTGGAAACGTCCTGCAAATTCAGAAAATTGACCCCTTTTACCACTCTGCCATCTTTGATGTCCAGACAAGGGATGATGCGTTTTGTAACCATCTTATTTTACCTCCCGCAATGCCTGTGCAAGGTCGATGGCACCGGTATACAGAGCCTTTCCTAAAATGGCTCCGTGTAGACCCATAATGCCGAGTTCTTTCAATTCATTGATGCTCGACACCCCACCCGATGCAATCAGCTGCAAAGGGAACCGTGTCGACAAACTGCGGTATAGTTCCAGATTGCTACCACCCAGCATTCCGTCTTTGGAAATATCGGTACAAATGACCGTTTTTACTCCAAGTTCACATAACTGAGCAAAAAAATCTTCCACCGATTGAGATGCGGTTTCTTTCCAGCCATGGATAGCGATAGCTCCCTCTTTGATGTCTACCCCTACTGCGACAGCATCTTCAAAACGTTCACACGCTTGCGCCAAAAACTGAGGGTCGGTGACGGCTTTTGTGCCAAGAATCACCCTTTGTACCCCTGCATTCCGATAGCGTTCGATGGTTTCGATGCTGCGTATCCCACCGCCTATCTGTACCCGAAGCGACGTCGTTTTGCACACAGCTTCTACCACCGAAAAATTAGGCGTTGTGCCGTCCTTTGCACCTTCCAAATCTACCATGTGCAGCCACTGCGCACCTGCTGCTGCAAACTGTTGTGCCTGTTGCAGTGGGTCGGGATTGTAGACGGTCATCTGTGCGTAATCGCCTTTTGTCAGTCGTACTGCCTGCCCTTGGTATAGGTCGATCGCAGGAAAAAGAATCATCGGTTTCCCTCCAGTTCGCAAAATCCTTTCAAAATCTTCAGCCCCACTACACCACTTTTTTCGGGATGGAACTGCGTACCGTATACATTTTTATTTTGCACCGCAGCGGTAAGCAGTGCGCCATATTCAGTGCGTGCCGTAGTTTGAGCATCGCAGCAAAATCCTGCATACGAATGTACAAAGTAAACACAATCCCCCTCTGAAAGCGTTGCAAAAATCGGGCTGCGTGGGCGGTCTTTCGGGAAAATCAACCCGTTCCACCCCATATGCGGAATCACCAACTGCTCGTCTACCACCTGCCGAATCGGGCATATCTGTCCTTGAATCAGCCCAAGCCCCTCATGCTCGCCATACTCGTAAGAACGCTCGAACAGCAACTGCATTCCAAGACAGATGCCTAAAATCGGCTTGCCTTGCTGTGCTTGCTGCAACATCACCTTATCCAAACCGCTTTGACGCAACTTTTTGATGGCATCCCCAAAAGCGCCTACCCCAGGCAAAATAATATGGCTTGCCTGCTCAAGTTGCTGCGGGTCACCGGTCACCTGTGCTTCACAGCCAATGGCTTGCAGTGAACTTTTCAGCGAAAACAGATTGCCTACCCCGTAATCGACGATTGCAATCATTCAGCCCCCTCCTTTTGTTCAAAGCGAATCTCTACCGCACGGGCATGGGCCGTCAGCCCCTCTTTGCGGGCAAACAGGCTGACCTTTTGATAGTCCTGTTTCAATGCTTCTTTTGTGTAGTAGCTGAACTGGGTCTTTTTCACAAAGTCGTCGACCGACAACGGACTGTAAAACCGTGCTGTGCCACTGGTCGGCAAAGTGTGGTTGGGACCTGCAAAATAATCGCCCATCGGCTCGGGGTTGTATCTTCCCAAAAAGATGGAACCGGCATTTCGAATCTGCCCCAGATAATCGAACGGATGGTCAACGCACAATTCCAAGTGTTCGGGTGCGATGCGATTTGCTACTTCGATGCCCTCACGCAAATCTTGTGCAATAATAATTTTTCCGTTTTTTTCAATCGACTCGGTGGCGATTTCTCTGCGTTCCAATGTTTGCAACTGCACTTCAATCTCCTGTGCAACTTGTTGTGCCAGTTGACGGCTATCGGTGACCAAAACAGCCGACGCCATGCGGTCGTGTTCCGCCTGGCTTAACAGGTCGGCTGCCACAAAAGCAGGATTGGAGGCTTGGTCTGCAATCACCAGAATTTCCGACGGCCCTGCAATCATGTCGATGTTGACCAAACCAAACACCTGTTTTTTCGCTTCGGCAACATACGCATTGCCCGGTCCTACGATTTTATCCACTTTCGGCACGGTTTCGGTACCGTATGCGAGCGCAGCCACTGCCTGTGCGCCGCCAACTTTAAAAATGCGGGTCACACCTGCAATACGGGCTGCTGCCAAAATATTGGGATTGATGCTGCCGTCTTTTGCAGGTGGTGTTACCATGATAATTTCATTTACCCCTGCGATTTGGGCAGGAATGGCATTCATCAAAGCACTGGACGGATAGGCTGCCGTACCACCGGGAACGTAGATGCCCACCCGTTCCAGAGGCAAAACCTTCTGCCCCAGTACAACGCCCTCTTTCTCCTCCATCCAAAAGCCTTGTCGAACCTGTTTTTCGTGGTAGGCTCGGATGTTTTCAGCCGCTTGTCGCAAGACCTGTAAAAAGGCTTGGTCTGCTTGTTGAAAGGCTTGTTCTATCTCATCCTCTGTTACCTGAAGTGATTGCAGCTCGACCCCATCGAACTGACGGGTATAACGCAGCAATGCGCTGTCACCCTCGGTGCGAACCTGCTGTAAAATCTCTGCCACCGATGCCGACACATCTTTTACCCCTGTCTGGCGAAAGAAAATCTCTTTGTCGGCAATTTCACTCATTTCATAAATCCGAATCATACAAATCCCTCACAAATTTTTCTCGATCGCCTGACACATTTCCACGATCTGCCGATGTTTAAACTTATAGCTGACTTTATTGCTGATAAACCGTGCGCTGATGTCCACAATGGTTTCGAGCGGTGCAAGATGATTTTCCGCAAGTGTTTTTCCGGTTTCTACAATATCCACGATGACATCCGACAAGCCCAAAATAGGAGCAAGTTCAATGGAACCGTTCAGCTTGATGATGTCGATCTCCCTTGATTTTGATTCGTAATACTTGGCTGCAATGTGCGGAAATTTTGTTGCCACCCGCAACGCTTTTTCGGGGTCGACGTAAAGATCCTCTCGCCCTGCCACACACATACGGCAACAGCCCATTTTCAAATCCAACAATTCGTATACATCCGGTTGGTATTCCAGTAAAATATCTTTGCCTGCAATGCCCACATCGGCTGCACCACGCTCTACGTAAATACTTACGTCGGACGGTTTCACCCAAAAATAACGCACCCCTTTTGCGGGATTTTCAAAGGTGAGTTTTCGGTTTTTTTCCAGAATGGCAGGGCATTCGTAGCCGGCTTGGGCTAACACCTCGTATGCCTTTTCTCCCAAACGCCCTTTTGGCAATGCAACATTGATCATTCCGCCACCTCCTCCGGCTTCATTCCGTCACGATAGCACACCTGTTTTTTACAGTGCATCTTCTGCTTGCCAAGTTCGCATTCACAGCGCACACTTTTTCCGCTTGCCCGCAACTGTGCTGCAAATGCTGCCAGCTGGGTAAGGTCGGTATTGGGTTTGTAGGTAAGCAGGATGTCGGCATCGAAGCGTGGTTGACCGCTTGTGTGCCGTTTGGGCAAACTCATATCAATGGCAAACCCGATGGCACCTACCTGTTTTCCCATTTTGCGTGGCAGGTTGTCATATCTTCCGCCACACAGCACGGGTGAGGGGATATTGGGCAAAAAGCCCTGGAAAATGATACCGTTATAGTAGTCCATATTATTGACCAGTGAAAAATCCAGCCGTATATTTTCGCTCAGACCGTATCCTTGTAAAATATCCGCTACCAGTGATAGCTGTCGCAGCGACTGCCAGCCCTCTTTGTTTTGAATCAGTTCCCCTGCTTTTGCAATGCCGTCTTTCAGTGGAAGATACAGCCCCATCAGCTGCAAAAAAGCCTCTGCCTGTGTATCGTCGAGCAAGCCCTGTTGCTGCATCTTTTGAATCGCAGGAGCATTTTTCTGTGCAAGCACCCGAAACACCTGCGCACGCATTTCGGTCGACAGACAAATATCGCTGCAAATGGCATTCACAAATGAAATATCGGACAAATCCAGCACGTATTCCTGCCCCATCTCAGCCAGCGAACTTGCAGCCAAAGCCAGCACTTCGGCTTCGGCGTACGGGTCGATCTGTCCGACCGACTCTACTCCCACCTGCAATATCTCCCGAAATGCTCCGTTGACCTCACGATAAACCGTTTCGTTATAATAGAGTTTTTCGCTGTTACCGCTGTTATTTTTTATAATCGACAAGGTAACATCGGGACGAAGTGCTTTCAAAGAACCGTCGGTGTCGGTGAATGTGATCAGATGCCCCTGTTTCAAAAAGTCTTTATTGTTGGCGTATAGATCGTATTCTTCAAATTTAGACAGGGTGAATTTTCGATAACCGTATGTTTGGTATAAGCGGTTCAGCCGTTGTTCCAACATTCACAAAACCCCCTTTGTCGACGGTATTTCGTCCTTGTATTGTTCATCGATCGCTACCGCTTGGCGTAACGCTTGCGCCAAAGCTTTGAATGCTCCTTCGACAATGTGATGAGAATTCACCCCGCACACCTTGCGCAGATGCAGTGTGATACCGGCATTGCAGGCAAACGCCGTCATAAACTCGCTGACCAGTTCGGTATCAAATGCACCGATTTTTTGGCTGGGAATGGGCAGATCGCCGTAATATCCGCCCCGCCCTGAGCAATCCAGTGCGCACAAAATCAGTGCTTCGTCCATCGGAAGATGCAGCGATGCATACCGCCGAATACCACGTTTTTCGCCCAAAGCCTGTGCCACCGCTTTTCCCAGTGATATTCCAATATCCTCGGTGGTGTGATGGTCATCTACATCGGTATCACCCTTGCAGCAAAGAGAAAGATCCATCTTGCTGTGCTTTGCAAACAATATCAGCATATGGTTTAGAAATCCTACCCCTGTGTCTATCTCCGCTTTTCCGACCCCGTCCAAATTTAACTGCAACGAGATTTTTGTTTCGGCGGTGTCACGTCTGATTTCTGCTGTTCTCATAACAAATCCTCCACAGTTTTTAAAAAGCATTCCATCTCCTGTTCACTGCCAACTGTGATGCGCAGATAGTCGCAGACACGGGGCTGGTCGAAATGACGCACCAAAATGCCCTGTTCTTTTAGCTGTGTGTAAAGCTGTTTTGCATTATTTTTTGGTGGTTTTGCAAAGATGAAATTGGTTTTGGAATCGGTAAGTGTAAAGCCAAGTTCTTTTAGCCGTACCTGCACAATCGAGCGTGTTTGCATGATGCGTTTACAGTTGTCGTCGAAGTATTTCTGATTTTGCAGTGCCAGTTCCCCCGCTTTGAGTGTGATACGGTTCACATTATAGGGGTTGATAGAAAAGCGAATGGTTTCCAAATCCTGAATTAAAGCTGCGTCGGCAATGGCATAACCAAGCCGTGCGCCAGCCATCGAGCGTGATTTTGAGAACGTCTGCACCACGATCAGATTCGGATACTTTTTTGTCAGCTGTACAGCACTTTCTGCACCGAAATCCACATAAGCCTCGTCGATAATCACAACGGCATCGGAATTGTGTGCAACGATGCTTTCGATTTCAGCAAGGCTTAGTGCCAGCCCTGTCGGTGCGTTGGGGTTGGCGATCACAATGGTTTTGTGCAAATCAAAGTAGTCCTGTGGCTGAATGGAAAAATCCTCTTTCAAGGGAACTTTCTGCACTTCGATATTGTACAGGTCGGCAAACACCGTATAAAACCCATAACTGATGTCGGGAAAAGCAACCCCTCTGCCGTCTTTTGCATATGCCATGAACGCAATGCAGAGTGCTTCATCTGAACCGTTGGTAACAAAGACGTTTTCCGTCTTAACGCCGTATTGGTTTGCCAGTTGTTGTTTCAAACGAGTGGCTTGTGGGTCGCTGTAAAGGCGAAGGGATTCCATTTCGGTCTGGGTAAAGGCTTGCATCACTTCGGGTGGAGGTGGATAGGGCGACTCGTTGGTGTTCAATTTGATGAATTGTCTATCCTGTGGCTGTTCACCGGGGGTGTACGGAACCAGCCGACAAAGCTGCGGATTTAAAAAGCAAGACATTTCTGCACCTCTACTTTATCATTTTATCTTAGTAAAGCATTAGTGTAATAATACATCCTTTTTTCCGCTTTGTCAACAGTTTTTTTCTGTTTTTCTGGTAATATTTCACAATTTATTTTTTCTTCTCTGTTGCTTGTTTTTTGTGCAAAGATGCAAAAAATCCCCCGCATCGCCGTACCACCGTACAAACGATCGGGGGATTTTTCATTTTGTGTAAAGGGCAACCGCTATCGGCTGTTATCCCTCGCTGTCTGCCGCTGCATTGTCCTTTTGGCGTTTGATCACCTTTAGGCGAGAAAATTCTTCACGTTCCTTTTCCTCTAACGCTTCGGTGATAAACTTGATGGTAGCGGTAAACTTGGGAATCATAATATTATTCAGGGCGTTGGCACGCTTTTGCGTCTTTTTAATGGCTACCGCAAGGCGATAAACACTTCCCTCTACCTCGGCAAGTTCTACCGTAAGCCGCTTTACCTCGGCAAACTGGAAGTATACATCATCCAACTGGCTATTGGTGGAGTGCAGACCATAATAAAACTCGGTCTGCGGGGTTTCCTCCAGATGCACGATCGGCAGTTCGACGCCCATAACACTGCGAAACTCCAAGCCAAGCCCCGTTTCTTCGGGTACGCTTTTGGCAAATTCGCCTACCATACCCAAAGTCACGTTTGCACGCTGCAACGCACGGTATGCGCTGGCATATGCCACCTCGATCTTAGTTTGTATCTCGGCGGCACGGTCGATCAGCTGCATCATTTCACGCACCAAAATATTGCGCTTGCGGTCCATCAGCTCGTAGCCCTGTTTGGAAAGCTCCAAACTCTTTTTGGTTGCCATCAGGTTGCTTTTTGTGGGAAAAACCTGTTGTGCCATTCGTTTATCCCTCCTTATCGCAAATCGAAGGCAAAATTACTCGGTTGCAGGCTTGTAGTGTTCGTCCAAGATCGCATCGTCCACACGATCCAATTCACTGCGGGACAACATTCCCAGCAGTTCCCAGCCCAAATCGAGGGTCTGTTCCATCGTGCGGTTGGTAAAGCCCTGACCGACAAATTTTTGCTCGAATGCTTTACCGAATTTCAATACTCGCTTATCAGCAGGGCTGAGTTCATCCTCGCCGATAACGCTTGCCAGTGCCTTTGCATCCTGCACACGGGCATACAACGCAAACAACTGGTTTGCCAATGCTGAGTGGTCGTCACGGGTATATCCTGCACCGATACCGTCTTTCATCAGACGGGACAAGCTGGGCAAAACGCTGACCGGAGGATAAACGCCGGTAGCATCCAGATTGCGATCGAGTACGATCTGACCCTCGGTAATGTATCCGGTAAGGTCTGGGATGGGGTGAGTGATGTCATCGCCGGGCATGGTCAAAATGGGGATCTGGGTCACAGAGCCCTTTTTTCCCTCTACGATGCCTGCACGTTCGTACAGGCTTGCCAAATCGGAGTACAAATAGCCGGGGAAACCTTTACGACCGGGGATCTCGCCCTTAGAGGAGGAGAATTCACGCAACGCCTCGCAGTAACTGGTCATATCGGTCATAACGACCAGAATGTTCATGCCCAAATCGAATGCCAGATACTCGGCAATGGTTAGCGCACAGCGAGGGGTCAAAATACGTTCGATGATGGGGTCGTTTGCCAGATTCAGCAGCATAACGACTCTGTCCATAACGTTTGCTTTTTCAAAGCTGGATTTAAAGTATTCTGCAACGTCGTTTTTAACACCCATTGCAGCGAACACAATCGCAAAATCGCTTCCGTCCGAAACGTTTGCCTGCTGTACGATCTGAACCGCCAGTTCGTTGTGCTTCATACCGGAGCCGGAGAAAATCGGCAGCTTTTGTCCACGAATCAAGGTGGTCAAACAGTCGATGCTGGAGATACCGGTACGAATATAGTTTCGGGGATACACACGGGAAACGGGATTGATGGGCGCACCGTTTACATCACGACGAGCCTGCGGGAAGATGGCACCCATACCGTCGATAGGACGGCCCAGACCATCAAATGTACGCCCCAAAATCTCGGGCGACAGGTCGATCTCCATCGGGTGACCGGTCATTACGGTACGGGTATTGTCCAACGAAAGCCCACGGGTGCCCTCAAAAACCTGTACAACGATTCGTTTGCCCTCGATCATAACGACACGTCCCACACGGTGGCTGCCGTCATCTAGGCGAAGCTCTACCATTTCGTCGTAGCTGGCGTCATCTACATCATCCAGCACGACCAAAGAGCCATTGATTTGCGAAAGACCTATATGCTCTAAAATCATGGCTTACTCCCCCTTTCTGTAATCGGTATTGAGGAAACGCCCCAAAGCCTGATTGATCTCGTTGATATAGTCATCCAGCATTTCCAGCTTGTCGTTGGGAACATCGTATTTGATTTTGATGACCTTATCAAACAAGCCCAACTGGATGATTTGGGACAGCGGAACCTGACGGGCTACGATGTCCTGACATTTGTGGTACAGGTGCAAAATAACCTGCATCATCTTCAGTTGTTTTTCCATAGGAACGAACGTATCGTCCTTATGGAACGCATTCTGCTGCAAGAATCCGACACGCACGACACGTGCGATCTCGATGACCAGTTTTTGATCGTCGGGCAGAACGTCGGAACCGATCAGCTTTACGATCTCCATCAAGCTGTTTTCCTGCAACAAAATCCCTGCCAGTTCTTCACGGCAAGAAAGGAAGTCCTGACCAACATTGTCGTAGTACCAATGTGCCAAATCACTGGTGTACTCGGAATAACTGTCGTTCCAGTTGATAGCCGGATAGTGACGGGCATATGCCAACGCTTTATCCAACGCCCAGAAGCAACGGGTAAAACGCTTGGTGTTCTGGGTAACAGGTTCGGAGAAGTCGGAACCTTGCGGGCTTACTGCGCCGATCAAAGTGACCGAACCTTCCTGTCCATCCAACGTACGCACATAGCCTGCACGTTCGTAGAACTCAGCCAAACGGCTGGGCAGATATGCAGGGAAGCCTTCATCAGCAGGCATTTCTTCCAAACGACCGCTGATCTCACGCAAAGCCTCTGCCCAACGGCTGGTGGAGTCCGCCATCATAGCGGTATGATAGCCCATGTCACGGTAGTACTCCGCCAAAGTAACGCCGGTATAGATAGATGCTTCACGGGCTGCCACTGGCATATTGGAGGTGTTAGCAATCAAAACAGTGCGGTCGGTCAAAGGACGTCCCGACTTGGGGTCGGTAATTTCACCGAACTCGGTCAAAGCCTGCGTCATCTCATTTCCACGTTCACCGCAACCAACATAAATGATAATGTCGGCATCGCACCATTTTGCCAACTGATGTTGGGTCATGGTTTTACCGGTACCAAATCCGCCCGGGATCGCTGCTGCACCGCCCTTTGCAATGGGGAACATGGTGTCGATGACACGCTGACCGGTAATCAGCGGACGGGTAGCACCCATACGTGTTTCTACCGGACGGGGAGTACGAATCGGCCATTTCTGGCACAGGGTCAGTTCTTCCACTTCACCGGTAGCAGTTTCCAACTTTGCCACAACGTCGTTGACGGTATAGCTGCCGTTGGGAGCTGTCCACACGATCTTTCCGCTTTTGCCGGGTGCCAACATACATTTATGCAGGATAATCGGGGTTTCGGGGCAGGTAGCATACACCTGACCTGCCGAAAGGGTATCGCCGACCTTTACAGTCAAGGTAACGTCCCATTTTGCATCGGGGTCGAGCGAGGGAACGTTTGCACCCTTACCGATAAATGCACCCGACCGTTTTTCGATAGCAGGCAGCGGACGCTGGATACCATCGTAGATATTTCTCAAAATACCGGGACCCAGTGTAACACACATCGGGCCACCGCTGGGGTATACCGGCTGACCCGGACGCAAACCGCCGGTTTCCTCGTATACCTGAATCGTGGTCTTTTGGCTGTCCAGTCCAATCACTTCGCCGACCAGACGCTGTTCGCCCACGTATACCATTTCCATCATGCCAAGCCCTGTTTTTCCTTTGATGGTAACAACAGGACCGTTGATGCCATGGATCAGAATCGGTTCACTCACCGCTTACACCTCGTTTCACTGGATTGCAATGGAAAGACCGGAATTTTGATAGAACCAGTCCTCCTGCGCTTTCAGGCGGCTGTCCAAAGTATCGTCCACTTTTTTGCTGCCTTTTTCGGCACGTACACCGCCCACCTGGATGTCTTTTGCAACAGCTACCTTGCAGCAAACACCTGCCTGTTTAACTGCTTTTTCCACCTGCTGCACATCGTTTTGGGCTGCGTATACCGTCATATCATCGCCCAGCAGGGTCTGCATCTGTTTCAGCCCATCTGCCAGCCACTGAATATATTCTTCTGTTTTGGTAAATTCCACCAGCTGTTGTGCCACCTGTCCAAATACCTGCGCAGTGATCGCACTTCGGCTTGCTGCCAAGTCGGCACTTACTTCGATGGTAGCTTTCGACAAACGACTATTGGTTTCTGCCTGTACACGCTCGCTTTCGTAGCGAACACGCTCGTCGGCTGCCTGCTGCTCTGCCTGTTCTACCTTATCTGTTTCCTGCTGGATAAAGGAATCAATTTGCTGTTTGATCTCTTTTCTGCGCCGCTCGGCATCCCGACGAATGGCACGAAAAAACTTTTCTGCACGTTCTTGTTGCTGAATCATACTTTGCACCTCAAATCTTGACGCCGATTGCCTCGCGTACATATTTTGTAATGCGGTCTTTGCCGTTCACCGCACCGTGGCGGTCGGGGATCTCAACGATCAACGGCTGCGACATGGTCTGGCGCACCTGGTCGAAATGCTCGCCGAATTGGTTCATCAGCTTTTCGGTCACCAAAATCATTCCGACGTCACCGGCGTCCAGAACCGATTGCAGTGCCTGTTCCACTTCGGAATCCTCGTGAGCAACTACGCCGTCGATGCCAGCCAGCCGCATTCCTACCAATGTATCTACGTTATCGCTGATTAGATAAAAACGCATTGCGTTTTGCCCTCCTTTCGGGCTTATACCAGCTTGTTGAGGATCAGGATGGAGATAACAACACCGTACAGAGCAATGGATTCGCCCAGAGCAACGAAGATCAGAGATTTACCAAAGCTTTTGGGATCTTCACTTGCAGCAGCGATCGCAGCGGGTGCGCCGGCAGCAACTGCGATACCGCCGCCGATACCAGCCAGACCGGTTACCAAAGCAGCAGCCAACAGACCCAGACCCATGCTTTCGTTGCTTGCAACACGCTCAGCAGCGGTCATTGCAGTACTTGCATCTGCACCGAAAACAGTTGCAGCCATCAGGCAGCCTACCAGCAGAATCACAACGAAAGTTGCACCATTCATTGCAAAGGATTTTTTTACACTCAGTTTACCTGCGCTCACCTTGTTTGCGATCACAGCGGTAGCAGCCAGCAGCATTACAACGGGAACCAAAGCGAGCAGAAGTTGAAATACGATATTCATAAGTTTTTCCTCCAAATAATAAAAAGATTGTACGTATTTTCAAAAGCTATTTTGCCTTTGAAAATGCCTATTCCAAACCGCACTGCGTGCGAAGATTGGCTTTTGATACAGCAGATCATTCTTCTTTTTCTGCTGCAAGTTTTACCCCGTGGAAGGGACGTCCGCCGCCCTCATAACAGCGGCTGAACATTTCATAAAACTCCAAACGCAAGCCCTGAATGCCGGAAAGCAGACCTTCCAGACAGATGACCAATGCATTGCCCAAAACGACCACGATGGGGTTTGCAGGTTCGCCTGCCAGACTGAACACGACCAGCATCATCGCAGCGTGAACGATTACGAAAGCACCGACACGCAAAAACGATACCGTGTTGGAAAAATAGGAAAGCAAGTATTCCAGCAATTCGAAAATATTCTGCATACTGTAATCTGCCCAGCTTTCGGGTTTCCAGTGAGGATGCTTATCCACATATCCGACCAATACTTCTTTGAAGAAAAGCAGTATCAGCCCAACGATTAAAATTGCCTGTGCCACTACTGCGGGCAGAGGATTGGGACCCCCCATAAAGGCACTTACCATATTGACGCCTGCCAGATAAACCAGCAGCCCTACGATGCCATTATTTGAGAAGATCGCTTCTCCCCACAGCCCCTTGTGGATGCTGGAGATGATGTTGAGTAAGATCGAAACGATCACCAGTGCAACACCGATACCGATCGCCATCAGCAGCACGGTATTGATCGACTCCATGACCTCCAGCGGTTTGCCTTCCCAGCCAAGCGCATGATAGACAGGGTCGAGTGCGTGTTCGAATCCAAACACCGAGCCGAACACAAAACCGAAAACCATGGAAGAAATGCCACAGGGAATGACCAGTTTTGCCATTTCGATTTTTTTCCACTTATACAGAACAAATGCACCCACTGCCAGCACAGCACCCTGCCCCATATCGCCGAACATCATACCGAACAGCAAGGTGAACGTGATGGCAACGAAGTTTGTAATATCCATCTCGCCATAACTGGGCAGACCGTACATCCCCACGAACATTTCGAATGGGCGGAATGCAAAGAAGTTTTTCAGCTTTACCGGCGGTGCAATTTTGTCCTGTTTACTGGGGTCTGTAATGCTGATCTTCATGCCACGCAGCGTCTTTACCTGCTTAGTAAAATCAGGCACTGCCGATTCAGCGATCCAACCGACGTAGAAAAAGTAGTTGTCCCGATACGCTGCATAGTGGCGAAGTTCGAACACTTCGTCCAACCATTTCAGCTGAGCATACACCTCTACAAACCGATCTTTGTTTGCCTGCCATAGCTTGTCGATCTCGGCTTTGGTCTGTTCCAGCAACTGCTGTGCCTGCTCGATCTGGCCTTGCAGTTTTTGCAGGATCTCTTTCACCGTGCCGGTGTCCTCTTTCAGCAAGATACGCTCGAAATAAAGCATCGAGAAAATGCCGTCGATCTCATCCGCTTTGCGGTGTGGGGTGAAATACAATCCCCAATATCCGCCATTTTCCTCGCTGCAAGGAACAAAGAATACATACGGGTCATCTGCATAGTTTTTTTGCAGCTTTTGGTAGCTCTCGCCCGGCAAAAATCCGAACCGAATGTTGATATACTGACATTCCTCGATTTCTTCCAAACGAGGCTCCAGCGACTCGAAATGGCTGTACTGCGCACGGCGTTCTTGCAATTCTTCCAAATGACGCTGTTGGTCACGCTTTTGGGTCTGCAAAAGCTGAAGCTGCTGCTTGATCTGCCGCAGATCGTCCAAAACATCCTTAGGGATCTCACGATGCTTGCAGGGGGTAAGCTCGCAATCAGGGGTATACTCTGCCAGTGAAAACAAATCTTCTACCGATTGAACCATAGGCGGATACGGATTTTCCTCGATCAGCGAAAGGTTCTTTGCAGAAGCTGACATATACTGAATCGCAGGTTCCGGTTGAAAATCACCGCTGATGCAACAGCGAACGATGAAATCGTCCAACTGTGTCAGAAGGCCGTCCACCCGAACCAACTTCATTTTTTCAATCGCCACGGGTCAGTTCATCTTCCTTTCCTCAACAAATTGCGATGCAATTTACTGTTCATTCAGTTGTTTCCATTTTTTCAGGGGCAAGGTCATGTCAAGTGCCATATGAAGCTTTCCAACCGTATCACAGGTAGAAGCAAATTCTTTCAAAGCATTCTGTTCTACCCAAACGGCATAGAAAAAGTGGCCGCCACGAACCGCAGAACATTTGCACAGTTCCACAACCCTTGCCAAACAACAAAAACCTGCGTAGATCCCTGCACAACGCATTTTTTCCGTCTGCCAGATCTGCTGAAATTCCTGCTCATCCTGCACAAGCTGCTGTTGGATGATTTGCAGGTTTTCTTTTAGATTTTCTACGATCTGCACTGGTGTTCCGCTTGCACCGGGCAGACGCACACGCTCGAAGTACAGCCCTGCAAAAATACCGTCTACCAGGGCACGATGGTCACGAGGGGCGAAGTACATTCCCCAATAAAAATCCTTGTCTTCGCTGCATCGAATAAAAAAGACGTACGGATCATCACCGTGCTCACGCAGCAAGGTGTTGTAACCTGCTTTGGGCAGTTTTCCGAAACGAATGGAAATATATTCGCATTCCAAAGCTTCGCTGAAATCCACATCTAACCCAGAAAAGTGTGCAAATTGCTCTACACCGTCTTCGCACACCTTTTTCTGTTCCTGCAAAGTCTTCATTTCGCTGCGTTTTTTATCCAGTGCAGTTCGAACCGATTGCAGATACTCCTCTACCTGCGCACTGCGAGCCTGTTCGAAGTCCGGCTGCACATTGGGAAGTTCTAAGCCGGCCGCCATTTGCTCCAGATCTTCGATGCGTTTTGCCCATACATTTTCCAGTTCGGGGGGCGCAAAGCCCATTCCGCTGCTCATTTTATCCACAGCGGTGGTGGGATGCACCTTTTCGTTTCCCATGCAGCACTTTTGTACAAAAGGTTCCAGTTGCTCGAATGGTCCGTCGACCCATACCAGCTGCATTTTTTCATCAAAAAACATGGTGCTTACTCCTCTCTTACTGTATTCCAACCAAAATGCGTTCGATCTCCTCGGTAGGCATTTCGTAGCGGATGCCCTCGATGATATGCACAACGTTGGTAAGTTCATTTTCTGCCAAGAAAAAGTAGCAAAGCATCACCGCCGTTGGATTGGTGGAAAAACGGAATTTTTTAAGGTGGAAGCGGTATTGAATCTTTTGCATTCCTTCCTCGATGTAGTCGTATGCCGTTTTGCTCAATTCCTTGCCATAGCAGGTGGTTTTGAGCCGACGCTCAAACTCGTCGGTATCCTGTGCATCCAACAGTTGATCAATCGCCTGCTGGGACAGCAGCGAATTCTCCATCACGACCCTGCGCCGTGCGTACATACTGGGTGCTTTCAGCATTTTTTTCATACGGTAAATGCTTATGATCGCATCAATATCGCTTTGGCGACGCAGCATAGCGAGAACTTCCTGCAACTGCTTGCCTTTAAGGTTTCTTTTTGCTATTTTTTCCTTTACTTCATACTCATAAGCGGTCAAAGCTGCCTCGATCTCGAGCGTTCCGTCGTTTTCCAAAGCAAAATCCTGTCGCTGCACAAAGCCGTGCAGGATCTCGCCATATTTCGTTCCCTCCAGCGCACTTGCCAGCTGAAGCAAATTTTTTGCCTGCTGAACTTTTTCGGAATCCAGACGGGAAAATTTGCGGATAAACTCAGGTTCTGCCATCGTGTGGGTGGGCTGACGGTGCGCACTGATTAGGTGCAGCTGTTTAAGGATCAGTTCCAGTTCGCTTTTGATCACAAAGTAAAAATAAAAATCCTGCCCAATGCTGATCTCGTAGTGGCTTACCGCAGTGTACTGCTGGAAAAGGTAACGTTTGAGCAATCGTTCCAGCTGTTCACGATGCACTGCCTGTGGCGTGATGCTTGCAAGGCAGTCTGCGTAGTGGGTTTTTCCTTTTAGGTAAGCGGCTACTTCCGGCACTGTACGGCAGGCAAGTAATTCGGTATAATTGCGCGGTGTCAGTTGTTTGGCATACATTGCTCTGGTCTTGGCTAACACTGCGTTTGAACCAAATGACGTTACTGCCATCGCTGCGCCTTACCTTTCCAGAACACGGGCAAAAATCGTTTTCACCCATTCTTGTTGTTTTGCTGCATACGCAGTTGTTAATTCTTGCTTTACGGCTTCACTTTTTTGCTTCATCTGTTCGAGAAGCTCCTGTTCGTGAAGCTGTTGCGTGCGAGCATATTCCTCGATGCGCTGTTTTGCCAGCTGCTGGTGCTTTTCGTGGATGGTTTTGCGGTCTTGCTCCAGCTTTGCCATCGCTTTTCCGCGGTATTCTTCGGCTTCTTGTGTGCGCAGACGCTCTTGGCGGTCCATGTCCAAAACCGACTGCAAAAGTACATTTGTATCATTGCTCATCATTCACACCTCATTTCCAATCGCGGCTATTTAATCAGTTTTTTCTAATATAAACATCGCCTTATAGAATTATAAGCCCATCGAAAAAAGATTTCAAGCTGTTAAAAAAACGAAGATATTCCACCATAAAACTTTTAAAACTGTCGTTTTGACGATTTTTCAATTTTAATTGTGCATTTTGTTTATTTTTTATTTTTAAAAAACATCATTTTATTAACTATGCCCATTTTTAGGCAAAAAAGTCAGAAAAGCATCAAAGATTCTTTGTGAATCTATGATGCTTTTCGCTTTATTTTTTGTGCATTTTTCCAATACAGCCTACTAACTTTTGTTCGCTGTTCCAAAATGCTTGTATCTGTAAATCAAACAGTCGCTGTCCATGCAATGTTTTTAAATTCACTTGTGTAGTATGGCAGGAATGCACCGGTGTAAGTTGATATAATTCCTGAAGGATGCACTCTTTTTCTTCTTCAGAAATATTCTTATCGTTTTTGATCGCATCTTTTGCATGGAACTGTTTTCCGTTTTCGCCAAAGCACTCACTGTAAGCTTTGGTATACTCGATATAATCTTGCCCGATGTTATAAAAGAACATCATTTCTGTTTGTACCTGCTGCATCAACCAATCGGCACGTTGCGCTTCCCATTCCAGCTGGTTTTTCACTTCTTTTGCGTGTTCTTCTCCAGAAACATTCCACTGCAACGGGCTCATCATCAGCTGATCCGGTCCTTGGTCTTTATACCACTTCGTATAAATTTCTTCTTCCGCCTGCAAAAAGCATTCCAACAGCTTCGGGTTAAGCTCGCCACATTCGCCGGCACAAATCATAGCCACTGTCTTTTCACGGCTGAAAGCTTTTTTATATACACGTGGGCTGATCAATGCATCATATACATCTGCGATGGATACGACCTGTGCCCAAATCGGGATCTCGTCCCCTTTCAGCCCATCGGGGTAGCCTTTTCCGCTCCATCTCTCGTGATGATAGCGGCAAATGTCGTAGCAATATTGGCTTAATCCGCTGCCTGCGATCTGCGGGATTTGCTGTAACATCTCACATCCACGCACCGTATGCAACTTCATAATTTCAAATTCTTCGCTGGTAAGTTTTCCGGGCTTATTCAAAATGGGATCCGGGATAGCGATTTTTCCAACGTCGTGCATAACCGCTGCCTCACCGATCAGTGGAATTTCTTCACGCAAAACCCCATACTCCGGAAAATTCTCGCACAGTTTTTCCAAAATATCCACTGTTAAGCTTCGAATGCGTTTAACGTGTTCACCGCTTTCGCAGTCACGAAACTCGATCACCGTTGCAAGTGTATCAATAATCGAACTATTGAGCTGCTGCAATTTTTGTGCTTGCGCACGAAGCTGCCGTGCCTGTTCCTCCAAAGCGTGTTTTTGGATATGCACCTGGTCGCTCAGCTGCTTGCGGGCGTTGAACAATTCCAGCACGTTTCGAATCCGCTTTCGAATCAACTCCGGTACAAAGGGCTTGTTTACAATATCCACAACGCCCATCTCGTACGCCTTGCTCAGCATTTTCTGATCATTTTCGGCGGTGATTAAAAACACTGGGATTTTTTCCAGTATTCCCATTTCCCTCAGTTTGTTCAGCACAGTAAAACCGTCCATTACAGGCATGACCAAATCTAACAGGATCGCCTGCACACATTCTCCGCATTTTTCCAGCTGTTGCAATACCTGCTCGCCATTTTCTGCCTGAATAACTTCGTATTCTTCTTCAAATGTCATTGCGAGAATCTCACGATTCATCTCAATGTCATCCGCAATCAGTACGGCTTTTTTATACATTTTTCTTTCCTCGCTTCTGCGACTCGATAAAAGCGCAAAACAGCCCGATCTCTTGGCTGTTTTCGCTATTCGTCACCCTTTGTAACATCATAGCACTTTTTTTTGCGCACACGTCAACATTTTTGCTTTTATCCTGCTGCAAGACAGCAAAAAATCCTTTTGTTCATTGCACACGCTGTTCTACGATCTCCTGTGCTGTTTTGGGTCCGATCCCGTCCAACGCACACAAACGCCACAGAGGTGCATTTTGGAGCGAGATCTCATTTCCTGCCAGTTGAATGAAATCATCTTCTGCTTTAGACGCTAAGTTTTTTACCGGCGCATAGCAAACGAATACCAGCATTACTGTGACAAAACCTGCCGATACAGCAATCATCGCCGCTATGATTGCACTGCTTTTTTCGCATTGATTCGCCCTTTTCCACTTGTTTTTGTTGGAAAAATCCACTATCATATTGGGTAGCCTACCTATTTATATATTTATTTAGCATATCCTACTTTTTCAAAAAAATGAAAGGGGCGGCTATTATTTTGATTGACTACCATCAAATTTCTTCCACTTGCCTTTTTTCCGGCTGTACACCAGAGCAAACACAGGCGATCCTATCCTGTTTGAAAGCACAAACACGCTGTTTTGAAAAAGGCGAAATCATTTTGCGGGCAGGAGAAGTGGTTTCGTATTTTGGAATCGTCCTTTCGGGAAGCGTGACGATCGAAAGCGACGATGTGTGGGGCAATAAAAGTATTCTTGACCAAGCAAGCGCAGGGCAAGTATTTGCCGAAACCTATTCTTGCCTGCCGACACAGCCCCTTATGGTAAGCGTCGTTGCTGCCCAGCCGAGCGAGATTTTATTTTTGCACACAGCGTCCTTGTTACATCCCTGCAACTGCATCTGTCATCAACATGGAATTTTGATTCAAAATCTAATCAAAATCACTGCACAGAAAAACCTCAATTTATCCCGTCGAATTTTCCATACCCGTCCCAAATCCATTCGGGAACGACTGCTTTCCTACCTGTCATTTCAAGCAATTTTGCAAAAAAGCATGGAATTTGAAATTCCCTTTAACCGCCAGCAACTTGCCGACTATCTTAGCATCGACCGCAGTGCTCTTTCCAACGAACTGAGCAAAATGCAAAAAGAAGGGCTGCTCACCGTACGGCGCAGCCACTTTCTTCTTCATGCCGATTCATCGAACTTTTTTGAGCAAACCATCTTATAAAAGCCGTATTTTAGGCATAAAACTTTATTTATCGCAGTGGATACGATGGCGCAGCTGCTGCATTTTTTCATCGGTCTGTGCAATCACGTCGGCACATTCTTTCAATTCCTGTACGATTTGGATGGTTTCAGGACATTCATTTTTATATTTCAGCTGATGCTCAAGGCTTGCCCAAAAATCCATTGCAACCGTGCGGATCTGCACTTCTACCCGCATCGGTTGTTTGTAGCGTGAAAAAAACACTGGAATCTCTACGATCATATGATAGCTTCGGTATCCGTTCGGTTTTGGATTTTTGATGTAATCTTTGATGGTAATGACGGTTACATCGTCCTGTGCTTCCAGCATTTCCGACACTCGATAAATATCCTCGATAAAGGGACAGATAACACGAATGCCGGCAACATCATTCAGATTTTCGAAAATAGATTCCACCGTAAGTGGCTTTCCCATTTTTTTCAATTTTTTGGCGATGCTGATCGGTTTTTTAATGCGGGACTGGATACTTTCGATCGGATTGGATTCACCACGCAAAGACAGTTCATCGTTTAAAATCTCCAGCTTGGTCTTTACTTCACGAATGGCTGAATTATATTTCATCATTAGTTGATTGAACTGTACAGCACGGTCGATAAATTCGTCGCTGTCGTCGGTAAAAAAATCACGCACCAGTTCGCTTGCGCTGACCTGACTGCTGTTTTCCAATTTAATTTCCCCTTTCGATAAAAATCCCTATAAATGCGACCAAAAGAGAACCCTCATCGACAGAAGGTTCTCTTTTGTTATTCATGTGTATATGCGACGATTTTTAGTCGATAAAATCACGCAATTTTTTGCTGCGGCTGGGATGACGCAATTTGCGCAATGCCTTTGCCTCGATCTGGCGGATACGCTCACGGGTGACCTGAAACTCTTTGCCCACTTCTTCCAATGTACGGGGACGACCGTCTTCTAAACCAAAACGCAAACGCAAAACCTTTTCTTCACGGGGAGTCAGGCTTTTCAGCACGTCAGACAGCTGTTCTTTCAGCAAGGTATGGCTTGCAGCTTCAGCAGGAACAGGTGCATCGTCGTCGGGGATAAAATCGCCCAGATGGCTGTCCTCCTCCTCGCCGATGGGGGTCTCCAAGCTTACAGGTTCCTGAGCTACACGCATGATCTCACGCACCTTGTCCACCGGCATTTCCAAAGCCTCTGCAATTTCGTCTGCGGTAGGCTCATGACCGTTCTGGTGCAGCAACTGGCTGGATACCTTTTTCACCTTATTGATGGTTTCTACCATGTGTACCGGAATACGGATGGTACGAGCCTGATCGGCGATGGCACGGGTGATCGCCTGACGGATCCACCATGTAGCATAGGTCGAAAACTTAAAGCCTTTGGTGTGGTCAAATTTTTCCACCGCTTTGATCAGACCCATGTTGCCTTCCTGAATCAAATCCAAAAACTGCATTCCACGACCTACATAGCGTTTTGCAATCGAAACGACCAAGCGCAGGTTTGCCTCGCTCAAACGCTGCTTTGCACGGTCGCCACGATAGCCGCCCTCTTGAATATCCAACGCAAGCTGACGTTCCTCGTCAGGGGTAAGCAGCGGTACACGACCGATTTCTTTCAGATAGACTTTTACGGGGTCGTCGATCGCAACGCCTTCCGCAGACAATGCCGACTCGAGCAGATCCACCGAATCCTCGGTGAAATTGAAGTCCTCGATGTCGGAATCCGGCTCATCGACAATGTCGATATTGTGTTTTTCCAATGTTTCGTACAGGCGTTCTACCTGTTCCACATCAATGTCGATCTCCTCGAGTGCATCATTGATCTCTTTGCTGGTCAGATGCCCTTTTCGTTTTCCGGTTTCTACCAAGTTCAAAATTACATTTTGTTTTTCTGCCATCGTTGTTTCTCCTTTTAACGTTTTTATTCCTGCTCCGAAAGTTCGATCGTTTGTTTGCGTTTTTTAATGCGTTCAAAATACTCCGCCAACTGGTCGGGCTGCATTTCTGCTGCCGCTTTACTGGTCGTTTGCCCTGCCTGAATGCGGTCAAGATATAGCTGAATATCCTCTTGTGCAAAGGTCATTTCATAATTTTGCGCCAGAATTTTGCTCAACTGTGCCATACTTGCTTCGGAAAGTTCCCCTGACAGGGTAGGCAGGTCGAACGGCAACTCGTCCTGTTCACGCTGTAAAATCAAAGCAAATGCCTCTTTCAGTTCCGGTTGAAGAAAGTCATCCGGTGCTACTTTTCCTTTCACCTGTGCGAGCAATTCCGGTTGTTTCAGCAAAGCTGCTACCAACTGTTGCTGTGCCATTGCTACCCCCAGTGCCTGCTCACCGCTGATGCCGACCGGCAGCCGAATGCTTGCCGCTGCCCCCTCTTTGAGCAGATCTCGCTGAATTTGGCGTTGACGTCTGCGCCCGTTGATGCGGGAAACATTTTCCAGCTGCGCAAGGATGTTCCTTTTTTCCACGCCGAACTCTTTGGAAAGTCTACCTGCGTACACGTCCTGCTCGGTAGGGGTCGCTGCAAGTGCCAACAGTTCGATGCAGTCTTTTAAATAATTCACCTGTCCGTCGGGCTGTCGAAGGTCATATTTTTCCCTGAATTTCGCCATTTTATACTCAAGGGTATTGCCGGCTCCCTCAAGCAGTTGTTCGAATGCAGCTGCACCACGCCGCTTGATAAATTCATCGGGATCTTTTTCGTTGGGCAAGGTGAGGACGGTCACTTTCACTGTGGACGACTCAAACAGCTCCATTGCTCTTGAGGTCGCTTTCTGTCCGGCTTCGTCCGAGTCGTAACAAAGCACCACTTCCTCGGCGTAGTC
Organism: uncultured Anaerofilum sp.; assembly: GCA_944385945.1. Lineage (GTDB taxonomy): Bacteria > Bacillota > Clostridia > Oscillospirales > Ruminococcaceae > Anaerofilum. The sequence goes on along the minus strand of CALWZD010000022.1, from coordinate 10,306 downwards.
ACTCAGCATCCGCACCTGCTCGGCAGTCAAAGCCGTTCCACAGGCAGCCACAGCCGTATCGAAGCCCGCCTGATGCAAACTGATGACATCCAGATACCCCTCACATAAAATATACCGTTTGGAAGCGGATTTTTTAGCCAGATTCAAAGCAAAAATGGTATGGCTTTTCTTGTATACCAAGGTTTCGGGGCTGTTAATATATTTGGGTTTTTCGTCCCCCAGATTTCTTCCACCAAAAGCGATGACGTTTCCCCGCACATCAAAAATGGGAATCATCACCCGATTGCGGAACACGTCATACAGGTTTCCCTTTTCACTTTTTTTAACGATGCCGGAAGCAAGCAGTTCTTCCTCGGTGTATCCTTTGGATTTGAGATGAACGAAGGTTTCACGAAAGCTGTCTGGCGCATAGCCAAGCCCAAACCGACGGATCGTCGCATCCGAAAGCCCTCTGCCTCGCCAGTATTTCCGTGCCTGAACCCCTTTTTCGCTATTCATGCGCTCAAAGTAAAAGCGGGCTGCATCTCGGTTCAACGCATTCACACGGCTTCGCAGCCGTCCCTGTGCATCGTCTTCTTCCGGCAATTTCATTCCTGCCCTGCTTGCAAGGAATTTCACCGACTCGACATAGTCCAAATTGTTGATTTTTTTTACAAATGTAATCGCATCGCCACCCGCACCGCAGCCAAAACAATAAAAGCTTTGATTGTCGGGATAGACGACAAAGGAGGGCGTTCTTTCGGAGTGAAACGGACACAACCCTTTATACGTCCTGCCTGCACGTTTCAGCTGTGTGTAACTTCCAATAAGTTCCTCGATGTTGGTACGTGCAATCAATTCCTGAATGTAGGTTTGTGGAATCACGCAATCCCTCCTTTCCTTTGTAACAAATTTTTAGTGATTTACAGAACGTGCCATTTTTGCGGTACAAACAAGGTTTCGAACACACGGGTAGCGTATTGATCGCTCATACCGGCAATGTAGTCACCGACCGCTCGCTCGCACCCTTCCTGACGCAAAATGACATGATATTCCTGCGGCATTTTTTCCGGATGCTGCACAAAGTAGCGGTAGAGTTCCTGTATTAGCTTTTCCACCTTATATTCTTCTTTTTTTGCATACGGATTTTCGTACACATTTTCAAACATAAAACGGTGAAGCGCAAAATACTGCTGCTCGATTTCGGGCGAAAGCCCAATTTCCTCGCAACCATGTGCCACCATATCGGTAATAAGCGTTTTTATCCGCTCCGACTTGGTGTTGCCTAACACACGCACTACCTCTTTGGGCAGATCATTTGCAGAAAATACGCCTGCTCGCACGGCATCCTCGATGTCGTGGTTCATATAAGCGATGCGGTCAGCGTATTGCACCACCCAGCCCTCTTTTGTGCTTGGGGTGCTGCCACGCTTATGATTCAAGATGCCATCCAACACTTCGTAGGTCAAATTTAAGCCCATACCGTTTTTTTCCAAACGTTCCACCACTCTCACGCTCTGCTGATAGTGACGAAATCCCTGTGGCATCAGTCGGTCGAGGGCATCCTCCCCCGCATGACCAAAAGGAGTGTGCCCCAAATCGTGTCCCAATGCGATCGCCTCGGTCAGGTCTTCGTTCAACCGCAAACCACGTGCAATGGTACGTGCCACCTGTGCAACTTCCAGTGTATGGGTAAGTCGAGTGCGGTAATGGTCGCCCTCTGGCGAAAGAAAGACCTGCGTTTTCTGCTTTAAACGTCGAAACGCCTTGCAATGCACAATACGATCTCGGTCACGCTGAAAGCAGGTTCGCAGAGGACATTCCTCCTGTGGGGCTTTTCGCCCTTTCGAATTTTCCGATAAGGTTGCCAACGGGCTTAGTATCTGTCGTTCGATCTGCTGTGTCTGCTCTCGTACAGTCATTCGGAACACCCCCTCTTTGCCGATTCGGTCAAAACCATTTAAATACTGGTTACACTTAATATGTACGACAAAAAGGAGCAAATCCCTTCTAAAAATAAAAAATTTTTTCAATGTACACGATTTGAAGAAACGTACTCGGTCGGTATAAGAATCGGCTGGACTAAAAAGGAAGATAAAACGGTTTTGATACCTGCGCCTGTACGCCACGGGTAAGTTCTTGCAGTGCGACTACAAGCGGTGCTTCTTCGCCAGCCGGCAGAACTGCTTTTAAGAAAACACGGTCGGTGAATTGGGGTTCTTCCAAACGTGCACCGGCTTCCTGAAAAAGCAGAGATGCCCGTTCGTACAGCGCATAATCCACGGTTATCTCCACCGAAACACAACTGCGCACTGTGACGATCTTGGCAGCCTGCAAGCCTGCATTTGCACTTGCGGTGTATGCCCGTACCAATCCACCTGTGCCGAGCAACGTACCGCCAAAGTATCGTGTGACCACTACGATGCAGTCGGTGACGCCGGTATGTTGGATCGCCTCCAAAACAGGCAACCCCGCCGTTTTGGCAGGTTCGCCATCGTCCGAGTAGCGCACACGGTTGCCCTCTCGCAAAACATAGGCATAGACATTGTGCCGTGCTGTGCGATGCATTGCACGAATACCGGCAAGAAAGTCCAACGCTGCCTGCTCGGTGTCTACAAAAGAAACATTGGCAATGAATCTGCTTTTTTTCTCCTCGATCTCGGCGGTAGCAGTGCCTTGAACGGTTGTATAATCCTGCATGATTCTCTCCTTTTCCTCTGCCATGCGGTATTTACGGCAGGTTTGCCTTTATTCTATCGAACTTTCGATTTTTTGTAAAGAATACATTTTGACACAAAAAGACCCGAAAGCGAAATGCTATCGGGTCTTTACAAGTTGCTTTTCTAGCCGTCTGAAAAAATTACAGACCGAAACGCTTTTTGAAGCGGTCTACACGTCCGCCGGTATCAACCAGCTTCTGCTTACCGGTGTAGAAGGGATGGCACTTGGAGCATACCTCAACACGGATCTCGGGCTTGCTGGAACGAGTTTTGATGACCTCACCGCAAGCGCAGGTGATAGTGCTTTCAACATAGTTGGGATGGATACCCTGTTTCATTCTGTTCACCTCATTTCTGGTTTATGACGATCGGGGCCATGTTTTTTGGCATGTGCCCATCACAACCTTCAATATCGACTACCAGCGCAGCACGAACACTGCGGAGCAGTCTTGGGAACGATTGCCCTAATATTATACTACAGCTGTAACTTTTTGTCAACACTTTTTCTTTTACAGCAATTTCGCATCGCTCAGCAACCCTTTTGCCCGTTCGAAATCGCTGCGTTTTACATACAGCAGATAGACATACGTGCGCATTACCGAAGCAGAACCACCCTTACCGGTTGCATGAGCCACGCTGTCATCTCCACGTTTTTTGCAAAAGTGCAGTGGGATGCCATTCAAGTTGAGAATCTCTCGTGCCTGCGCCACAGTGGTCAGGTCGAAATCTGCCAGCAACTGTTTGCGATTAAAAATATTCACCTGCATCTTTTATGCTTCCAACACCGGCTTGAGTGCCTGTGCCAGTTTCTCCTTTTCTGCTTGCGCCTGTGCAAGGTCTTCGCCCTTGGTGGTAAAGTAAGTCTTGATTTTGGGCTCGGTGCCACTGGGACGTACCACCACGGTATTTCCGCCCTCCAAGCTGTAAATCAGAACATTTGCAGCAGGCAGACCTGTGGGTACGGTTTCGCCTGTTTGCAGATCGGTAATTGTTTGCGTTTTGTAGTCGGCGATCTTCAGCACTTTGTACTCTCCAAACGCTGCGGGAGGCTCTTGGCGCAGTCCGTTCATGATCTGTGCCATTTTATCCATACCCGACAGCCCCGGGAATTCAAAGCTATCCACAGTATTCAAGTAGCGTCCGTAAGTGGTGTAGATACGATCCAGTTCTTCCTTGATGGAAGAACCCTGACTGCGATAATATGCTGCCATCTCACAAATCAGCATACTTGCCACAACGGCATCCTTATCACGCACATAGCTGCCGGCAAGATAACCGTAGCTTTCTTCGAAGCCAAAAATAAAGCGTTCCTGCTCGCCTTTTTCTTCCAGTTGTGCGATCTGGTCGCCGATCCATTTGAAACCGGTCAAAACATTGCGGCACTCCACACCGTGTGCTGCTGCCACTACATCTGCCAACGGAGTGGAAACGATCGACTTTGCACAAACAGGATTTTCGGGCATCGTTCCGTTTTCCTTGCGGGCGGTGCAGATATAATCCAACAACAATACACCGACTTCGTTTCCGGTCAGCAGTTGATAACTGCCGTCTTTGCAGCGCACCGCAATGCCCACACGGTCGGCGTCGGGGTCGGTCGCCAACATCAAATCGGCACCATTCTTTTCTGCCAGTTCCAAACCAAGCCGCAATGCCTCGTAAATTTCGGGATTAGGATAGGGACAGGTGGGGAAATTCCCATCCGGCTCTTTTTGTTCGGGAACGATGGTCACATCGGTCACGCCAATGTCGCTCAGCACACGAGTGACCGGAACCAGTCCAGAGCCATTCAAGGGACTGTACACCAGTTTCAGCCCTGCTGTTTTGCACAGCCCCGGGCGCACACTGCGGCTTTCGATCGCCTGATACAGTGCTTCGCAGCAATCCTTGCCCACATAGACGATCAACCCTTGCTCCATTGCCTGTTCAAACGGCATCGTCTTTGCACCGGTAAGCACATCAGTCTTTTGGATTTCTGCATATACGACATCGGCGGCTTCGTCGGTCATCTGGCATCCATCGGGACCGTATGCCTTGTATCCGTTATATTTAGCGGGATTGTGGCTTGCAGTAACCATAATTCCGGCATTGCATTGATAGTACCGAGTTGCAAAGCTAAGAGCAGGTACGGGCATCAACTGGTCATAAATGCGAACTTTTACACCATTTGCAGCCAAAACTTCTGCTGCTGCCTTTGCGAAAACATCGCTTTTGATACGGCTGTCGTAGCTGATTGCCACTGTTTGGGTACCACCCTGTGTTTTCACCCAATTTGCAAGCCCCTGTGTTGCCTGACGCACTACGTAGATATTCATGCGGTTGGTACCTGCACCGATCACCCCACGCAGACCCGCTGTGCCAAATTTCAGCGACACAGCAAAACGGTCACGTACTGCTTCCTCATCCCCTTGGATGCTCACCAGTTCGGGTTTTAAATCTTTATCTTCCAATTCATACCGCAACCAGCGGCTGTATTCTTCCTGATACATTCAGTAAACACCTACCTCAACCTTGTTGTAGGGCGTAACCCCCATAATTTACATATTAAATATGTAGTACCATTATCATAAACATTTCCGGCAGGATTGTCAACGAAATTTTATGTAAAGATTGTGTCTATTTTTCGATTTTGTTTTATTTTTTTGTGGATTTAATACAAAATCTTCTCTGTGAAGTTTGTTCCGAATTTAAATTTACACTGCATCTGCTACAAAGCATTGCGTAATTGGTAGAAAGTATGTATAATTTATATTGGATTTTTAGGCTATTTTTTCTTAGAGGAATAGGGGTGTATTGGGGAATGTTTGCAAAAGTGGAAAGCATGGGCGTGTATGCGCTGAAAGGCTTTCGGGTGACGGTGGAAGTGGACATCTCACGTGGGCTGCCACAGTTCGAACTGGTAGGACTGCCCGACAGCGCAGTGAAAGAAAGCCGTGACCGTGTGCGCAGTGCCATAAAAAATCTTGGCTTTGAATTTCCGGTCAGCCGCATCACCCTTAATCTTGCTCCTGCCGATTTGCGAAAAACAGGCCCCGTTTACGACCTTCCAATCCTATTAGGGCTGTTATCTGCCAGTGGACAGATCCCACCGCTTTCGGAGAGTGCCGCTTTTGCAGGCGAGCTTTCTTTGGACGGCAGTATTCGTCCGGTGCAAGGTGCGTTGACGATGGCATTGGCTGCACGGGAATGTGGCATCAGCGAACTGTTTTTACCTGCTGAAAACGCCGCCGAAGCAGCCGTTTTGCCCGAACTAAGAGTATACGCTTTGAAAACAGTTTCCGAGCTGTTGCAGCATTTAACAAACGCCCATCTGCTTTCCCCTATGGAATACACGCCATTCGAAAGCCTTATCTCGCATTGTGGGCTAGACCTTTCCGACGTACACGGTCAACCGGAAGCAAGGCGTGCGCTTGAGATTGCAGCTTCGGGTGGACATAATCTGCTTTTTATCGGCGCACCGGGCAGTGGAAAAAGTATGCTGGCAAAACGATTGCCCGGCATTCTTCCTCCGCTGACCCAAGCAGAATCCATGGAAACGACCCAAATCTATTCCGTGGCAGGAAAACTGGATGCAGGAAGCAGACTGCTTACCGTTCGACCGTTTCGCTCACCGCACCACACCGTCAGCTCTACTGCGCTGACAGGTGGCGGAGCGATTCCCCGTCCCGGTGAGGTAAGTCTTGCCCACAACGGAGTCCTATTTTTAGATGAGCTGCCTGAGTTTCAGCGTTCTGCATTGGAGATCCTGCGCCAACCGCTGGAGGATGGAAAAATCGTCATCAGTCGTGCTGCGGGGCAAGCTACATTTCCCTGTAACATGATGCTGGTAGCTGCAATGAACCCCTGTCCATGCGGATATTTGGGGCATCCTACCCGCAGTTGCAGCTGCACACCGTCGGCAGTCGACCGTTATCGCAGCCGTATCTCCGGCCCTCTGCTCGACCGCATCGACCTGCACGTAAATGTGGAACCTGTCGATTATGAGTCCCTTTCTTCCATGCACGGCGGAGAATCCAGTGAAACGGTACGAAAACGAGTGATCGCTGCACGGCAAATCCAACACAAACGTCTGGCGTCGGCTGGCATCTCCTGCAACGCCGACATCCCCGATTCCCACCTGCGCAGCCTTTGCCAAACTACCCCCTCCGCAACCAGAATGCTTGCAACGGCATTCGACCGCTTAGGGCTTTCGGCACGTGCGTATAGTCGCATTTTGAAAGTCGCCCGCACCATTGCCGATATGGCACAAAGTGAAAAAATCGAAGAACCGCACATCGGCGAAGCACTTCAATATCGAACACTTGACCGTAATGTAACCTATCATTTTTGATAACACAGAACAATGAATAGAAAGAGGTTTTATTTTGTCGCACTCCAAATTGCTTTCGCTTGCAAAACACGTTTTGTTGGTATTTGCAGGCAATACTTTGTATGCCCTTGCCGTTACCATGTTCATCCTCCCCTGTGGGCTGGTCACGGGTGGTTCCACCGGTATCGCACTTTCGATGCAACACTGGTTCCATATTCCTGTCGAGGACTTCGTACTCATTTTTAACATCGTCACCTTTATCCTGGGTTATTTTGCACTGGGCAAAGCCTTTGCGCTGTCCACTGCGCTGTCTACCTTCTTCTATCCGCTTATTTTGAGAGTATTCCAAAATATCCCCTTTTTGCAAAATCTGACCACCGATGTAGTTTTAGGCACTTTGTTGGGTGGCTTGATGTTAGGCTGTTCCATCGGTCTGGTACTGAGCGCAGGTTCTTCGACCGGTGGTCTGGATTTTGTTCCGCTTTGGCTGAACAAAAACTTCCGCATCCCTGTTTCTACCGTTATTTACGGCTTGGATTTCTTCATTCTGCTGGCACAGCTGTTCTTCTCCAACGGCGAACGTGTTTTGTACGGCATTTTGTTGGTCATCATCTACTCGACCATTCTCGACAAAGTTCTGCTTGCAGGACACAGCCGCTTGCAGGTGAAGATCGTGACAACGCAAGAAGAACTGGTGCGTGAAAAAATCATCCACGACCTCGACTTGGGTGTGACTTTGCTGAAAGCCGAAAGCGGTTATGCACGGCAAGAGAAAAATATGCTGCTGACCATCGTGACCAATCGCCAACTTGCAAAGCTGAATCAGGTCGTGCAGGAGATCGACCCCACCGCTTTCATCATCATCCATCAGGTGAACGAAGTGCATGGGCGAGGCTTTACCATCGACCGCTTTTACAAAACTTCCGGCAAAAAAGAGCGTTCCGAATAATTTTATCCTTAAGGGCTGTGGTTTTCCACAGCCTTTCTTTTGTTCTGTTGCAATTTTTAAAAATTTTTTCAATAGGCACAGACCAACGCCCCTCCTTGTGCATCTAATGGGTGTAAGAACAAAACAGCCGGCAGTTTGGAAAGGACTCACACTATGAAAAAACAACAGTTGGGGGAGCTGATTCTCAACTCGCAAGATTGCTTATATCGGGTCGCAAAATCGTTTTTATACAGCGATGCCGATTGCTGCGATGCCATTCAAGAAGCAATCGTTCATGCGTTTGAGAAACTGCACACCCTCAAAAATGACCATTATGCCAAAACGTGGCTGATTCGTATTTTAATCAACGAATGCTGCACCGTTCTGCGCAGGCAGAAAAAACTCATTCCTTTAGAAACACTTCCCGAAACAGTGCCTTACGAATCGGCAGAATATACCGACCTGTATCTTGCTATTTCAAAGCTTCCACGTGACCTGCGCACAGCCATCGTGCTGTATTATGTAGAGGGATTTTCGGTGAAAGAGGTTGCATCCATTGAGCAGACCACCGAAAGTGCCATCAAGAACCGTTTGATGAATGCTCGCAGCAAGCTTCGCACCATTTTGCAAGACAAGGAGGAAGAAAGCGTATGAATTTAGAACGTTTGCGTCAAGAGTATCCCCAGACCCCTGTATTTATTCAACAAATGATTCAAACGGAGGTGCAAAATCAAATGAAATCAAAACCCATTCCACGCAAACGCCTGTTTGCAAAATATGCCGTTGCCGGAATCGCTGCGGTGCTTTGCCTTGGAACAGTGGCACTTGCAGGAACCCAGCTGTACAAATGGTATTTTGAAAAAGAGGGCGAGTATGCCGTAAAACTTGCTTACCAAACCGATACACAAACCGTCCCCACCGAAGTGCCGGTGCTTTCCATCACCCCCACCGTATTGCCCGACGGGTTCGTGATGGCAGAAGATGGCTCGTATAAATACTATTCGAGCGAACATCCTTATCTGGGCGGATTCAGCATCGTTCCCATTGCGATGGACACTGCACCGTTGGACGGTACCCTTGGTATCACCGACCGCTTTGTGATAAATTCCGAGCAATTTACAGTTGGTGATTGGGAGGGTGTTTATCTGGAAATGCAAAACGTTGAAGACAACGACATTGATTTTAATCAGCGCATCTACCTTGCGTGTCCGGAATATTGGCAGGTCATTGTCATTTATGTTGGCGAAGACGTGACCAAAGAACAAGCGATCGCTATGGCACAGGGACTTGATATTCAACCCAGTGGCGAAACCGTCGCTTTGGACTCGATGCAGACATGGAGCGGTGGTAACGATTCAGATGCTATCTTCACCGATGTTCTTTGGAAAACCGATATAAGCAAACTAAAACCCATTGTGACCATTGGGCAACCATTCACCTTTGAAAGTGTTTCCCGTCCCGATAACGGAGAGGTAATCGACCTTGCACTTGATGCATCGGTGACCGATGTTCAGCTTTGCGATGACCTCTCGCTGCTCGACCCTGCACTGGTAGACGAACGTATGATGTCTGCCGTTGGAGAGGACGGCAAGCTGTTGCCGAACACCATCAGCTATATCCAATCCGGTGATGGCGTGAATACGTTGGACACCGTTATTTCTACCGAAACGGTCGAACAAAAACTGGCGGTCATTTCCATTGAACTGACCAACAACACCGACCAAACGTTGGAGAATATTCTTTACAATTTCAGCCTTTGCCTGATGGAACAGACCGACGATTCTATCTCGATGTTTTATCGTGCGCTCGCCGACGGCAACGACCAGACCGACGCTGTATCCTACTCCAGTATCGGTGGGGAAAGCTATGCGATGGACTACTTTTCTCCCCAAAAGGGACACAAAAACTATATCGAATCGCTTGCCCCCGGCGAAAGTGTGACCATTCAGATCGCTAACGTCATCAACGCAAACGATACCGACAAGCTTTTCCTGTCGGCTGGTAGGTACAGCAACGCTTACGAAATTGCCCCCGAAGCACAGTATATCGACATCCGCCAGTAAGGCTGCCGTCGTTTTACCACACCGCCCGAACCGCTTTTCGCTCCGGTTCGGGCGATTTTATTGATAAAAAAATACTTGGTAAAAAGTCGCTATTTTACAAGAAGTATCTCTGCATTCCATTGTTTTTTCTTTGAATCGTTCTATAATGAAATCAAACGAAAACATCCACTTCGAAATTTGATTTTCACAGAACCAGGAGCTTTCTGAAAAGTCGAAATTTTCATCTTTTTCTACAAGAAGTGGTGTCTGTGGCGTTACCAATGCTCGGAATCCACAAAGGATTCCTGCGCTTGTTGCCTTACAGCCTCTC
>CALWZD010000021.1 GCA_944385945.1 uncultured Anaerofilum sp. | reverse complement strand
CCGGCATTCTGGCAAACATCAGCGAGGACGGACGTGTGATGAATGTTTCGGGCGGTACCGCTGTTATGAAAGACCGTGAGGGCTACCGCAACATCAGCCGTGATTGGATCCAAGGCTGGGGACAGGGTTTGGCATTGGCATTCCTGTCGGGCATTTTGAACTACGACAATGTGCGCAGCGACGGAGCACTTTAAACGATTGGATGCAATGAAAAACAGTATGCGCATTTATCCCGTAGGCATTATCCTGCGGGATTTTTTTATAAGTTAAAAGAATAGGAAATTTCTTTTATTTTTTTGAAGTTTTCGGTATAATTAGAATGGTCATACTAAAACGCAAAAATCATTCCATACAGTTTGGGAGGGATAGAGGATTGAAAAGACAAATACCAAATTTGAAACAACATATGACAGAAAAATATGAAAATAAAATTTTTATCCGCTTGGTATTGTTAGTTGCTACCCCTTTGCTGATTTTGGGAATTGTAACGGGCATCTACTCCACCAGCCTTCAAATGTCACGAAACAATCTAATGCTCGAATCAGCACAGAAGAATGCACAAACGCAGGTCGATACCATCCTTACCAATTTGAGGGGATATTATTTAGGTGTAGTCAAAAATGCAGAATACAGCTGGCTTAGCTCCTGCGAAGAACCACCGTATTCCAACTACACCAAAATTTCCAGAGTACAGGAACAACTGAGCGGTGGAAGTATTTTTTACAGAAACATCAGCGGGTACACATACATCAACGTAAAAAATGGATGGGTATTGAGCAACTTGGGCGCATACCGTTTGTCGGAAGTACGCAATCGGGACGAACTGCAAACTTTTATTGATGCGCAAAACAACATTGCAAATGATATTTTTTGGGTCAACAACACGGGGGTATCTCCATCTGCTACCGGAAATTATCGGGTGGATCTTTCGGGTTATCAACTGGTTTTACGTGCAACTACTCCCATGGGCGAGATCACAGACCTGCTTATCGTTCGCATCAACCTTGTTCCGCTTATGGAACTTGCTTCCAGTTGGAAAGGCTTAAACTATGAGGTCGCATTTGTAGAAAATTCCACAAACAAATCGATTTTTTATACAAATGCAGATTTTGCACAGCAGCTTAGTTATGCACCAAAAGTATCCGGTATCTATAACTGGGGCGACTGGAAACTGTGTGTTGGAAATTTAACGACAAACGGTATTCGTTGTTACGCAGGCGAAAATCAAAGCAATGCATTTGTGTTTGCAGGCACCACCTTGATGATCGCTGTTGCAGTTGCCGTGGCAACGATACTTTTGTTGCTGATTTGTCGATGGTCAAGTGCAGCATTGTATAGCCCCATTCAGGAATTGATGGTCACTGTAAGTGGTGTATTTGGACAACGAAAACACGATCAGGACGAATTCAGCTATCTTGCCAGTGGTGCTGCCCAAATGGCAAACAACCAACGTGAGTTGGAATATATGGCAACGATGCAGCAACAAAAACTCTGCGAACAATTTATGCTCCATATGATCCGTGGTGAAATGTCGCAAAGTGAGATCGAACGTGGGTTGCAGGATCTGGAAGTAAAGCAGTTTGCAGTATATCGTTTACTGAAAATCGCCATTGAAGGTGGACGCAACAGCGACACTATCGCAATGACGCTTGTGCAAACACTGCCGGAAGAAGTGACGGACACACTTTTTCTGCGACCGTTGCCAAGGGATGCAGCGGTGATATTAGTCATCGGCGCACGGGAAGAATCGGTACTGTCCGAAAAGGTACAGCACATTTTTCATGTCGTGTCGGACATAGCGCAAAATTTGTGGCAGGCAAGCTGCAAAGGCGGTGCAAGCCTGGCTTTTACGTCGCCTTCTCGGTTGAACAGTGCTTATTTTGAAGCACTGGAAGCTTTGCGCCGAAACGTCACACAGGATAGCGATTTGCTTACCTATTACACCCCGCCGGACGAGGGATATGCCTCCAGCGGATATGATATGTTGCTGCAAAATGAGATATTGACCGCACTAAGCAACTGTAACCGAAAAGAAACACAACGGCTTATCGTGCTTTTTGTCGAACGAATGGAGCAAAACGGAACACGTGGCTATGAGCGGCAGTTCTACCAGCAGCGGTTGACCTCTGCAATGCTTTCGGTGGCAGAAAATGCGGGGTTGTCGGTAGGGCAGGTATTGTCCGACCGAGAAAGTGGTTTGTTTGACCAAATCAGCAAGATCTATGACGGCGAAAAACTGCAAGAGTTTTGGATGAATGACGTTGCTGTTCCTATTATGGATATGCTTACAAATTTCCGCCAAAACACGTCCAGTGAGCTGGTGAAAAATGTAATTGCGCTGATAAAACAAACAAATGGGGACATTACTTTGAACGAGTGTGCAGAACAATTGAACTACCACCCAAGCTATATTTGGAAGATTTTAAAATCCGAGCGAGATACCAATTTTACAAATCTAGTCAATGCACAAAAGTTGGAGATGGCAAAAGAAATGCTGCTGACGACCGACCTGACAGTTGCGCAGGTGGCAGAAAGTCTGCACTATTCGAACGTTCAAAATTTTATTCGCTTCTTCAGCCGTGAGGTCGGTATGACACCGGGAAAATATAAAAAAGAGCATCGTTCTCCAAATGCGTAAAGAGGCTTTTGTTCATCTTTTGTTTAAAAATGCTGTGGGTAGTTATTTGCCCGCAGCATTTTTTGGAAAAAACAGCCCCAAAAGTTGTTCTTGCAAGATGCACAAAAGTTGTTGTTAGAATATATAAATAATAGACAATCAGGTGGAAAAATAAGGAAAATATGCACAAGAACGATGCGGATAACTTTTTTGTTGAATGTATAATAATTTAACGATATAACGATTAAAAATAAGAAAAAACATGATAGATATTGATTATTGAAAACCGCATTGCAAGGCATTACAATGAAAACAACGGCAGGAGAGAAAACGGTTGGAACGGTATCCATCCTTACAACTGCCCGGCGGAATTTTGAGTTTGAAAGTTAAGGAGGAAAACAAACTTATGGCCAAAACGTTAACAGCCGATGCGGCGGCAAAGACCCAAGCCAAACGTGAACAACGGGCATATAAACAGTTGGGTCATGACACATGGGGCAAAGCCTTGCGTCAGCACTACTGGTTGTACATCCTCATGATTCCCGGTATCTTGTATATGTTGATCTTCAACTATGCACCAATGACCGGTTTGATCATGGCATTCGAAGATTTCAGCCCCTACAATGGAAACACTGCCATCGAAGCAGTGTTCGGAAGCCCTTTCGCTGGGTTCAAATATTTCGAAAAGCTATTTACAGGTCCTGATTTTTGGCGTCTGCTGAAAAACACATTGTCGATTTCTTTGGCAAACCTTATTTTTGCATTTCCTGCGCCCATTATTTTGGCGCTTCTGTTAAACGAATTGCGCTGCAAATGGTTCAAGCGTTTGTCCCAAACGATGGTATACATCCCTCACTTTGTTTCCATCGTTATCGTAGCAGCCCTTACCTTCCAGCTGTTTTCAATTACCGACGGTGTAGTATATCACTTGTTTGTACAGATTTTCGGAAAAGAACACGCACCCGACATCATGTCCGACCCGAGCTTGTTCTCTGCAATGATCGTTGGTCAGAACATCTGGAAAGAAACCGGATACGGCACCATCATTTATCTGGCTGCGTTGGCAAGTGTGGACCCGCAGTTGTATGAAGCCGGAAAGATCGACGGCGCAGGTCGTTGGCAGTTGATGTGGCATATCACCCTTTCTTCGATCCGTGCCACCATCATTTTGATGCTGATTATGAAAGTCGGTGCATTGCTGAACACCGGCTACGAGCAAATTTTCCTGATGCAGAACTCGCTGAACCGTTCGGTTTCCGAAGTGTTCGATACTTACATCTACACAAAGGGTATCGTAAGCGGACAGTATTCGCTGGCAACGGCAGCAGGCTTGTTTAAGTCGGTAGTAAGTATGATCATGGTCATCGGTGCAAACAAGGTTGCCAAGATGTTCGGTGAGTCGGGTCTGTACTAAGGGAGGAATCAAAATGACATTATTGCGAAAAAACGATGATAGGGCGATTCGTGCGACCGGCACACTGGAAAAACGTAGCCCTGCCGACCAAATGGTGCAGGTGGTACTGTATATCATCATCGCATTGCTTGCACTGCTTTGTGTTCTGCCTTTTATTTACGTTATCGCCGGTTCGTTTGCGACCGAAAAAGAACTTACCGAACGCCCCTTTTTCCTGATCCCGCAGGATGTTTCGTTCAATGCATATTCGTATATTTTTAAAGACGGTTCGGTGTTCCGTGGATTGCAAAACTCGCTGTTTGTTACAGTTGTTGGTACTGCCATCAATATGTTCATCTCCACCACCTTGGCATACCCTCTTTCCCGTTCGTATCTAAAAGGACGCAATGGGTTCATCAATATGGTCATTGTGACCATGCTGTTTTCGGGCGGTATGATTCCCGGCTACATTCTGGTAATGAACATTCTGCATTTGGGCAATACATGGTGGGCATTGTGGCTGCCCGGTGCGATGAACGCATTTAACATGATCATTATCAAAAACTATTTCCAAAGTTTGCCCAACGAGTTGGAGGAAGCTGCCATCATCGACGGCTCGAACGACCTGCTCACCTTTGTGCGCATCATCCTGCCGCTTTCGGCACCGGTTTTGGCATCGGTGGCACTGTTCTACGCAGTTGGTCATTGGAACTCTTACTTCAACGCCATGATGTACATCAATGACCCCAACATGGAGGTCATGACCATCGTTTTGCGTCGTATGGTATTCCTCACCAACAAAATCACCGAGGATTCCACTTTCGACTGGGGCGTTGCAGGTCTGCCTCCGGCAAAATCCATCAAAATGGCAACCACCGTTGTAGCGACCATTCCCATGCTGTGCATCTATCCCTTTGTTCAGAAATATTTTACACAGGGCTTGATGGTTGGTTCGGTAAAAGGTTAATTTAAAGGCAATTATTTGATCGTTAATCACTGGATATTTTCCGGCAAAATAAAATCATTCAACAATTTCAGGAGGAAAAACACATGAAAAAGGCATTGTCTATTTCTTTGGCTGCTACTCTGGCAGCAGCTCTGTTGACCGGATGCGGCGGTTCGGCACAATCTTCTTCCAGCACTGCTACTTCCGGCAGCACCAGCACGGAAAACAGCGGTCGTCCCACCATCAGCTTTATGATCCCCACTTTCTACGGCACCGAATTTGCAAACGATGGTTCCGATACCGTTATCAAAACCTACGAAGATTACACCAACACCACTGTAAATTGGCGTTTGGAAGCTAACGATACCTACAAAGACAAGTTCGGTATGACCTTGATGGACAAGGACAATATGCCCATGGTTTTGACTGCTTCCGGTGCAATGGATGCAAACATCGTTGACGCTGCGAAAAAAGGTGCTTTCTGGGATTTGAGCGAGTACCTGAAAGACAGCGAAGCATACCCCAATCTGTCGCAGGCAAACGAAAATGTTCTGAACGCTCTTACCGTTGACGGTCAGGTGGTTGGCGTTCCCCGTACCCGTGCGATCGGACGTTACGGCTTGTCCTACCGCACCGACTGGGCAGAGGCAGTAGGCATTACCGAAGCACCCACCACCATCGAAGAAGTATACGATATGTGGTATAAATTCACCTACGAAGATCCCGATGGAAACGGTGTAGACGATACCTACGGTTTGGAACTGTGCAAATACACCGGTCCTCTGGACATTATGCAGACATGGTTTGGTTGCGGCAACGAGTGGGTAGAGCAGGATGGCAAGCTGGTTCCTGTTCATCAGACCGCTGAGTACAAAGAAGCCCTTGATTTCATGCGCAAGATCTACGAAGAAGGTTTGATTCGTCCCGACTGGGCAACCGTTGATACTTCCACTTGGGAAGACGGCTGCAAAAAAGGCGAGGCTGGCTCCTTCCTGGATACCATGGACGGTGCAAAGCGCATCTGGAACTATTTCACCAACAACAATGTTGCAAGCGTGACCGATCCCTCTACCACCGCTACCATGACCATGGTAGGACCTGTTAACGGACACACTTTGGCAACCAGCGGCTACAACGGCTTCTACCTCATCACCAAGTCGGGTGCAAAAACCGAGGAAGACCTGAAAAACTGCCTGAGCTTCTTGGATAAGATGAACGACAACGAGATGCTGGAACTGGCTGACTACGGTCTGGAGGGCGTAAGCTACAACCTGAACGAGAACGGCAATGTTGTGATGAACAAAGAGCTGGATGCTTCTCAGACTCCCAACTGTGGTCTGAACCAAGCAATTGCTTACATCCCCAATATGTCCAGCACCGGTTTGCAGCTTGAAAAAGAGCAGAGCCAGATCGAAGCAGAGGAATGCCAGGAAATGAACGAGCAGTATGCTGTGTTTAATCCTGCACTGGGTTATTTGGCAAACTCCTCTGTAAACGCTGAGGTTGGTACCGACATCGAGCTGATCATCGAAGATGCTCGTACCCAGTACATCTGCGGTCAGATCGACGAAGCAGGCTTGGAAGCAGCTGCACAGCAGTGGCTGGATCGTGGTGGCGCACAGTTGGTTGAAGAACTTAACACCATGTATCAGGCAGACGCTCAATAAGTTATAAAGCCAATATCGGGCATCGCAGCGGTAGTATTACCCTTCGATGCCCCTTTTTTCTGATTTCTGTCCTGAAAAGGAGAAAATTTACCATGATGCAGTTAAAAATTCTTTCTCAAACTTCGCAAAGCACCACGATCACATGGCAGCAGGTTCCGCAAGCAGTGCGGTACACCGTTTTTTGGTCCGACCGTCAAACGGCGCAGGTGCGGTACAAAATTGCTGCCGAAACCACCGACAATGCATTTTGCTTTCGTCGTTCCACCCATATCCCGTATTACTTGAAAGTACAGGCATTGGACAGCACCGGAACCGTTCTGCAAGAGAGTCAGATTTTGCAAACACCGATTGGGCGTGTTTTGAAACAGCAGCTAGAAGCACTGTCCCGTGGATTGGTTGCCGTAAAAGCAAACACAGGTGTGTTTATAAGCTGGCGTCTGTTCAAAAAGGAAGTAAATGGATTTTGCGAAACCGGTTTGACCGGCACTGATTTTGCGGTGTATAAAAACGGTGAACGGCTAGCGGTCGTAACCGACAGCACCAACTATCTGGACAAAAACGGAACCGATGCCGACCGTTATGCGGTAGCCCCCATCGTCAATGGTGTAGAAGCGGCTGCATGTCGTCCGGTAGCTGTATGGGAAAAAGGGCGGTATGAACTGCCTCTGCAAAAGCCGGCAGGCGGCGTAACACCGTCGGGGCAGGCGTTTGAATACCATGCAAATGATATGAGCGTCGGCGATGTAGACGGTGACGGCGAGTACGAATATTTTGTAAAATGGGACCCCGATAATTCGCAGGATGTTTCGATCAAGGGGTATACAGGTCGATGCTTCATTGATTGCTACCGTTTGGACGGTACACTGCTGTGGCGGTTGGACATGGGGCGGAATATCCGAGCAGGTGCGCACTATACCCAGTTTATGGTATACGATTTTAACGGGGACGGTCGTGCCGAAATGGCTGTAAAAACGGCACCGGGTACCTGTATGACTCGCTTTGCACCCGACGGAACCGTACTGTGGAGTAGATATATTACTATGCCCGCACAGGACGTACAGGCAGGGTATAGTCATCAAGACAATTATGTTTGCTCTGCCGAAGACTATCGTCTGCACATGGCACAAGTGTTTGCTGATTGGCACAAGCACCCCGAGGTAGTGTGTGGTCGTTGGCACAAAACATTGGAAGAATGCTTTGGAATCGAGCCACGCTATGAATATCCGCTCAGCGAGCAGGATGCGTTGGAACTTGCCGATTATTTCATCAATGTGTATGCACCCTCTCGCAGTCCCCGCAATGAACTGAACAAATTCGAAGGCTTTATTTACGAAGGACCTGAATATCTGACCATGTTTGGCGGGGATGGAAAAGAACTGGACACCATTGCATATAAATTCCCCCGTGTAGACGACGGACTGCTGTGGGGCGACTATGCAATGGCACGAATCGAGCCTTGCAACCGTGTTGACCGTTTTAATGCAGGGGTAGCGTATTTGGATGGGGAACGCCCCTATCTCATCGCCTGTCGTGGCTACTATACCCGTGCAACTTTGGTTGCGTACGACTTTTTCGAAAATCGTTTTCGGGAAACATGGTCGGTCGATTCCGGCTTTGTGCCGATGAGCAATCCGTTCAATTCCAGCGGATGCCACACCAGCATTGGTTCCGACCCTACATACGGGATTCTGGCAGGACAGGGCAACCACAGCATTTCGACCGCAGATGTTGACGGGGATGGCTGTATGGAAATCATTTACGGTGCAGCCGTGATCGACCACGACGGAAGTCTGCTCTATTCCAGCTATGGTGAATTGCCAAACGGGAAAATGGCGAAGTTTGGTCATGGTGATGCGATGCACGTGGCAGACATCGACCCCGACAGCCCGGGACTCGAGATCTTCAACGTATTCGAAGAAGGGAAAAATGCTCCTTACGGTTGGGCTTTGCGTGATGCCGAAACCGGAAAAGCATATTTTGGCGAGTACGCCGAAGAAGATCTGGGTCGTTGCATGATCGGTAAAATCGACCCCGATACCCGTGGCTTGCAGGTTTGGGTAAAGAAAGTATACGATGTGCAGGGAAATAAACTTGATCTGCCTGTACCCGGAACCAATATGAAAATTTATTGGGCAGGGGACTTGTCGACACAAATCACCGATGGACAGGATTACCTGCACGAAACAAAAAGCGGTGTCATCAATGATCTGACCCACGGGGTGATGCTTGTACCGCAAGGTACGGCTACCAATAACGGCACCAAGGGCAACCCTTGTCTGGTAGCTGACGTTTTGGGCGATTTCCGTGAAGAATTGCTGGTACGTGCTGCCGATGATTCGGCAATTCATATCTACACCACGACCGACCTTACACCACACAAACTGTTTACACTGATGCAAGATGCACAGTATCGCTGCGGTGTGGCGTGGCAGAACAACTGCTATAATCAGCCCGGCTATCCCTCTTTCTATTACGGAACAGATATGGACTTTGCCCAAGTACTGCCACAGCTTACCGCAAAGCCGACCCTTTGGCTGGTAGGAGATTCCATTTTGCAAAGTTACTGCCAAGAAGAAGCACCTTTAACAGGATGGGGACAGGTTCTTTCGCAGTTTGCACAGGGAAGCGAGGTATGCACTGTCACCCACCGAGAAAATTCGCCTTTTGCACAGCAACGCAGATATGTTTTGCCGGAACTTATCATCGACAACTGTGCGATGGCAGGCAGAAGCAGCCGGACTTTCCGTGAGGAAGGTCGTCTGGACGACATCGCTGCCCACATCAAGCCAGGAGATTTTATGCTGGTAAGCTTTGGTCATAACGATTCCGATACCAAAAAACCAGAACGTTTTGTGGCACTGGACGTATTTGGTGAAAGTTTGGCACATTATCTCGAGATTGCCCGCAAACATGGGGCGACCTGCATTTTTGCATCTCCGGTGGCGATGCGTGAATTTGATGCAGAGCGCATCTGCCCCATCAGCTTTAAGGCGTATCGTGACGCTATGCAGGCATTTGCACAACAAAATGGGGTTCCGTTTATTGATTTAGGAGCACTCACTGCTGCCGCCAATACTGTAACAGGTGCAGAACACTGTAAACAACGTTATATGTGGGTGGGCGAAAAAGAGGACAATGCTCACCTGCAAACAGCCGGTGCGATGCGGGTCGCAAGCGCATTCGTACAGGGTTTGACACAAAGCGACCATATTGCTTTGGATGTACTAAAGGCGAATTTTTCGATTTAAAATATTTGATGACGGATTTTAAATATTTGACGAAAGAAGGAAATTTTTATGGGCATCGGTTCTGTGATCCACAATCAGCAAACTGTTTTTATTGATCCCTACACCAAGCATAAGGTCATTCGCCTTACCCAGCCGGACCACACCAGCCACCATATGTATTTTTATAACCGTATGGTAACGGGGGACAGCAAAAAAATGCTGTATTGCGCCGAACTGGAAAAAAGCCGTCAGCTTTATTTGATGGATCTGGAAACAGGCGATGCGGTGCAGCTTACCGAGGGCGGCGAACTGGACGATTACGGCGCAATGATCGGCAGTGACGATAAGACCGTTTATTATCAGCAACAACAAAAAATTTGGAAACTGGATCTGCAAACACTTACCCGCACCGAAATTTATGCTGCACCCCAGGGCTGGCGATGTGGAAACTGGGGCATGAGCGAGGACAACCGCTATCTGGTTATGACCGAAACCTTTGTCGAAACTCTGCCTGACTTGACCGGAAAAAAGGGCTGGGAGTTTTTCCCCATCACCTGCGCAGCAAAGCCACTGTGTCGCATTATTTGGGTGGATACGGTATCCGGCGAAGTTCGGAACGTTGTAGAAGATCGCTGCTGGTTTGGTCATGCACAGTTGCGTCCCCACGACCCCGATACCATCATGTTTTGCCATGAGGGACCCTACGATATGATCGACGCACGTCTATGGCTCGTTCAAAGCGACGGCAGCAACTACCGCTGCGCACGTCAACAGCCCAATGATGTCATCATCACCCATGAATTTTGGCAGCCGGACGGAAAACAGTTTTTCTACGTTTACCGCAAAGCGGAGGACGGCACGACCGAAACCATTCGCATGATGGACCCCGAAACATTGACCGAAAAGCTGGTCATGCCCTGCTTGCCGTATGCACACTTTATCTGCGATCATCAGCAAAAATACATGGTGGGCGACTGTCAGGGCAACGAAACCCCCATCCACTTGCAAACCGAAGGACAGGAAGAATCGGTCAAAAACGATTTTATTTATCTTATTGACACACAAACAAAAACCGAGCAGCCCCTGTGCTATCACGGTACAAGCTGGACGCCTGACCACGGCGACCCGCAAGACGCCCACCCCCATCCCTGTTTTACCCCCGATGGCAGTGCAGTTATCTTTACTTCCGACAAAGACGGAAAGCCTTGCGTATACAAGGTGTTTGTAGACAAGCAGTAAACAGCGTTATATAATAAAAGCACAATTAAAAGGTGAAACCTCCCCCAAAAAGCGGTACGGCATTTTGGGGGGATTTGCCGAAGGAGGTTGCTGTGTTGAATCCGAAACTGAAAAACATCTATACCTGTTTTCCCGGTGGAAAACACAAAGTATTGACCATGAGCTATGATGACGGTCGACTGGAAGATCGTCAACTGGTCGAGTTGTTTAATCGTTATGGTATCCGTGGAACCTTTAATTTGAATGCAGGTCTTGTCATGGAAAACCGCATCCCTGCAAGCGAATGGAAACAGCTCTATCAAGGCCACGAAGTTGCTTGCCATACCTACCTGCACCCAACCATTTCACGCAGCCCGTTGGAGCAGGTGGCACGACAAGTGCTGGAAGACCGTATTGCTTTAGAAACGGCGATGGGCGTTCCTGTACGGGGCTTGGCTTATCCCAATGGCAGCTGGACTCCCGAAATCGCAGCATTGCTGCCTTCTTTGGGCATCCGCTATGCCCGTTTGGTCGGCGATACCCACGCTTTTGATATGCCACAGGATTTTATGCGTTGGAAAGCTACCTGTCACCACACCCATAATCTGCTCGAGGATGGACAGCGTTTTGTGGAACTGCATAAAACACAGTATCTGTACATGATGTATGTGTGGGGTCATAGCTATGAATTTGCCTGCCAGCAGGATTGGGATCTGATGGAGCGGTTCTGCGAGATGACCGCCAATAAACAGGACACATGGTATGCCACCAATATCGAAATCGTCGATTATATGCAGGATGCTGCACGGCTCCAATTCACCGCTTCAGCCGATGCGGTATACAATCCCAATGCACAGTCGATTTGGATCGAGGTGGACGGCGAACGCATCGAAATCCCTGGCGGTCAGCTAGTAAAATTGGATTAAGATTCAACAAAGTGTTGTGCTTTGGTTGAATCATGTGTATAATTTTAGCTATATCGCTACTGCTTTGTGACTGTAAAAAGTGAGCGAAAGGTTCTTTGCAGGTGAGTTAAAGGAGGAATAAACAATGGAACGTGTCGCATGGAAAGGTGTTATCAAAGAGGGTTGTAAAGAAGAATATATTCGTCGCCACGATGAAATTTGGCCCGAAATGGTGGAAGTGCTGAAAGCAGCAGGGATCTGCAATTACAGCATTTATGCTTGCGGAAATGAATTGTTTGGCTACTACGAGTGCGAAAAAGGTGCAGCATTTGCACAAAAAACACAGGCAGAAAGCCCTGTTGTTGATAAGTGGAACGAGTATATGAAAGACATCCTGATTTTGGAAATGGACCCTGTAACGGGTGCGCAGCCTGAGTTGCAGCAGGTATTCCGTTTGGATTGATAATCAAAAAAACCGCCGACTTAGCGGCGGTGACGTAAGAAAACATTTATGTGAGAGAATCGGCGTAGTTTAGGCTACGCCGGTTTTCTTTTCTTTTTGGGCTGCTTGGGATTGCTCCCTTGCTTCCTCAAAATCAAATGTACCAATGAAGTTATAGACGATCTCAATTTCTCTGACCTTGATGCGCGGCTCGTTCTCGTCCGGCGTGTAAACCTCGGAGATATAAATTTTCTCCACAAACTCCCGGAGAACAGAAGCGTCAAGCTGCTGCATATCGGTGTACTTCCTGACCGCCGCAATAAACTGTCTGACATTGACTTTCTGCTTTTCCTGTTCCTTGACTTCCTGCCGAAGATGTTCGACAAGGTTTGTCAGGTTGGTCTGTTCCAGCTCATAGTCACGGGACAGTTTGATGAAACGCTCGTCGGAGAGCTTGCCGG
>CALWZD010000020.1 GCA_944385945.1 uncultured Anaerofilum sp. | reverse complement strand
GCATTGTTCGGCGAAAAGTACGGCGATGTCGTGCGTGTTGTTGACATCAATGGTTGGTCTACCGAGTTCTGCGGTGGTACTCACGTAAAAAATACCGCACAACTGGGCTGCTTCAAAATCCTCAGCGAGTCGAGTGCAGCTGCCGGTATCCGCCGTATTGAGGGAACCACCGGCTATGGCGTATTGCGTCTGCTGGACGAGCGCACCCAACTGATTCAGGACACAGCAGCTGCCCTGAAAGTACCCAACCCCAACGATCTGGCACACCGTGCAAATGCAGTTGCAAATGAAGTACGCACCCTGAGCAAGGAACTGGCTGAACTGAAAGCAGCCGCAGCCGCTTCTCAGATCGACGGTCTGTTCGAGAACGCACAGCAGGTAGAGGGCGTATCGGTCATCACTGCTTTCTTCAGCGGCACCGATAGCGAGGCTCTGCGCAGTATGTGCGAAAAGATCCGTGACAAAGCCCCCAACATGGTCGCAGCGATCTGCGCACAGGCAGACGGTAAAACTACCTTGGCTGTGTCGGTCGGCAAACAGGCACAGGAAAAGGGCTTGAAAGCCGGTGTATTGGTAAAAGCAGTTGCTGCTATCGCAGGCGGTAATGGTGGCGGTAAGCCCGACATGGCAATGGCAGGCATTAAAGACACCACCAAGGTGGACGAAGCACTGGCAGCCGTAGCAGACATCGTACGTGCAAATCTGAAATAAAAACCACAGCCGACGGCGAAAAATTGGTATCGCCGTCGGCTATATAAGGAAAAATAAAAAGGAAATGGAGTGAGATCCGATGGAGTGTCTGTTTTGTAAAATGGCAGCAGGAGAATTTCCGGTAAACAAGATCTACGAGGACGAACAGGTATTGGCTTTTCACGACATCGACCCACAAGCTCCCGTACACTTTTTGGTCATTCCCAAAAAGCATCTGGAATCCCTCGCAGCGATCACCGAGGAGGATTCTCAGCTGGTAGGGCATATGTTTGCCGTCATCGCTAAAGTGGCAGAGCAGATGGGATTAGAAAAAGGCTACCGTGTTGTCACCAACTGTGGTGAGGATGCCGGACAAAGCGTACAGCATCTGCACTTCCATGTGCTTGCAAAACGCAGTTTGGCATGGCCTCCGGGTTGATGCAGCAAACGGCAGCCCCATAGGATTCGAAATACCGCAACCGTGTTTGGCTGCGGCATTTCGATGTGATAATTTTGAAATGGAGGTTTCCTAAATGGATAAGACCTATACTTTAAATGTGGCAGGCGTTACCCGTGAACTGCCGGTCTGCAAAGTCAGCGAAAAGCTTTCGATTGCAGCTTTTATCATGTTCAGCGATGTAGAGCTGACAGTGGCGTGTGCAAAAGCATTGCTTGAAAAATGCCCTGAATTTGATGTTATCGTTACTGCCGAGGCAAAGGGAATCCCTCTGGCTTATGAAATGAGCCGTCAGAGCGGAAAAGTGTATATCCCAGCACGAAAAGGGCCGAAGCTGTATATGCAGGAGCCGGTCATTGTAGAAGATCAGTCGATCACTACCGCAGCAAAACAGCGTTTGGTCATTGATAAAAAGGATCTGGAAGCAATGAATGGAAAGCGTGTTCTGATCGTTGATGATGTTATCAGCACAGGTGGCAGCTTACATGCGCTGGAAACATTGGTTGGACGCAGCCAAGGCATCGTTGTGGGCAAGGCAGCTGCTTTGGCTGAGGGTGATGCTGCGCAGCGTGACGATATTATTTTCCTGGAAACGCTGCCGCTGTTTTTCCATGAATAAATGAGAACAAGACCGTTTTTTTGCGTAGGATTCGCTGCGCTAACAGCACAATTTGCAGGAACGGTGTTGCCGTCGGCAGTGTGTTTTCTGCTGGCGGCTTTTTGTATCTTTATTCTTCTTGTGATGTTGGTTTCCCGTCAAACATTTCTCGTAATTTTACTTAGTTGTACAACACTGGTTTTTGTGCTGCAAGGAGTAGAAAAAGCGACCGTGCAGGAGCCGCTTCAGCAACTTTCCAATCAGCCGCAACAGGTGCGGCTGCGTGTAGATGCGATCTATGATGGGTACCAGCCCCAAACAAAGAGGGTCTATGCCACTGTATTGCAAGCTAAAACAGATACTTTGATGGGGATAAAAGTAGAAGCTGTTGTAGAATCTCCGATCGAAATAGGAGATGTTTTGCAGGGCAATGCTGTGCTTTCTTCTTTGCCACAGGATGAATTTCTTGCAGGCCAGTACGCCGATGGGGTATATTTAAAAGCGGAGAGCGAGGACTTCGCTATTTCAGGCAACGAGGTCACCTTTCAAGGCAAACTGCAACGGCTGCGTGATCAACTGGCAGCCAAAATCAAACGCTATTTACGGCAGGATTTGGGTGCCATTGCTGCTGCAACGGCGATAGGGGATACGTCAGGGCTTTCTTCCGAAACAAAAGAAGTATTTCGCAAAGCTGGATTTTCACACGTTTTGGTTGTGTCCGGAATGCATCTGAGCGTTTGGTGCAGCATTTGGCTGATGCTTGGCAGTTGGATGAAAAAACCACGTATCGGTGCGGTGGTGGCAGCCCTTTGTGCTGTCGGTTTTGCGATGCTTACGGGATTTTCACCGTCGATGGTGCGTGCGCTTACGGGCGTCCTTGTTTATTGTGGCTGTTAACTGTCCGTACGGAAAGCAGATGGGCTGAATAGTTTGGGGCTTGCTGTGTTTGTTCTGGTTTGCAGTAATCCGTTTGTATGCTATGACCCATCCTTTTTGCTCAGCGTGACAGCGACTGCAGGAGTGCTGTATGCCCAGTTGGCAGTAG
>CALWZD010000019.1 GCA_944385945.1 uncultured Anaerofilum sp. | reverse complement strand
CTTCGGTGTCGGTTTCCGAATAGAAAGAAATGCCTTCTTGCTGCAAAGTTTGCTTCAGTTCGGCGTAATTTTCAATAATGCCGTTGTGGACCAAAGCGATTTCTTGATTTTGATCGAAGTGCGGATGACAGTTTTCTACACAGGGGCGTCCGTGGGTCGCCCAGCGTGTATGGCCGACGCCAAGCGAACCTTGCAGCGGATTGTTCTGCACTTCCTCACTTAGCTGACAAATGCGTCCTACCGCTTTACGGGAACGAATTTCCCCCTGCTCCAATACAGCGATGCCGGCAGAGTCGTAGCCACGATATTCCAGACAAGACAGCCCTTTCAAAAGAAAATCAGTACAGGATGCTTTTCCACTGAATCCGACGATTCCACACATAAATCTCCACTCCTTAAGTGTATTTGTAGTGCGTTCAAACAAATGGATATAACATAAACGCACGAACCTGTGATACAAAAATATCTATGCAAAAAACGCTCAATGTGGATATTGTAACCGCTGCAAAAGAAAAAATCAATACCAAAAATGCAAAAAAAGTACACAAAAATATAAATTCTAGAAAAATCTTTGCTCCATCGCTCGAATTACAGTGTAGTTGTATTGAAAACAATTACAAACAAATGACCTGATAATGGACAAATTTGCAACTTGTCGGATAGGAATCGTTATTTTTTAAGAAATTTGAGCGGTATCGCAGCGTAAATTTGTTTTGTGTCCTATATTTTATCAACATCGACCGCTTACAAAGCGATGGTCTGCTCACACAAGAAGAATGCCAAAATGCATGGGTCAAGGGCGACAAGATCGACTATGCAGCATTGTTTCAAACCCGTTTTATGCTTCTGAAACAGGCGTTTGCACGGTTTACGTTTTTTGAGAAGTTGGAACTATTTTTAGCAGAAAACGGCTGGCGATGGCGAGTGTAGCGGATCTGGCGGTGATACCGATACAGGATTATCTGAAACTAGGCAGTGAAGCACGAATCAATACCCCCTTCACCTTGGGAGAAAACTGGGTTTGGCAGTTGGATGAAACGATGCTTACAGACGAACTTGCGTCTGAGATTGCCCAACTTACCTGCCTGTATGGACGGGCAAAACCGGAAAAAAGCAGAAAACAAGCTTGCAATATTAAATGAAATGACCTCATATTTTCTGGGAAATAAGCAGGTCAAACAGAACGCTATCGCCGACACCTGACATAAAGACAAAAGAGTCATGATATTTCCTGTACAGGCTTTTGCAGTGACAAAAGCTTGTGCGGGGATTTTTTGTGAAATTTGAAAATGAAAACCGTTTTCATATTGAAAAGCCATTGAAAGTATGATATAATCTGAGAACCATTTTCGGTTTGGAGAGGGGGACTCTTGATGAATGCGAAAGGTCGTTATCGTACCAAGCATAGAGAGGAAATTTTGTTGTTTGCCAAGCAGATGCAGGGCAAGCACCTTACAGCAAATGATGTTTGTCGCTATTTTTTAGAGAAAGGCGAAAAAATCGGCATTGCAACGGTTTACCGGCAGCTGGAAAATATGGTGGAGGAGGGCGTGTTACACAAGTATGTGTTGGATGCGGGAACGCCCGCTTGCTTTGAATATGCCGAGCAACCTAGCGAGCATGAGATGTGTGTACACTGCAAATGCACCAGTTGCGGAAAGCTGATCCACCTACACTGCGGTGAAGTCGCCGCTTTGGGTGGGCATATCACACAAGCGCACGGATTTCAACTCGACACCGCCCGCACTGTTTTGTATGGGACTTGTGCGGAATGCAAACAAGTTGCTCCCATTAAAGGAGAGAAAAAAGATGACCATGTGGTTTGCAAAAAGACGTAATAAAACAACTTGCATTCGTACCATTGCTGTGATGCTGCTGGTCGGATTGGTCATGCTCGTTTTGGCAGCTTCGTTGGTTTCGCTGCATGAGTGTGGACATGACCACTGCCACCTTTGCTTGTTGCAAAAAGGTGTTTTTACTTTGTTGTTGATTGCGGTTTGGTACAGCAGTTGGAGCGGATCGGCAAGAATCGTATCCTTGTCAGCAATACAGCGAAAATACCACACCATAAAAAATCGCATTGCAATGTGTTCGGTGCGGCTAAATTGTTAAATGTATCGTTTGTAACAGAAGATGATGGATTGAAACAACGATACTTTGGAGGAAATAAAGATGATGAAATGGAAATATATCGCTGCGCCTGCTGTTGCAGCACTTTTTTTGGCAGCAGCTGGTTGTGCAGCACAGCCTGCAAGCCAAAGCAGCCAATCGACAAGTCAGCAAACCGGCGAGGATAAAATAAAAATTGTAGCAACGATGTTTCCGCAATACGATTGGGTGCGCCAAATCGTGGGCGACCAACAGGAGAATGTTCAGCTTACATTGTTGTTGGATGACGGTGTAGACCTGCATAGTTATCAACCGACCGCCGAGGATATGATTCAAATCGCAGATTGTGACCTGTTTGTGTATGTCGGCGGCACTTCGGACGAAATTTGGGTGGACGATGTTTTGGCACAGGCGCAAAATCCCGATCTGCAAACCATTAATCTGGTCGAACTTTTGGGCGATGACGTTAAGGAAGAAGAATTTGTGCAGGGCATGGAACATGACCACGAAGAAGACGAAGAACACAGTCACAGTATCGACGAGCACGTATGGCTGTCGCTAAAAAATGCCCAGCTTTACTGCGACGCTATTGCACAGGCACTGGCAAATATTGACCCTGAAAATGCTGCTCTTTATCAAACGAATGCCGAGCAATACATCCAACAGCTCGGTGCGTTGGATGCAGAGTATCAGGCAGCGATCGATGCAGCACAGGCAAATACGCTCATTTTTGCCGATCGTTTCCCATTCCGCTATCTGTTGGACGACTATGGTCTAGATTACTACGCTGCTTTTTCGGGCTGTTCTGCCGAAACCGAAGCGAGCTTTGAAACAGTATCTTTCTTGGCGCAGCAAGCTGAGCAGTTACAGGTGGCAGGTGTACTGACCATCGAGGGTGGTTCGCAGAAATTGGCACAGACCGTTGTGGAGAATACACAAAGCAAAGCGCAGCAGATTCTCGCAATGGATTCGATGCAATCCACCAGTCTGAAACAGGCACAGGAAGGCACTACTTACCTTTCGGTGATGGAGAAAAACCTTGAAATTCTAAAACAGGCATTACAAGGAGAGTAAAAAATGGCACAGTTGATTTGCAGGGATCTATCTTTGGGGTATGAGGGCAAGGCGTTGATCGAGCATTTGAATTTTTCGGTCGAAAAAGGCGATTATCTTTGCATCGTAGGTGAAAATGGAGCAGGTAAGACGACCTTGTTAAAAACGCTTTTACATCTTCATGCACCACTTCACGGCACAATCGAGGCGGGCGATGGTTTGCGGAAGGATGAGATTGGATATTTACCACAGCAAACACTGGTACAACGTGATTTTCCGGCGTCGGTTTGGGAGATCGTTCTTTCGGGTTGTCAACGGCGGGGAAAATGGCACTTGTTCTATTCTTCCGCAGACAAACAACTTGCCCGCCAGTCTATGGAAAAAATGAATATCACCAACTTATCGAAACGATGCTACCGTGAGCTGTCAGGCGGTCAGCAACAGCGTGTCCTGCTTGCAAGGGCTCTTTGTGCTACACAAAAGCTGTTACTGCTCGACGAGCCGGTGAGCGGTTTGGACCCCAAAGCGACCGAAGAAATGTATGCTTTGATTCGTTCTTTGAATCAAGAAGGTATCACCATCGTCATGATCTCACACGATCTATCCGCCGTGGCAAGCGATGCAAGCCATGTTTTACATCTGGGCAAAAAAATCTTTTTCGGAACTAAACAGGATTATCTGAAAAGCGAAAATGTGCATACATTCGACAGAAAAGGAGATGAGTAAGAATGGCGCAGTTGACAGAAAAAATCGCTCTTTATCTTTCTTACCCGTTTGTACAGTATGCTTTGGTCGTAGGGGTTTTGGTGGCATTGTGTTCTTCTTTATTGGGGGTAACGCTGGTGCTGAAACGATTTTCTTTTATTGGCGACGGTCTTTCGCATACGGCATTTGGTGCAATGGCGATTGCTGCTGTGCTGAACCTTACCAACGAAATTTTATTTATCCTGCCGGCGACGATCTTGTGTGCGGTATTGCTATTGCGGGTTGGGCAAAACGCAAAAATCAAAGGCGATGCAGCCGTAGCAATGCTGTCGGTCGGCTCGCTTGCGATCGGTTATCTATTGATGAATCTGTTTTCCAATTCGGCGAATATTTCGGGCGACGTATGCAGCACCTTGTTTGGTTCTACTTCTATTCTGACTTTGTCAAAAACCGAGGTTTGGCTGTGCGTTGTGCTTTCCATCATCGTGGTGGGGGTATTCATTGTATTTTATAACAAGCTGTTTGCAGTTACATTCGACGAAAATTTTGCAAAAGCAGTTGGAACGAACACCGACGGCTATAATTTGCTGATTGCGGTGATAATCGCAGTCATTATCGTCTTGGCAATGAATCTGGTAGGCTCGTTGCTCGTTTCGGCGTTGATTATTTTTCCGGCATTGTCTGCCATGCGCATTTTCAAAACCTTTCGTGCAGTCACCATATGCGCAGCCGTTACATCGGTCATCTGCTCGTTTGTGGGCATGATGCTGTCCATTTTGGCAGGTACGCCGGTTGGTGCTACGATTGTGGCAGTAGACATCGCAGTGTTTGCGCTGTACACTTTAGCAGGCAGTTTAACAGGAGGGCAAAAGGCGTGAAAAAACGCATGAATATCATAACTTGTGGATTGGCAATGTGTTTGTTTGCAGCGTGTGGACAAACACAGAGCGATTCTGCTTTTCCGGTAGCTGTTTCACAAACCGAAGAAGCGCACCAATCGCCGGTGCAAAGTGATTCCACAGGGCAAAAAGACGAAGAACAAGAACAGGAGGTGGACGTTGACCTGACCAAACTCAGCAGCATTATGTGCTATTCTGAGGTTTACACGATGGTCACTTACCCTGAACAATATTGGGGTAAAACGGTAAAAATGACAGGCGAAATGGTATATGGAATGTCAAGTGGGGAAGATCCGAAGTATTATTTTGCCGTTTTGATTGCCGATGCCTTGGCGTGTTGCCAGCAAGGGATCGAGTTTGTGCTGGAAAGTGGATCAAATGACCCTAAGGATTATCCTGCTATCGGTTCACAGGTAACAGTGGTTGGAGAATTTACAAGCTACGAAGAAAACGGCATGACCTATTGCCAGTTGGTTTCGGCAAAAGTTTTGCCACAAGAGGATACGCAATAGTACAAACTCGCTACGGTTCATATAAAATACTTGAAAAACAAGTGGAAGCTTGCTATACTATACGATAGTGATGTAGCAGTTTAGTGTAATAAATTGTTAACAGTTGGTATCTGTTGTTTTAAAAGCTGTAACAGAATATAGATTACAGCAAACAGCAGATGCCAATATTTTTCGATAGTTACTATTCTACGGTAAAGCAATAAAGCAAAAAGGAAGTGGCAGTATGGTCGATAATCGGAAAAATTTTCAGGACACCAAGCGCTTGTTTCGGGCGATCCTAGCACTTGAAAATGAGGAGGAATGTGCGAAGTTTTTTGCAGATCTGTGTACCATCAAAGAAATGGCGGATATGGCACAGCGTTTGCAGGCAGCAGAGATGTTGCTGCAAGGCAAAACATACGAGCAGATTGTAAAATCTGTAAAAATCAGCACAGCTACAATCAGCCGTATCAATCAATGCATTCAGTATGGCGATGGTGGCTATCGTACTGTAATTGAGCGCATTGATAAACAGCAGAACGAAGAATTTTGAAAAAAATGTGAAGAAATCGCTTCTCCGAACACCTAAAATTGTGAAAATAGTGTATTGAAATGAAGAACAAATGTGTTTATAATGTTCACATACAATTTATTTCACTAAAATGGTAAAGGGAGAGGCGATTTTAGTATGAAAAAAGCAATCAGCGCAGTTTTGGCAGGTGCAATGGCACTTTCTTTTGCCGCTTGTGGCTCTACCACAAGTAGCATCCCCGAAAATGCGATTTGTATCGGTGGTATCGGCCCTGTGACCGGTAACTATGCACAATACGGTACTGCCGTGCGAAATGGTACTGAACTGGCGATCGAGGAGATCAATGCACTTGGCGGCGAGATCCAGTTTGCGTTCAGCTTTGAAGACGATGAGGTAGACAACGAAAAAGCGGTAAATGCTTATAACCAGTTAAAAGACTGGGCAGGCGATAAGCCCCTGTTGCTGGTAGGTGCGACCACCAGTGGGTGTACTATTGCTGTTGGTGCAGAAACTTATGCAGACGGGATTTTCCAAATCACTCCGTCCGGTACGGATGCTGATTGTGTAAAATACGATAATGCGTTCCGCACTTGTTTTTCTGACCCTACGCAAGGCGTTGTTTCGGCACAGTACATCAAAGATAACGCTCTGGGCAACAAAATCGGTATCATCTACGACAGCTCCGACACCTATTCTGACGGTATTACCAAAGCTTTTGTAGAAGAAGCAGCAACCATCGGTTTGGAAGTAGTGGCGAAAGAAGCCTTTACCAAAGATACAAAGACCGATATGAAAGTGCAGCTGCAAAAGTTGCAATCGGCAGGTGCTGATTTGGTATTCATGCCAATCTATTACAGTGAGGCATCCACCATCCTCAGCCAAGCAAATGAGATCGGGTATCAGCCGACATTCTACGGCTGTGATGGTATGGATGGAATTTTGAGTGTGGAGAACTTCGATGTATCTTTGGCAGAAAACCTGATGTTCCTCACTCCGTTTATCACCACTGCCGAAGATGCCAAAACACAAGAGTTTGTAACCAAGTATCGAGAAAAATATGATATGGAGCCGAACCAGTTCGCTGCCGACGCATACGACAGTGTTTATGCTGTCTACGCAGCGTGCCAGCAGGCAGGTGCAAACAGCGAAATGACTTCGCAGGAGCTTTGTGACGCTTTGAAAGTTGCTATTACAGAAATTTCTATCGACGGCTTGACCGGTAAAAGCATCAGCTGGCAGGAAAACGGCGAACCGAATAAAACACCGATGGTTGCACAGATCAAAGATGGTGTGTATACCTTGCTGCAAAACTAAACGCACAAGGTGCGAGAAGACTTGAAAAAGCGAAAGCTGTCGGGATGTTCCGGCAGCTTTTGTTGTTTTTAAACGTATGGTCAGATATAAAATCAGCCGAAAAATTAGAATGAATTCGAAAAAAAGATTGTAAAAGTTGCTTTTGTGTGATAAAATGTTGAAGTGAAGCGGAT
This sequence comes from uncultured Anaerofilum sp., assembly GCA_944385945.1. GTDB lineage: Bacteria > Bacillota > Clostridia > Oscillospirales > Ruminococcaceae > Anaerofilum. The sequence goes on along the minus strand of CALWZD010000019.1, from coordinate 415 downwards.
TGCCGCAACAACAGCAAAGAGGAGCGAATGGATATGGAATTTCTCTCATACCTTCTTACGGGAATCAGCCTGGGAAGCGTATATGCGATTATTGCGCTTGGCTATACCATGGTGTACGGAATTGCAAAAATGTTAAACTTTGCACATGGCGATGTCATTATGATTGGCGCATATATGGTGTTTATTGCGATGAATCAGTTAGGTCTGCCGCCTATCGTAGCGATCGTGTTTGCAATGGTCATCTGTACCGTGTTGGGCATTTTGATCGAGCGTATCTCGTACAAGGCACTGCGTTCGGGTTCGGGGCTGGCAGTATTGATTACAGCGATCGGCGTCTGCTATTTTCTGCAAAATATGGCTTTACTGGTTTGGGGGTCCGGAAGCAAAAGCTTTCCGTCGGTAGTTTCTTTCCCAA
>CALWZD010000018.1 GCA_944385945.1 uncultured Anaerofilum sp. | reverse complement strand
ATAATGACGTCGGTATCTACATTGTCGGGATAACAATGAACAAAGCCTTTTGCCTGCATTTTATACTTCCTCCTTCGGTACGCTGATGAATCCGGTGATGGCACTGGCGGCTGCTACGGCAGAGCTTGCCAGATATACTTCGCTTTCTACGTGACCCATTCTGCCTACAAAATTGCGGTTGGTGGTGGCAACACAGCGTTCGCCCTCGGCAAGAATGCCCATATAACCACCCAAACAGGGACCGCAGGTAGGAGTAGAAACGACACAGCCGGCTTCGACAAAAATTTCCATCCAGCCCTTTTGAATGCATTCGGTGAAAATCTTCTGTGTGGCAGGAATTACGATGGCTCGCACATTCTTTGCGACTTTTTTGCCTTTCAAAATCTTTGCGGCAACTTCCATATCGCTGCTTCGACCGTTGGTGCAACTGCCGATGACCACTTGGTCGATAGTGATATGTCCTGATTCAGCAGCAGGATGTGTATTTTCAGGAAGGTGAGGATAAGCAACCGTCGGAACGATGCTGGACAGGTCGATGGTATACTCTGCATCATACTGTGCATCTTCATCGGCTTTGTAAACGGTGTACGGCTTCTGTACACGGTCTTTCATATATTCGCAGGTGATCTCGTCTACCTCGAAAATGCCATTTTTCGCCCCTGCCTCGATCGCCATGTTCGCCATACACAGGCGGTCGTCCATCGACAGGCTTGCCAGCCCACTGCCGGTAAACTCCATACTTTTATATAATGCACCATCTACGCCAATCATGCCGATAATGGTCAAAATCACGTCTTTTCCGCTTGCCCAACCGTTCAGTTTGCCAACCAGATTGAACTTGATGGCAGAGGGGACTTTGAACCAACATTTACCGGTCGCCATGCCTGCTGCCATATCAGTGCTGCCGACACCGGTGGAAAACGCACCCAGCGCACCGTATGTACAGGTGTGGCTGTCGGCACCGATGACGCAATCGCCTGCGCCGACCAATCCTTTTTCGGGCAACAGTGCGTGTTCGATGCCCATGCTGCCGACGTCGTAGAAATTCAAAATGTCGTATTTGTTCGCAAACTCACGGCTTTGTTTGGTCTGCTGCGCCGCTTTGATGTCCTTGTTCGGTGCAAAGTGATCCATGACCAAGCTAATTTTGGTGCGGTCGAAAACAGAATTGAAGCCTGCTTTTTCAAATTCCCGAATCGCCACCGGACTGGTGATGTCATTGCCCAGCACCATATCCAGTTTTGCCTCGATGAGCTGTCCGGCAGTGACGCTTTCCAGCCCTGCGTGTGCTGCAAGGATCTTTTGTGTCATTGTCATTCCCATAAAAATTACCCCTCTGCTTTTAGCATTTTATTTATTATTGAGTGCGCTGATCAACGCTTTGACGCTGGCGGTCATAATATCCGAATCGGTGCCGGCACCCCATGTTACACAACCGCTTTTCCACTGGATACCAACATAGGCTACCGCCAAGCTGGTGCTGCCTTCTTCCAGTGCGTGTTCGGTGTAGGTGACGATGGAGAAATCCATGCCGGTCCCCTCACGAATCGCATTCGACACGGCATCCAAGCGACCGTTGCCCTCGCCGGTAAAGGTTTTGCTTTCCCCCGCAATCGACAGAGTGACCATCGCTTTCAGGCGATCGGCAGGCAACTGTTGATAGTGTACCTCGGTTGCTGCAAGATGTGTGCTGACGTTGAGATAGCTTTGCTGAAAGATGTCACGTACTTCTTCAGTGGACAGTTCTTTGTGGCTGTGGTCGGAAACACTCTTGACCTTATAGCCAAAATCTTCCCGCATCTTGGGAGGAAGATGATAGCCATACCGTTTTTCCAACAGATAACCGATGCCGCCCTTGCCGCTTTGGCTGTTGATGCGGATAACGTCGGTCTGATACTCTCTGCCAACGTCCGACGGGTCGATGGGCAGATAGGGGACTGTCCACTGATGCAGCTGTTTGCTCTCTCGCCAGTCCATGCCTTTTGCGATGGCGTCCTGATGGCTGCCCGAAAATGCGGCAAAAACCAATGCGCCGGCATAAGGGGTGCGGTCGTATACCTGCATATGAGTGGCTTTTTCGTATTCGGCAACCACACTGGGCATATCCGAAAAATCCAGTTTCGGGTCGATGCCGTGGCTGTACAGGTTCATCGCAACAGTCACGATGTCTACGTTACCCGTGCGTTCTCCGTTTCCGAACAAAGTACCCTCTACACGGTCGGCACCTGCCAAAAGCCCCAACTCGGTATCTGCAACGGCGCAACCACGGTCATTGTGCGGATGGAGCGATAGAATCACGTTTTCACGATAACGAAGATTCATGCTCATGTACTCTACCTGATTGGCGTACACATGGCTCATGCTCATGGCGACCGTGACAGGAAGATTGATGATGACCGGTTTTTCGGCGGTGGGTTGCAGAATGTCCAGCACCGCATTGCAGACATCCAATGCATATTCCGGCTCGGTGCCGGTAAAGCTTTCGGGGCTGTATTCGAAGCGGAAATTTCCGTCATACTCTGCAGCAAGCTGTTTGATGAGTGCGGCACCGTCGGTGGCAATTTTTTTAATCTCATCTTTGCTCTTTCTAAAGACCTGCTCACGCTGTGCAACACTGGTGGAATTGTAAAAATGAACAATGACCGGAGTTTTGCAGCCGTGGAGAGAATCGAACGTTTTGCGGATGATATGTTCACGGCTTTGTGTGAGTACCTGAATGGTAACGTCCGCAGGAATCAGATCTTGCTCGATCAAAGCACGAAGAAAAGTGTATTCGGTTTCGCTGGCAGCGGGAAAGCCGACTTCGATCTCTTTAAACCCGATCTTGCACAGGAATTTGAAAAAGTCGAGCTTTTGTTCGAGGCTCATGGGAACGATGAGGCTTTGGTTTCCGTCCCGCAGATCGACACTGCACCAGATAGGCGGTGCTTCAATGTGGTCTTTTTGCGCCCACAGCATGGGGGTCTTGGGGGCGGGGTAATATCCGATTTGATATTTGTCAGCGTGATGCATCGTAGCATTCTCCTTTCGTGTAAAGGGGAGAACGGGTAGAAAAAAGCCCTCGTCCCCCAAGGATGTTTCCTTAAGAGACGAGGGCCGAACATTTATCAATCGACTCCCGTGGTACCACTCTTATTGCCGCTCGAAAGCGACCACTCTGCCAGTCGGCGGAAAACCACGAACTGCTCTTTCTATAACGGGAAAGCTCCGTCTGCACCTACTTCTGTGTTCAGCACAGCTGCTCGAGGGCCAGTATACGATTTTTGCAACACTGCCTTGCACCAAACGGCAGCTCTCTGAAGTTGCGTACAAACCGCTTTTTCCCTGTCGACGCATTTCAAACTCTCGAATTGTTTCATATCATAGCCGAAAAAAACAAAAATGTCAATAGTTTTTTATGAAATTTTACGGAAGACGATGCAGCGTGACCCCTTCTGCCAACGAAGAATACGATTCTACGTTGGAAATTCCGGGAAAAAATTTCGAGATGCCATCGCCTTTTACGTGCCAGCCGTCAAAAAAATCTTCTTCTGTGCAGCCGACGGCAAGCGGGTCGTAAGAACCGTACAAAGCGAGGTCGTTCTCCAGCGCATAGTTGCGCAGCCAGCTTTCTACCTGAAAAAAGCCACTGTATCGCTCGGGCTGTTCCAGTACCTTTTCATACACGACCGGATGATAAGGTGTGAGCATCAGCACTACCTTGCTGCCCTTTTGCTGCATATATTGAATAAATTCGTCAAACAACTGTATCATGCCTGCGTCCATTTCGAAAAAGCCTTCGCAGTTTACAAAGCTGTTATTGATGGCGGTGAGGGCAAGATGATACGTGTCCTCCGGTGGCAGGTTTCGGAAATTGACCTGATACAAAATGCTGCCGTCTGGCATTTTGATGTCGGTCAGCTGATTGTAGATGTCGTCGGTCACGACACTGGGACGCATACCGCTTTCCTTGTTTTTGATATAATACTCTACATTTTCCTGAAAAAAAGCAGGACTTGTAAGCGAAAGCCACAGTGCCATGTTTTCTTCCGGCAAAGAAACGTCTACATCTTTGCCCAGCCCATAATGCAGAAATTCGTTGTACATCTGCCAATCGACTCGCTGGTGGGCGGTCGCTTCGGGGGCGGTGCTGAAAATCCACGGATCGACACAAAAAATGACGGTTTCGGGCAATTTGTCCACACGATCGAATAAATAATAACTGCTCATTACATCGGGTTGTTCGGCACCGACCATGCCGGCATTAAAAAAGCTTTCGGTACCGACGATGTCTTTGGTAAGCTGCAACACCCTGCTGGAGCCGAGCGAGATCACATCGACCGATTCGGACAGATTCTGTGCGTATAGTTTGGTGATCTGCCGTTCGTCCATTTTTTCGAAATTTGAAATTGCACTGCCGTCCAACATCGCCAGTGCGACCTCACGCTCGTACTGGTCGCCCTGAAACCATCCGTTGCGGTCGATGGTGAAACTATACCACAACAAAAAAATAGGAATCGGAAGCAGCAGTGCTATCTTGATGACAGTGTTTATGGTGATAACAGTCCACTTGCAGACAAAATTCAAAAAACGCTTTACAGAAGACGGAATCCGTTTCTTTACCCGTTTGGAGGGCTTCTTTCGAGAGGAAACAGTGTGTCTATCTTTCAAAACGATCCCTCCCTTTTAATACGTTCCGTACACGAAACCGGATGCCCCAAAGTTGGCAAACAGCAACAGTGACAAAATAAGTGCATAGTAAATGATCCAGCGAGCGGGCATCCACAACTTGCGTATAACAACGTCGGGCTTGCCCCACATTTCCATCAATTCCACAAACAAACTGCCGATCACCAGCACCCGCAAAGTGAGCGAGGAAAGTTCGAGTTTTTGGCAGAAAAGGGCGATCAAGTCACCGTTGCCTTGCGTAGAAAACAGATGGGTGAACAGGTACAGCCCATCGGCTGCGGTCTGCCCATAATAGCTGGCTGCAAAAAACACGATACAGATGGTGAACAGCAGATAAACGAAGCTGCACTGAACGACCGCTTGTAAAAATTTAGAGCGATACAACGGATTTTTCTTTGCCCATTTGCGACGCTTTTTTGCGGTGGCTTTGCCAACTACCATAAACAGACCGTTCAACACGCCCCACACGATATAGCCAAAGTTATCCCCGTGCCATAAACCGCTGATGGGGAAGATGATGAACACATTGAACCAGCCCTGCAATTTTCCCAGTGTGCCTGTTAAACCACGGTTATAGAAACTGAGCGGAGTAAAAATGTAGTCACGGAACCAACTGGTAAGGCTGATATGCCAGCGATCCCACAGCTGTGTATAGCTGCGTCCCGCAAAAGGGCGATTGAAGTTTTCCAGCAAATCGAATCCCAACGCTTTGCCTGCGCCAATGGCAATATCACAATAGCCCGAAAAATCCAAATACAACTGGTAACTGAACACCAGCGCAGCCGCCCCCAACAACCAGCCGGGATATTTTTCCATGTGGGTGAAAATTTCCCGGGTAAATAAATCCATGTTGCCGGCAAGCACCATCTTTTTGAATACGCCCCACAAAATGCGGTACAGACCGCCAACTACCTTGTTGTAATTAAAGGGTTTTGGGTTTTTGAACTGGGGCAAAAGATGTCCTGCCCGCTCGATCGGACCAGAAGTGATACAAGGGAAAAAGCTGACATACAATGCATAATAGATGGGATTGCGCTCGGCGGGAATCACTTTTTGATAAACGTCGATCACGTATCCCAACGACTGGAAGGTGAAAAAACTCAAACCCAACACAACAGGCAGGTCGATAACAGAAGCTTTCAGTGTAATGCCAAACGCTCCCCATAAGTCTGCCCATGTCTGGCTGAGAAAATTGGCATATTTGTAATAAAACAAGATACCGCCTGACGTACACACCGACAGCAACAAGAACGCTCGCCTTGCCCACACCTGCTTTAGCCGACTAATGGCAATCGCACTGAAATAGGTGATGGCGGTGGTGCCGATAAGCAATGTGACCATCTGCAATCCGCTGCGGTCGTACAAATAAAAAGCGTAGCTGCATACCAACAACCAAACCGGCTTGATTTTTTTGGGAAACAGATAATAGAAAAAGGCACAAATGACCAAAAACACCCAAAATGTGTACGAAAGCAGGTTCATGGCACCTTCCCGTGTCCACAAAGAGTCCCAAAAGGTCTTCCAGAAAGCACTGTCCTGAAAAGGAACCGTGTTCCAAAACTTTAAAAAGCTTTCTTTGCTGGCATTTTCAAAAAATTCAAAAATGGCAGTAACAACATCCATGTACATTCCTCACAATAGCAAAGCGGAGATCCGCCCAGATTTTATTGCCGCCAAACGCAAGGCACTGCAAGATGGTATGCAGAGCATTCCCAAAACAAAAATCACAGACGATCGTCATTCTTTTTGTTCAATTCCGTTTCCAGTTCACGTACCCGTTTTTCGAGGATGGCGACCGATTGGGTAAGCCGCTTGATGCTTTCCGAAAATTTCGTGACCGCTGCCGAAAGGCTGAGCAGTATGAGCATCATAAACCCAATGACCATTGCGAACACAAGGTTCGATGGCATTTCGATGCGGAATATATCCCGCAATACATACACGACATAGGGGCAGGCTGCAAAAATAAGCAGACATACCCCCGAAATAAGCCATGTGATAGAAAAACGAACATTCAGCTTTTTGTGTTTCAACATCCAAAGAATGATGCCCAAATAAACAACAGCACCAAACAAGACCCATAGCTGTAAGCCGAGCGTCATTTATGCGCACCTCCTCTGTCGACCAGTACAAAACGATAGACCAGCAGCGAAATGCTGACCTTTATCATATAATAGATGCTGGAAAAAGCACGGATGGAAGAAACACCACCCTGTCGCTCTTTCATTTCAACGGCAACTTCCTGTACCCGAAATCCGTTTAAAACGGCTGCGATGATGGCTTCGGGTTCGGGATAATCCTGTGCATAAGAGTGTGCGTAAAACTCGGTGAGCGCACGGTTACAGGCACGATAACCGCTGGTGACGTCCAGTACCCGTTTACCCGTGAGAATCCGAATCAAGCCACTGAGAAACCGAATGCCCATACGGCGGGCAAAGCTGGTTTGAAAGCCTTTTTTCTCCAAAAAGCGGCTGCCGATCGCCATATCGGCACTGCCGTCCAGAATCGGCTGGATGACAGTGTGCAAAAAAGCAGGGTCGTGCTGCCCATCACCGTCCATCTGTATGGTGACATCGTAGCCGTTCTGCTTTGCATATACATATCCCGCCTGTACTCCACCCCCAATGCCGAGATTGCAGGGGAAAGAGATGTACGGGATGTTGTTTTCTTTTAAAATATACTCGCTGTTGTCAGTGGAGCAGTCGTTCACCACTAGACAATCTACCTCAGGACAGTGTGCTTTTAAATTTTGCACCGTGTCCAGAATATTTTCCTGCTCGTTATAACAGGGAATAATTACAAGAATTTTCATGGCTGATAAAAGCTCCTTCAAAGTTCGACGGTTCACACCATCTTGCCTTCCAAAACAAAATCACGCAGTTGGTCGAGCAAGGTATCCCGCTTATAATGGGAAGAATACCATGCAAACGCATTTTCCCCTAGCTGTCTGCGACGGTCAGGGGTGCATTCATACAGTTTTTGCATCGCCTGTGCCAAAGCGTTCGCATCGCCGGCAGGTGTGGCAAACCCGCAATCCGCCTGCTGCACAGCGATCGCTCCTTCGCCGCTGATGCTCGCCAAAATCGGCTTTCCGCTTGCCATATAGCTTGCCATCTTTGCAGGGACGGTCATGCCCAAATCGGGGCTGTTGGCAAGCGAGCAGATCAGACCGTCGGCAAGTGCGCAAAATTCCGGAATGTGTTTGGGCGGAACACTGCCATAAAAAGTAATAAAATCTTCGGCGTGTTTTTCCTTTACAAGCTGTTGCAGTGCTGCACGGCTCATGCCGTCGCCAACAAGCAGCAAATGCAACGCAGCCAGACCGTTTTGTTTTGCGATACAGGCAGCTTCGATGACTGTTTCCAAGCTTTGGGCAGGGCTGAAGTTTCCGGTAAATACCAGATGGAACCGCTCGCCCAATTCGCTGCGCAGTGCCGAAGCATCCGCAGGCTTTGCGTAAAAGTCTTCGCAATACTGTGGGATTATGGCGATATGGTGCCGATTTTTTTTGCCAACGACCGAAAGACGGTCGGCAAGGGAATCACTCATGGCAATCAGACGGTCGGCACGGCGATAGTGCCAGTTGCTGACCGCTTGTGCAACACTGCGCAAAAATTTGTTTTGAATATTCAGCACAGAATACAGATTTTCGGGCCAGATGTCCAGTACGTAATTTGTCAGCGGTATTCTGTGCAGCTTGGCATACACGATCGCCGGAAAACTCATCAGTACAGGGCTGGTGTTGTAGCATAAAACGGCGTCGTATTTTCTGCCGTGTAAACGAGGCAAACTGAACAAGCTGAACACAGGCCACGAAACATAGTTTAGAAAAATGGTAAGCCCCGTGTTTCCTTTGCGGGGGATCTCGCCGGCACGAAATAATTCCACGCCGTTGTGATTTTCACGCCGTGGTTTGGTGTAAGAATAGCCGGAAAACCAGTTTCCAAGCGGATAGTTGGGCAGACCACACAGCACATCGACTTCAATACCCTGTGCAACAAGACCTTCGCAAAGATCGGTGACACGAAAATTTTCGGGCCAGTAGTGCTGACTGACCACAAGGATTCGCCGCATGAAAAAGTCCTCCTGTTGTTTTCCTTACATCATTTCCGGCTTGCGCCAAACCATCTTATTGACCACACCGACATAGCTTTGAATGATTTTTACCACTTTAGTGGACACATCCTCGACGTAGTTGGGGACGGGGATGCCGAAATCGCCGTTTTCGTTCATGGCAACGGCGGTTTCCACTGCCTGCTCGACACCGCCGGCAGAGATGCCTGCCAGAATAAAGCAGCCCTTGTCCAGTGCTTCGGGGCGTTCGGTGGAGGTGCGGATGCAGACCGCCGGAAACGGCTTTTGGATGCTGGTGAAAAAGCTGGATTCCTCGGGCAAGGTGCCGGAATCCGAAACCACGCAGAATGCATTCATTT
>CALWZD010000017.1 GCA_944385945.1 uncultured Anaerofilum sp. | reverse complement strand
GGTCACCGACCGAAGCACCGGTCGAAAGGTCTGCGGTAGCATCGCTTGCCAGCAAGCCGATCTGCATCAGCAACTTTTGTACAGGATTGTTCATGTCGGCTGCGGGAGTATCGACCAACTGACCGTCTGCCCACAGGTTTTGGGTAGTCATCTTGTTTTGGGTCAAAGTACCGGTCTTATCCGAACAGATGACCTGCACCGAACCAAGGCTTTCTACCGCTTTCAGCTCTTTGATAATGGCATTTTGGTGTGCCATTTTCTGGGTACCCATTGCCAAAACGATGGTAACGATACTGCTGAGTGCTTCGGGGATAGCCGCAACTGCCAGTGCGACCGCAAACAACAAAGAGTCCAGCAGACCCATACCGCTGCGGAAGATGGACAAGCAGAACACCACAGCACAGATCGCCATGATAGCAACTGCCAACTTGCCCGAGAAATCGTCCAAACTTTTTTGCAGCGGAGTTTTGCGCTGCTGTGTCTGGTTCATCAGCTGTGCGATCTTGCCCAGCTCGGTATTCATACCGGTACCGGTAACGACCATCACTGCACGGCCGTAAGTGACGAGCGAAGCCGAAAATACCATATTCTTCTGGTCGCCCAATGCAGTTTTGCCACTGGGAAGAAGTTCTGCGGTCTTTTCGACAGCTTCCGACTCACCGGTCAGCGAGCTTTCGTTTACTTTCAGCGAGTAGCACTCCAGCAAACGACCGTCAGCAACCACGAGGTCGCCTGCTTCCAGATAAACGATGTCGCCGGGAACGACCTGCGGGCCGGGAATCTCCATGCGCACACCGTCACGCAACACTTTTGCGGTAGGTGCCGACATCGCTTTCAAACTTTCCAGCGATTTTTCAGCGTTCAGGTACTGCACAGTACCCAAAACAGCATTCATAATCAACACTGCAAAGATAACGATGGTACTTTCAAGGTTGCCCGAAGCCATCGAGATCAACGCTGCAATGACCAAAATCACTACCAGCAGATCCTTGAACTGCTCAAGGAATACCATCAAAGCACTTTTCTTCTCGCCCTCTGCCAGCTGGTTCGGACCATACTGGGCAAGACGGCTTTCCGCTTCGCTTTTGCTCAAACCCTCGGCAGTTGCCTGTACATCGGATAGGGTCTGCTCGGCGGTCTTGTCGAAATAGGTTTTCTCCATCAAACTCTCTCCTTTTCATTGCTTTTCGCTTGCTGCGGGAAACAAAAAAGACCTCCCGACAGCCAGAACCAAAACTCTGCTGTCGAAAAGTCTTGTTACCGAATCATAAAGAGGCGGCGCATCCTGCCAGGCGAAATCGCCGTGATGTTGACAGAACACCTTGCAACTACTCCCTTTTCAACTGAATTTACTATATCACAGTTTGCTCACTTCGTCAATCACCTTATTTTGATTTTCCTTGTAAAATTTTATTCTCTTGTAGGTTTGCTATTTTGAAGCAGTTCCCCTCATCAGTCACGCTCTGCGTGACAGCTTCCCCCCAGGGGGAAGCCAAAAATAAACGCTGTTTTGACAAGAAAAAAACCTTCCCCTCGAGGGGAAGGTGGCTGCGTGAGCAGCCGGATGAGGTGCAATATTCAGATTGCTTCAAATGGGCTTTTTATAAAAAGGGGCGGTACAGATCGCTCTGCACCGCCCACTTTTCACTTTTTGATTGAAAATCAACCCAGAGGATTCTGCTGGGTGCTGCTGTCCTCTTGCAGCTGTCCGTTGTTGTATTGCTGTGCCTGTTGGCTCTGTTCGCCCAGTTCCACATCAATGCTCAAAATTTGTCCGTCACGGGCAATTTGCAGGTTGACGACATCGCCCACCTTTTTGTCGGTCAGCGCACCCGAAACATCCGAGTTCTGCGAAACTTCCTTTCCGTCGATGATAACGATGCGGTCGCCTGCCTGCAAGCCTGCTTTCTCGGCGCCCGAACCCTCGTTCACTTCAGCGATATATACGCCCAGCGAACTTACACCATAATAGTAAGCGGTCTGTGCGTCGGTCACGTTGACAACGGTCACACCCAATGCAGGACGACCAGTGACATAACCGGAGTTGATCAGATCTTCAGCGACCTGTTTTGCAGTGTTGATGGGGATCGCAAAGCCCAAGCCCTCGCTGTTGCTCTCGCCGGATTTTGCATTCACGATGCCGATCAGTTCGCCGTTTCCGTTGAACAAACCACCGCCGGAGTTGCCCGGGCTGATGGCTGCATTGGTCTGCAACAGGCGCATGGTCTGCCCTTCAACGGTAATGTCACGATCCAGTGCGGAAATGATACCGTTGGTAACGGTGCCACCCAAGCTGCCCAACGGGTTACCGATGGCGATGGCGGTTTCGCCTACTGCCAAAGTGCTGCTGTCTCCCATGACAGCTGCACTAAGTCCGGTAGCGTCGATCTTCAGCACCGCAATGTCGGTAGCAACATCGGTACCTACCAGTGTTGCGGTGTACTGCGTTTTGTCGTGCAAAGTAACGGTGATGTTGGAAGCACCCTCGATGACGTGATTGTTGGTGATGATATAACCATCTTCAGAAATGATGACACCACTGCCTGCACCGCTTTCGATCTGCTGTGCAAAGTAGTTGTTGCGCACTACCTGCTCGGTGGTGATCTCTACGACCGAGTCTGCCACTTGGTTCACAACGTCCGAAATGCTCATGCCCTCGGTGGTACCGGTACTGGTGGGGGTCCGCTCTACCGATTGATACAGCACCGTGCCGTTTCCGTTTCCACTGTTGCGGGCTGCCAGCTGATAGCCCATATAGCCACTGCCTGCACCTACGCCTACGACAACAGCCAGTGCAGCAACACCTGCTACTGCCTTTCTGACCCAATGTTTTTTCGGTTTTTGGGGTGCAAAAGGCATTTCCCACACAGGCGGTTGATTGGGGTCAGAATGTCCACCGCCTCCCGTTTGTGCCTGCTGCTTGGGGGGCTGCTCACGATATAACGAATTGTAATCATACTCCCATTTGTTTTCCATAAAATTCTTCCTTTCTTTATGTCAAGGCGGTGTCGGTGACGTTTTTCATCAAATCAAAGTTTCATTCGAATCATCGTCCTTTTTCCTTGTGGACATCGAATGTGTTGCATCACGTTTCACCTGTTGTTTGTTGCTATGCCTACATTATATCGGTGAATTGTGAAAAAGGTTGCAGGAGAGCGTGAAAAGAATGTGAAAGCATTCTTTTCCTAGATTCACGGTCATATTTGGCTTTCTCTTTACGAATAAAATAAAATCGGGTACAATAGGTTCAGCAGATATTTTTGAAAGCGAGGCATTTATTTATGCAAGTTCGCCCCATGCGTCCGCAAGAAGCCGGTCAATGTCAGCAGTTGCTCCTGCTATGCGACAGTGCCCGTGTTCCACACATATGCGATGAATGCCATACACTCGTATTGGAGAAAAACGGTCAGATCATCGGTGTATGTCGCTATTGCAGTTGCCCGGAATATGCCGACCTTACCCTCACCGCTCTTTGCATCGCTACACAATGGCAATCAAAAGGCTATGGCAGCTATCTGCTGCGTAAAGCTCTGCACCATATGGGGGCTTATCAGGGCTGTTCCGTATTTGCAGCCACGTCGCAAAACAACGCACCTGCCGCTGCATTATTACGCAAATTGGGCTTTGCACCACGCACTGCCATCACCACCGAAAACGGTCAGCTTCTCGACGCATTCCTGCGCTATACCCCCAAACAACTCACCTCGCTTACCGTATCGCATCAACTGCTTGCACAGCGCATTCGACCGGGCGATTTCGTCATCGACGCTACCGCCGGACTTGGACGGGACACCGCCTATCTGTGTCGGCTGGTCGGTGAAAGCGGAAAGGTTTTGGCGATGGACATTCAGCCATCTGCCGTCGATGCCACCAACCGCCTACTTGCCGAAAAAAAGCTGGACAGCATCGGCAAAGCCATTCTTGCCGACCATGCCGACCTATCAGCCTACGCTGCGCCCGAAAGTGTCGATGCTGTAGTGTTCAATTTTGGCTGGCTGCCGGGGGCAGACCATTCTCTTTTCACCACCCCCGCCACCAGTATCCCTGCACTGCAAGCGGCACTTTCGCTGCTGAAACCGGGCGCTTTTTTGGTGGCAAGCATCTACCACGGCGGAGCAAACGGCACGACCGAGCGTGATTGTCTTTTGCCGTGGTTTGCGGCTCTCGACCCTGCCCGATACACTGTTTTGCAGTGCAGTTTTTTGAATCGGCAAGGCAAAGACCCGATCGTTATACTTGTACAGACCCAGTAACGGGCTACATTTTATTATATCCCACAAGAGGAGGAACTATGAAACTGATTTCTTGGAACGTGAACGGGCTGCGAGCCTGTTTGACAAAAGGATTTGCCGAAAGTTTTGCAACGCTTGATGCTGACATCTTTTGTCTGCAAGAAACAAAGATGCAATTTGGGCAGGCAGATTTTTCGCCCGAGGGGTATCAACAATACTGGTATTCGGCAGAAAAAAAGGGGTATTCCGGCACCGCCGTTTTTACCAAAATCCCGCCTCTTTCGGTGACTTACGGCATTGGAAAAGAAGAACACAGCCACGAGGGACGGGCGATCACACTGGAGTTTGAATATTTTTATCTGGTGAACGTTTACACCCCGAATGCACAGCGTGAACTGGCACGAATCGACTATCGGATGCAATGGGAAGACGATCTGCGAAGCTATCTGTTAGAACTGGATGCCAAAAAGCCGGTCATTTACTGTGGTGACTTGAACGTGGCACACAATGAGATCGACCTAAAAAATCCAAAGTCCAATCGTGGCAACGCCGGTTTTTCCGACCAAGAGCGTGAAAAATTTTCTGTTTTGCTGCGTTCCGGCTTTACCGACAGTTTTCGCAGCTTGTACCCCGACAAAGAAGGGGCTTATTCTTGGTGGAGTTATATGCGTCAAGCACGGGATAAAAATGTAGGTTGGCGTATCGACTACTTCGTTTTGTCCGACCGTCTGGTTCCCCAGCTAAAGGAAAGCAGCATTTACAGCGAGATTTTGGGCAGCGACCACTGCCCCGTAGGCATCGAAATTGATTTGTAACAACGAGGTGTAGACAAATGGAGTTCTTAGGCTCGGACGGTTTCATTTACGACCAGCGACGCTGCAAGGGATTGCGTTATGGCTGGACTGACTCTGCAAAAACAGGTTGTGGGTGGATCGCCTGTTACAACCTGCTGCACCTGCTTGGGTTTGATTATCTGCCCACCGCCGTTTGTGCCACGATGGCAGCTTGGCTGCCTTTTGGCGGATTGATTGGGACACACGTTCTGCCACTTTTTATCTGGCTGCGAAAACATACCCCGTTGCGCATAGCCTTGATTTCGAATTACACACCCGTTCGGCTAAAACGTTCCAAAGGGGGCATCGTGTGGTATTTTACCGGCAAAGGGTTGCACTATGCGGCATTTTCAAACTGCGGCGGTGGAAAATTCCATTTTTTCAACGCTGTTTATGGCGACAAACATCTGCGCTGTACCCTATCTGATTTTCGCAAACGATACTGCCCACTGCCTTGGATGGTAGTTTTTTACGTACCGAATCTTCGGCATTCGTAGATTTCAATTTATAATCCCAGTAAGTAGAAACCTATTTCCATACAAAAAGCTCGAGATGTTTGCAGCATCTCGAGCTTTTTTGTATGATGATTTTCTTTTTACAATTCAATGGTGCCGTCTGCATCTGCCTGTTTTGGCAGTACGATCATCAAATCAATAACGACCATTGTAAGTGGGATCAAAGTCCAGAAAAACAGCAGATAAAAAGCTGCCAACATATATCGCTTTTCGTAAAAACGGTGTCCACCGCACCAGCCGGTAAAAATGGCAAGCAAGATGTATTTTTTCTTATTCACCCCGTGCAGCGGGCGATTGCCGTACTTTTGCTGCATTCGGTATACCCATCCCCAAAAACCGTAGGTCGGTGCTTCTTTTCCAGCCTGTTCATGTGCCATCTGGTTTTCAAAGTCCAACCGTGCCATTTCGTCCAGCAAAGTGTCTTTTTTACTTTCCGACATCGCTTGTATCGGTTGCTCGTTTGGAGCGTCTACTTCTTTTTGGGCATTTCGATTGCGGTATTTTCCTTTTGCCATATTTTCACCTTCCTTCTGTTAAAAGTATTGTATACAATTTTCCGTAAAATATCAAATCAGCGTTTCCACAAGGAAAATTTTTCTTGCAGAAACGCTGATTGTTTCAGGTCATATTGCCAATTTCAATTACTGCTCTTTTGCAGCCTCTGCCTTGATCTGAGCGATGCGATCCTGAATTTCTTCCATCTTCTCCTTAGTCAAGGGATAGAACTTCATGGAAACGATGTTCAAAATCCAGCCGATTACCGGTGCGCCCAAGAAGCAAGCCATAGTCACCCAGAAGATTCCGGTGGAGTAGGGGCTTTCAGGAGTGGGCAGAACGTCGGTGTAGCCGATCGCTGCGAAGAACAGAGCGACAAAGGTAGTTGCCAGAGAGCTGATCAGCTTGTCAACAAAGCTGAACAGGGTACCCATCAAACCGGGAACATAGCGACCCGAACGATATACTTCGTAGTCGGCACAGTCAGCGGTCATGGGGATAACGATGTTGCCTGCAACGCCGGCAGCCGCACGCATTACACAGTACAGCACAACAAAGAGAACGCCGAACAAGCTCCAGTTAGAAGGCATTACCAAGTTTGCAAAGGTTTCGGGTTTGGTGAGGCTGAAGGTAGGCAGCTTCATGGTGAGCGGCTCCAAGAAGACGAACAGAGCCAGCAGCAGTGCTGCACTTGCCAGCGAAACCCAAGTACCGATTACCAACGCTTTCTTCTGACCCATGCGGCGAGCGATAAAGTTAACGCCTAAAATGGTCAGCACAGCAATGGGAATGGTGGTGATTGCAGAGTTGGAACCAAACATTGCGTAGTTGCCGCAGATGATACCGAACAAGCATACCATGATGGTAGCATTGGTCATCATCGTAGAGCTGAGCTTATCGGAAGAAGCCGAAACGACCAGCATCTGGATCGCACGGTTATGTGCCATAACGTCAACATAATCCTTAAATCCAACACGGGTGACCTTACCGGTGCCGAAGTATTTCACATTATCTTTACGCCACAGACCAATGATCGCACACACTGCAAATACGGCAGCTACAATGCCCAAAACCAGCTGCATTTCTTTGTACAGTTCCGGATGATACAAACCGGACAAAGTGGTGATGCCGTCTTTTACGGTCAAGCTGGCTGCGATACCGGGGTTCTGTGCAACCAAAGCGTCGATCTCAGCAGCATTGTTTGTGCTGGTAAGGGTGTACTTGGGAACCAAAGTGTTCGAAACGTAAACAGGGATGATCAAGCTCATTGCCAAAACGTTGTAAACGGAATCGAACATGGTAAATACGGGACGCTGTTTGGGGTCGTTGGTCAAGCAGCTTTGTGCAGACTTGGTAACAACGCACTGGAAAGTGTATCCGATGATGTAAACCATGTACATCAGGATAAACACGGGGAAACGGATAGCAGTGCTCATGCTGGGTAGGATGTTGAACATCAGCCAAGTCATCACGAACAGGATCACATTACCGATCACGATATATGGACGGTTTTTACCAAACTTGGTATTGGTCTTATCAACCAGATAGCCTACAAAGGGGTCGGTAACGCCGTCCCAAATGCGCATGATGGTGATGATAGAACCAGCCAAAACGGTGGTTACACCAACGATACCTGCCAAGAAGTAAGCAATGTAGCCTACCATGGTAAGATACAGGTTGGTAGAGGTGTTGTTCAAAGCGTACAAACCGATTTCCCATGTATGGGCACGATGTACACCACTTGAATGTTTCAAGTCGCTCATGGTTTCTTCTCCTCTAGTTAAAAGTGTGGATATTGCTGTTTGCGGCACAAAACGACCCGCATTGATAATATATTAACACTTTCGCCCGTCGTTTCCAATGCAAAAATTGCGTCAGGGATTGCGTTTCTTGCTATTTTTATACATTTTGCACAATTTACACAAAAAAGTCTGCGCTTATTTTCTATTTAAATTGTATACTTTTTTATTTATTTTTTATAAATGTTGCATAATTTATTTGATTTCCGTTTATGCTTATAGCTTTTTAAAAGCTTTCACTTTCCAAAAAAGCATAAAAAATGATATTGATTTTTTGACTGCTGTTTTCTTCGTGATTTTTTTAACTTTGCCATGCGTTTTTTTGTACGTATATGAAAATCACATTTTTTACAATATTGTAATTGTTGAGTACAAAGTTCTCTTATTGCTGTTGCTAGTGTTGCCTGTATCTTTCATTTTATTCTTACAAAAAGGCACAAGTCCTTTTTGTAAAAAGAACTTGTGCCTTCGGTGTATGGAATAAAGCTGTTGTTCAAAATCGAGTTAGCGTAAGTGCAAAGCAAACAAAACGAGTTGGCTTTTTGCTGGGTCAAACGCTTATCATGCCCTGCTCGTCTGCCTGCTTAGGCAACGCTGCCATCAGGTCGATGATGGTCATTGCTGCCGGTACACCTGTCCAAAACAGTGCAAGATAGATTACTGCCGTAATATACTGTTTTGCATAAAAACGATGCCCACCCATCCAGCCGGTAAGCAATGCCAGCCAAAGGTATTTCTTTCGTCGCACCGGATGAGGACGCTCCTTTATTTCCATCAACCAATCCATAAAGCGATGGAATCTGCTGCGCTCAATCGGAATATTATTCTGCTCTTTCAGTTGATACAGTTCTTCTTCCAGCTTTATCAGTTCACTGATCTCCTGCGGTGCAAGATTTTTTTGTTTTTCATCTTTTTGCATACTGATGCTCCTTGTGGTGGTCGACGCTTTTTGCAAGCGCAATCGCATAACTGTTTTTTAGCAGTATTTTATGGTGTTACAACAGATAAAGGCTCTGCGAACTTTTCCGCAGAGCCTTTTAGCAGCGGTTGAACCATTTTGCACTGGGCGACCTCTCCTAAAACCGCCACAATGAAAATCGTTTTTCAAAATACCTTTTCTTTACCGCATGATCTATCCTACAAAATCCTTAACTTTATCAAGCTTTCATAGCCTGGCTTTTGATTTCTGCGATCTTGTCTTGGATCTCCTCCATCTTTTCCTTGGTCAGGGGGTAGAACTTCATCGCTATAACGTTACATACCAGACCTACCATGATCAGACCATACATCAGGAAGATACCTGCAAATTTCAAACCGGTGCTATACGGGGAGTTCATGTCGGGCATTTGCTCGGCGTAACCAACCATTGCAAACACAACGCCTGCAACCATCGGTGCCAACGAAGAAATAAGCTTATCAACAAAGCTGAACAAGGTACCCATCAAACCGGGAACATATCGACCCGAGCGGTATACTTCGTAGTCGGCACAGTCGGCGGTCATGGGGATAACGATGCTGCCTGCAATATTTTGCAAACCACCGGTGAGCATGGTCAAAACGAGCAGTGCAACGCTGAAGAAGTTCCAAACGATGAAGCCCTTGTAACCAGGCAGCGAGAAAGTGGTGGGGTCGCCGAATGTCCACAGACAAACCAACAATCCATTACCGATCAAAGCACCCCAAGAGCCAACCAGCATTGCCTTACGCTGACCCAAACGGGTAGCCAAAACACCGATACCGAGAACAAGCAACACGATGTTTGCGATAGAGGTGTACAGGGTGAAACCACCGCTCAAAGAGAAGTTGCCAACAACTACACCGAACATAACTGCGGTAACAGCAGTCGTTTTTGCGGAAGAACCGAGTTTATCGGTAGATGCCGACAGAACCAGCATCTGGATCGCACGGTTATTTTTCAATACATCCCAGTAGTCTTTGAAGCCAACTTTAACTACTTTACCGGTACCAAAGTATTTGGGATTATCCTTGGGAGAGATAGAGATAACAGCAATTACGGTGCAAACAGCAGAAGCGATCGCAGTCATCAGCCACATATCATGGAAGAAACCTTCGGCAACAAAGGTGCCGTACTTATTGTACATCGGACCGGCAACCACGATAGCCAAACCGGAGAAAATAACCAGATTGTACATACCATCGAACACCGAGAACAAGGGGCGTTGTTTGGGGTCGTTGGTAACGCAGGTCTGTGCAGACTTGGTAACAACACACTGACAGGTGTATCCAATATAATAAATCATGCTCATGATGATAAAGAATACGCTGCGCAGTAAAGTGTTTTCGGGCAGCATATGGGTGACATGGAACATGATGTAGCTGGACACGCACAGGATAATCTGACCGATCACGATGAACGGACGGTTTTTACCAAAACGGGTCGTAGTACGGTCAACCATGTAGCCCACGAACGGATCGGTGACGCCGTCCCAAATACGCATCATCATGGAGAAGCTACCTGCCAAAATTGCAGCCATACCAACGAAGCCATTCAGATAATACGCAACGTAGCCCATAAAGAACATATACAGGTTGGTTGCAGAGTTGTTTAGCGCATAGCCCGCAATGCGCCACAGCGGAACACGGTGAATACCGTTTCCTACATCATACTTAGATGTTGCCATAAGATACTCGCTCCTTTTAATAGAATCCGAAACTGTTTTTGTTTTTCAACAAAATCCACAAACATATCCTACCACTTTTTCGGCATCTTTTCCATATATTTCTTGCGGTTAAAATTGCGTTTATTGTTGTAATTGTGCATTTCTTCTTTTTCAGTTCAAAAAATCCTCATTTTTATGTGCATATTTACTATATTTTGTTTTCAAATATAGTAACGCAAAAATATCCCGCTTGGATGTTGCAACACAGAAAAATTTCCGTTTCTTTTTTCAGTAAGGAGAAAGCTTCTCAAAGCAACTTTGGTGCCTCAGAACAAAAAAGCACTCCGCTTGTAAAAAGCGGAGTGCAAAAGACGAAGCGTAGATTATACGCCAGAGTAAGCGGAGAAACCACCGTCAACAGGGATAACAACGCCGGTGATGAAAGAAGCTGCTTTGTTGTTCAACAGGAACAGCAAGCTGCCGTCCAGCTCCTCGCTCTCGCCGAAACGACCCATCGGAGTAGCAGCCAAAATCTTGCCGGTACGAGCGGTGGGAGTGCCGTCTGCATTAAACAGCAGAGCAGCATTCTGCTTGGTGGAGAAGAAACCGGGAGCGATAGCATTTACACGAATGCCGACCTTGCTGAAGTGAACAGCCAACCACTGGGTGAAGTTGGAGATCGCAGCTTTTGCGCCGGAGTAAGCGGGGATCTTGGTAAGCGGAGTGTAAGCATTCATCGAACTGATGTTGATGATGTTGCAGCCTGCTTTGCCAATCATCTGACGTGCAAAAGCCTGAGTGGGGATCAAGGTTCCCAAGAAGTTCAGGTTGAATACGAAACCTACGCCGTCAGCGTCCAAATCAAAGAAGCTCTTGGTGTCAGCGTCGATGTCGCCAATCTCAAAATACTCTTTGTCGGTGGTAGCTTTGGGGTTGTTGCCGCCTGCACCGTTTACCAGAATGTCGCAGCTGCCCAAGTCTGCTGCAACCTGCTCTGCAACAGCGTAGCAGGACTCTTTCTCCAAAACGTTGCATTTGTAAGCCTTAGCAACGCCACCCTCTGCAACGATCTCGTCAGCAAAGGTCTGTGCAGCAGCCTCATTCAAGTCCAGCAAAGCAACCTTTGCGCCTGCACGAGCCAGAGTTTTTGCAAAAGCGGAGCACAAAACGCCACCTGCACCGGTAACAACAGCAACTTTTCCGGTCAAATCGGTATCCAAAACATTCTTGTTCATTGGAATCTTCTCCTTCTATTTATGTAGATGATGTGTGAAAAAGCAACGGCAGGCAGCAGGCACACCCACTTCTCCTGCCGTTGATACAAGGCAAATTATTTCTTCAGGTTCTTCTCGCAGGCCTCGAACAGACCGTTGATGTAGGTAGCACCCAAAGCACGGTCATACAGACCATAGCCGGGCTTACCGGTCTCGCCCCAGATCATGCGACCGTGGTCGGGACGTACATAGCCGTCAAAGCCGGTTTCTACCAAAGCTTTCACGATGTCGTACATATCCAAGCTGCCACAGCTGGACAGATGCGCACGCTCCTCGAAGCTGCCATCTTCCATGATCTTTACGTTACGCATATGCATGAAGCCGATGCGACCCATTGCAGAGTACTTGCGAACCATTGCAACAACGTCGTTGGAAGCAGCGCAACCCAGCGAACCGGTGCACAGGCACAGGCTGTTTGCGGGGCTGTCGACCAGCTTCAGGAAGCGGTCGAGGTTTGCCTCGCAGGTGATGATGCGGGGCAGACCAAAAATGGGGTATGGAGGATCGTCGGGATGAATTGCCATCACAACGCCGCACTCCTCAGCAACAGGGATGACCTTCTTCAGGAAGTGCTCCAGATTCTTCCACAGACCTTCCTCACCCAGCTCGCCGTAAGCCTGGATCAGCTCACGAACCTCGTCCTGCGTGTAGCTGGAATCCCAACCGGGCAGGTGGATGTCGTCTTTCAGGGGGTCCAGACCTTTCATCTGATCCCAATACATTACCAGACTGGTAGAACCGTCAGCGGCTTTTTTATCCAGCTGGGTACGAGTCCAGTCGAATACGGGCATGAAGTTGTAGGTCACGCATTTTACGCCGTGCTTTGCGCAGCGACGGATATTCTCGCAGTAAACATCGAGCAACTCCTCAACATTGTTGCGGCCCAGTTTGATGTCCTCGTGAACAGGAATCGACTCTACAACGTCGAATACCAAGCCGTGTGCCTCACACTGCTGCTTCATTTTAGCAAGGCTTTCCTCGGGCCATACCTCGCCGGGCTTTACATCGTAAACAGCGGAAACGATGCTGCGCATACCGGGGATCTGGCTGATATACTCCAGCGAAATGGGGTCAGAATCACCATACCAGCGGAACGAAAGTTTCATTGGTATCATCCTCCTTATTAAGCTTTCTGATTTGATTATATAACGTCCATCTTCAGACTTCCTGTTTTTATTGTAACGCATTTTGCACACCGCTTCAAGAAAAACAGAAAAACTTTTTATTGACTATTCATAGCATACCACACTATATTTACAATCAATATATCTAATATTGTTATTTGGATTGTAAATATTGCTGTAAATTTCAACATTCACCAAAACAATCGCTATTTTTTCGTACTTTTGCCAAAAAAGCGGCGCACCGCCTTGAAAAAGCTCAAAGCGACACGCCGCAGCAAAAAACATCGTTTGTTTTTAAATTCCGGTCAGGAATTAGATGCCAAAATAACGTTTTGCGTTGTTGAAGCAAATATCTTCTACCATTGCACCCAATGCCTTCATATCAGCGGGGTACTCGCCGTTCTCTACCCAGTTGCCGATCAGTTCGCACAGGATGCGGCGGAAGTACTCGTGACGAGTGTAGGACAGGAAGCTGCGGCTGTCGGTGAGCATACCGATGAAGTTGCCCAACAAGCCCAGATTTGCAAGGCTGGTCATCTGCTCGAACATACCGGTTTTGTTGTCGTTGAACCACCATGCGCTGCCGTGCTGCATTTTGCCGGCAACCTCAACGCCCTGGAATGCGCCGATGATGGTGCCCAGCTGTGCATTGTCAGCGGGGTTCAGGCTGTACAGGATGGTACGGGGCAGCTTGTTTTCGCTGTCCAGCTGGCTCAGCAGTGCAGCCAATGCGCTGCCGCTGGAAGTGATGCCGATTACGTCATAACCGGTGTCGGGGCCCAGCTTTGCGAACATTTTTGCGTTGGGGTTACGCATACAGGAGTAGTGCAGCTGCATTGCCCAGCCCAGTTCGGCATATTTACGTGCGCAGAACAGCAACAGAGCGGTTTTGTACATCTCTGCTTCTTCGACGGTAATGGTTTCGCCCTTCATTGCTTTCTGGAAGATAGCAGAAACGGTAGCGTCATCTGCGGGACGATACATGATGTAGTCCAGACCGTGGTCAGAAGCACGGCAGCCCATCTCGTTAAAGAAGTCGATGCGCTGACCCAGAGCGTCACGTACACAGTGGATGCAGCTGAACTCGCTGCCAACTACTTTTTCCAGCTGATGGATATACTCTACGAAGCCGGGCTTGTCGATGTTCAAAGCCTTATCGGGGCGGAAGCTGGGGCAAACTTTGGTTTCGAAGCTTGCGTCCTCAGCGATTTTCTTGTGCCACTCCAAGCTGTCGCAAGGATCGTCGGTGGTACCTACCATGTAAACGTTGCTCGATTTTACCAAGCCACGAACAGTGGTGTTGGGGTCGTTCTGCAATTTCTCGTTGCACAGGTTCCAAACTTCCTCAGCAGTTTCACCGTTCAAAACGCCGTTGTAGCCAAAATAACGCTGCAATTCCAGATGGCACCAGTGGTACATGGGGTTACCGATTGCCTTGGGCAGAGCCTCGGCGAATTTCTGGAACTTCTCACGGTCAGAAGCATCGCCGGTAATGTATTTCTCGTCTACACCATTGGAGCGCATTACACGCCATTTGTAGTGGTCGCCGCCCAGCCATACCTGAGTGATGTTTTCAAAACGGCGATCCTCGGCGATCTCCTGCGGATTGATGTGGCAGTGATAGTCAATGATAGGCATTTTTGCTGCGTGCTCGTGGTACAGTGTGCGAGCGGTTTCGGTGGTCAGCAAAAAGTCTTTATCCATAAATGCTTTCATAACGAATATTCTCTCCTTTTACATTGTTTACAGCACAAAAAGTGCAGCATCTTTCATGCCACACTTTTTGTTGTGTCGAATTACAGTTCAAACCAGTCTGCGTAGCCCAGTTTGATGAGGTTTTCGCGGCTGGTTTTGAGGCACTCAAAGGGATCACGACCATAAGTATCATCCTGCTCGATGAGGAAGTACTCACTGCCACCTGCAAGACCTGCTTCGATGCACTCTTTGATGGGCAAAGTACCCTCTCCGACCTCTGCAAACTCTACCACACCGGTGAATGCATCCATAAAGGTTTTGGGGTCGAAAGGAGCTTCGGGCATCTTCACTTCGCCGATGCGGTAATCTTTCAGATGCAGCAGACGGATGCGACCGTCGTATTTCTTGATGAACTCAACGGGATTTTCACCACCACGCTGGATCCAGTGGATGTCCAACTCGAAGCCCATGTGCTTGGTGTTGTTCTTGATGATGTCCAGCAGATATTCACCGTCGTATTTGGTGAACTCGATGTGGTGGTTATGGTAGTACAGGTCGATGCCATGTTCTTTCAGACGTGCTGCCATCTCGTCGGCACGTTTTACAAAGTCCAAAGCTTTCTCACGGCTGCCCATGCAGTTCATCGGCAGCATACCGATGCGCAGCATATCGCAATCCAGTGCTTTACAATCGGCAACGATCTTGTCGAAATCGGTGGTCAGCCACTCGCCGGGCATACCGGGTATCATCGGCTCCAAACCAGCCGACAGAGCAGCGATCTTAATGCCGAACTCGTCGCAGGCACGTTTCATTTCGGCAACGTTTTCTGGGGTCATTGGGATCTGGCTTACCTCTACACAGTGGTAGCCCAGTTCTGCACAGGCTTTCAAGGTGTCGTATGCGCCCAGTTCGTTGATCTTATTTTTAATGGTACTCATCTGAATACCGATCAAGCCTTTTTTGCTCATTGGGTTCAAACTCCTTTACTGTTTAGTTTTATCTTCTCCTGATAACAGCGCAATCTACGCTTTCTCCTATTTGGGCGGCAGTCGGGATTTTTTATACGGTTTCGGGCTTTCCGCTTTGGGAAGATGCACGAACAGCGTCGATCATTCGCATACTCATCACGCCGTCAGCAGCACGGGGATAACGGCACTCGCCGCTTTCCAAGTCCTCGTAGAACATACGGATCAGTTTGGCATGGCTTGCGCCGTAGTAGAACTTTGCGCCGGGCAAACGGGCATCTTCTGCCAGCAAGGTCATTTCGCTGCCCTCCAGTTTCCACAGCTTGTTGTCCTGAATGCGGTAGCTGCCTTTTTCCATTTCCACAGCAATCTCCACGCTGGTGTTTACTGCATGGGAAACGGTTGCAAAGAAGGTACCTACTGCACCGTTTTTGTACAGGATGTGTGCCACTGCGGTGTCTTCTACTTCGATGCCATATTCCAGCAACTGGCAAATGTTGCCACGGATGGTGTCGATCTCACCGCCAAACTGGGACATCAAGTCCAACGTGTGGATGCTCTGGTTGATCATCGCACCACCGCCGGCGGTGTTCATCTTGCCACGCCAAGGCTCGGCATCGTAATATTCTTTCGAACGTGCCCATACCACATTTGCTTTTACGCTGGTCACTGCACCCTCCAAGCCACTTTCGATGATGCGCATCAATGCCTCGGTGGTTTCGTTGTAGCGGTTCTGCAAACACAGACCGATTTTAATCTCGGGGTGCTGCTGTTCCAGCTGCTCGAACTGTCGTGCCTGCTCGGCGTTGAGGGCAAGGGGTTTTTCGCAGAAGATGTTCACGCCTGCTTCGGCAACATCTTTTGCCACCGGATAATGCAGCCAGTGCGGCAAGCACAGGTGGACACAATCCGGCTTTTCCTTTTCCAACATTTCTTTGTAATCTGTGTAGAACGGAACGTTGGGTGCAAGGTTCCTGCGTTCCTCTCTCAAATCACATACTGCGCAAAGTTCCACGGTTTCCAACTTCGACAAGATGGGAACGTGTACTTTTGCGATTTCGCCCAAACCGATTACAGCAACTCGTTTCATTTTATGACTGCCTCCTATAAAAGGGCATGGACAGGGCAGAAATGCAACGCCCTGTCAGCCACTTTTTTGAATTAGCGGGTGGGGAACTTGCCTTCTTCGGCGATACGCTTGTTCAGCTCTGCCAAGAACAGCTCCTCATCGCAGGGATTCTCCACCTCACGACCCAACCAGCTGGACAGCAGGGTAGAGTTTGCCAAGGTCACGCCGTTGATTCCATCGCTACCGGGAGCCAGCAGCGGGGTACCCTCGAGGATGTGGCAAGCAAAGTTCTCCATAACGGTGGTGTGCTGATAGCCCCAACCGTCGGTGTTTTCGAAGGTTTCGGTGGTAAACAGTCCGCCGCCGCCGTTGCCGCTGGTCAGTTTTGCAACTTCCATCATGCTCATGGTGTCGTTCATTTCCTGCTCGCTCTTGTTCAGGCGATAAACGGTTGCGGTCTTGCTGTTGTCCACAACGATCTTACCCTTATCGAAGTCGATCTCCAAGCGGTCGGTACCGCAAGCGTCGTGGGTGCAGGTGATGAAAGAACCGGTTGCACCGTTTGCATACTCGGTCAGGATGGTAACGTCGTTGTCTACAACGATGTCACGATGGCAGCCGTATTTGATTTTGGAGTATACCTTGGTGGGTACACCGCACATCCACTGCCACAGGTCGAGCTGGTGGGGAGCCTGATTTACCAGAACACCGCCGCCTTCGCCGCCCCAGGTAGCACGCCAGTCGCTCTGACGGTAGTAGCTGTCGGGACGCCACCAAGTGTTGATGATCCAGTTCGAACGGCGGATCTCGCCCATCTCGCCCGAAGCGATGATTTCTTTGATACGCTGATACAGTTTATTGGTACGCTGGTTGAACATGATGCCGAAAGGAACTTCGGGATGTGCAGCAGCGCACTCGTTCATCTCACGAACCGATTTTGCATATACACCTGCGGGTTTTTCTACCAAAACAGGCATACCATGCTCGATGCAGTAGATAGCGATCTCGGTGTGCAGGTAGTGGGGAACGGTGGTGATAACTGCGTCTACAGTGCCGGAAGCTACCATCTCTTTCCAATCGCTGAAGAAAGGATACTCGGGGTATTTTTCTTTGCACATCGCCTCTTTTGCGGGGTCGATGTCACACAGTGCGCCCAGTGCGCAGTGGGGAGGGCATTCCGGTGCGGGCATTCCGGGGAAACCTGCTTTGCCGGTCAAAAAGCCGGCGTAAGCACCGCCCTGTGCGCCGATACCGATAAGACCGAAGCGAATTTTCTTGTCCATGTTGAAGATTCTCCTTTAGTTTTTATGTAAATTGGATTACATGAATTTGCTTAAAATGTTTTTCAATGCGTTATACTGCATTGCGTAGCCTTCTGCACCGTCTTTTGCCTTGTTCTCGGTGATGATGTCGGTGGCATCCTCGGTTTCGAGGCTTTGCAGAGTGTCGAACAGAACCAAATGCGGTTCCAAAGTCAAAAAGCCCTCGTAGCCCTCTTTCACGATTGCCTGCTCAAGCAGCTGTGCAATTTTTCCGTCGCCGGTACCGCAAACAACGTTTTCGCCCTTGCCGTATACAGCGTCTTTAATGTGGATGTAGACCACGTGTTCTTTCAGCATTTCCCACGCAGCGGCGGTATCCTCGCCACACTGAACGAAGTTTGCATAGTCGAACGCAGCTTTGAAGTGCGGGCTTGCCAGTTCGTCCAGAACCACTTTACAGCGACGGGCAATGTCACCGTAGATGTCTTTTTCGTTTTCGTGGATGAGGATGACGTCATATTTTTCTGCAATGGCTGCAAACTTTTTCAATTTTTCCAACACGATGTCACGGTAATCGTCAGCATCTTTGTCTTTGGGGATGTAGAAACTGAACATACGGATGTATTTGCAGTCCAACAGGTGGCAGATCTGGCACAGAGTGTCCAACTGAACGAGCTGTTTTTCAAAGCCTTCTTCGTCGTCCACATTCACTTTACCGATGGGGCTGCCCAAGCTGGAAACCTTTACGCCTGCTGCATTCAAGCGGGGCAAAATGCTTTCTTTTACCTCGTCGAGTGTATATTCTGCAATGCCTTTTCCGTCGGCTGCACGCAAGGAGATGTGGTTCATTCCCAGCTGGGTCACAACTTTCAGCTGTTCGTCCAGCTGTGCGCTGATTTCATCCGCAAAACCGGAAATTACAATTTTAGAAGTCATTGGTATTACCCCTTTCGTTTTTGTTGTTTATTCTAAAAAATTTGCACGAATTTGTGCATATTGTACATTTGTACAAGGAACGTAATAAAAAAAGGCTGTTTTTGTTTATATTTCCAATACTATCACACTTATTTGCAATGTTCAATGCGATTATTGCTTGACACATTGCGTAAATTGTTTTATGCTGTTAATAATATAACTTTTTCTATCTGCCGTTGCACTCTTTTTTTACAATCACGCTAAGGAGGTGGAGATTTTGCCGGCAAAAGTTCAAAATTTTATCTCCCGCCAGTATATGCTTCGCCGTAACTACGAAATTTATCGCTATCGGGATTCTTACCTGAATGAAGTTGCCCTTCACCACCACGATTTTTATGAAATTTATCTGTTTTTGTCGGGGAATGTCAATTACAGCATCGAGAGCCGCAACTACCACCTAATGCCGGGCGACATTTTGCTCATCAGTCCCCTGGAGCTGCATCAGCCGATGTTTACATGGGAAAAACAGCCATATGAGCGCATCGTTTTGTGGATCGACAAAGCATTCATCAAGGACTTGAACAAAACCGGTCACGACCTCACCCGTTGCTTCGACACGGGTCATCCCTACCATACCAATATGATTCGCCCTGACGCTGCAACCCGTCAGCACGTGACCAACCTGATGGAACGGCTTATCACCGAAACCGAATCGCACGAATTTGCCAGCGACCTTGCGGCAGCCGCATACCTCATCGAACTGCTGATATTGGTCAATCGCCTTGCCGAACGAAGCCCACAGCACCACGAGGTAAAGGACAAATCGGGTCCGGTGGTTTCCAACGTGCTTGCCTACATCAACGAGCATTACAGCGAAGACTTGTCGCTGGACTTGCTGGCAGGCAAGTTTTTCATCAGCAAATACCACCTCTCGCATGAGTTCAATCGGTTGGTGGGGACGTCGGTCTACCGCTACATCATTCAAAAGCGGTTGGTGATTGCAAAGCAGATGCTGAGCGACGGCACACCGCCCACCGACGTATATCAACATTGCGGGTTTGGTGATTATGCGAACTTCTACCGTGCGTTCAAGTCGGAATATCACATCAGCCCCAAAGAATTTGTGACCAGCCTAAAGATCGAACGCAGTACAGGCGGAGCGAATTAAGTAAAGACGCTGTTCCACACTTATATTATAAATTGTTTATTGAAAAAGTCCTATTGACAAAAAACACAAACCCCATGCTAGTTTTTCGGCATGGGGTTTGTTGTTTTATAGGTCTTGGATATTCATTTTTTCAATTTCCTGTTTTGCTTTGTAGTTTTGGCGGCAAACGGCGTAAATTATCAACAAAATAGCGGTAGGAATGTTGAGAACCAAAAAGATTGGTAACAGCATCGCAAGAATCGCATTTGTATCCTGCCCTACTGTGGCAATTTGCAGCAAGATAAACAGCGAGGGTAAAAATGTAAGCATCGGCAAAATCAGCCCCAACCATTTGATTTTTTTATTTGACAGAAAAATTTGCAGGGCGACCGTGCCACCGATGATGAGTGCCGTTAAAAAAAGAACAAGAATAAGGTTGAACATTTGTGCAGCAAATGTAACGGCTTGCATTTCCATATTACTTTCCTCCTGTTTGCTTTTTATACTCGGTGATAAGGATTTTTGCGGTGTCGAAGTCGAGTTTATCCTTTACCGCAAGGCGTTTGACCAATGCAATATAGGGGTCGTTTGCGCTGTCCTCGCTGATTTTGATTTTTTGGATGAGTTTATCCAATCGCAATCGCACCGTAGGATAGGTCACGCCGTACTGTTGAGCGATTTCTTTCAGCGACCCCGAAGCAAGCAGGAATTTTTTGATAAACACCACTTCTTCCTCCTCTAGCGTTGCGAGCCATTCGGGCAAAACGTCCATCTTTTCACCGCCTTTCTTTAATATAATTAAATATAACATTGAATTTTATTAAAGTCAAGATAAAAGTTTTGCTTTGTTTTTCCAAACCTCAAAAAATGTTCTTTTATCCCTTTGTGCAATATATCTCGATTGCACGACTGACAAATTCTGCTGTTCCCTCACCGCCCGCTTTGTCGATATTTTTTCGAAAGCGTTCATCCTGAATATACATCTGACCCAATCCGTGCATAATTTGCTTGGTACAGGTATAGTAATTCTCTGTAATAAAGCTTTGCAGGCTGCCGATTTTTTCCTGCACAGCTTTGTCGGCAGGAGGCAGGTCTTTCAATGCCCCAAGCTGACAAAATAACTCCATCATCTGCATGGCGGCATCGTCAAATCCTTGTTTTTCGCTTTGCCGTTGCTCGTACTCCTGATATTCTTTGGTGTGTCCCCATTTTTCCTTAGCTTCTGCCTTGTACTGTTCGATCTCGCTTTTGTCAAAAACCTGAAAATTCATTTTTTCTACTCCTTTTTTCTGTATCTCACGGGCAAAAGAGATTAACTGCCCGATATGTTTATGCTTTAATTCCAGTAATTCAATCTGCTGCGCCAATGCCTGTGATGTATCGAAATTGGGGCTGTTGAGAATCGTTTTAATTTCTTTCAGCGGAAATTCCAATTCTCGAAACAGCAAAATACTTTGCAATCGCCACAGTGCCGCATCGTCGTACAGTCGATAGCCCGCCTGCGTCACCTTTGTGGGCTTTAAAAGCCCGATGGCGTCATAATGGTGCAAGGTGCGCACACTTACACCTACAAGCTTGCTTACTTCGTTTACTGTTCGCATCGCAACCCCTCCCGTGTAAAGGCATTATAAACCATGACGCAACGTGAGAGTCAATAGGAGCAGGCAAAAATATCTTATTTTATTAAAAAAGGCAGAAATACACCACCTTTGAGTGGCGCACTTCTGCCAAAGCTTTTTTAATATACAGTTTGACCAATTATACCTTTTGCATCGTGAAAGAGCAAACCGCTGCCAATGTTTTGCCTGCCTCCAGCACTTCGCAATCGCCGGTATTCAGGCTATTGGGCCAGCCGTTCCAAGGCTCCATGCAGATGAAGCCCAAATCGCACTGGCTCCACAGTACAACATTGCCAAAATGCTCGTCAAAGTCGATGCTTACTTTATGACCGCTTTGGGTGTCGGTGAATGCCATCGGGCTTTGTACGCCCTTGTAGTAACGGGTGGTCTGGTCGGGGTCATAGGGGAAGTCTACCTCGGCAGGGGCTGCAACAGATGCGCCGGTGTCGGGGTCTTCCTGTGTTGCTGCGTTCAATTCCCATTTCAGGTTGCGCACGTCGGTGCAAGCGAAATAGGGATGGAAACCAAATGCGAAAGGCATGGGCTTGCTGTCGGCGTTATGATACTCCTGCTCCAGCGATACAGTGTTACCTTTCAGGCGGTAAGTGATGCGAACCGAGAAGGCATAGGGGTAGAACTCACGGGTCGCTTCGCTGTCGGTCAATTCGATGGTCAAAGCAGCACCGTCCTCGCAGTTTTCTGCTACTACGTTCCAAGGCAGGCTATGTGCCATACCGTGGATGTCCATGGGATATTCCTTACCCTCGAAGGTATTTTTTCCGTCAGCGCAACGACCGCAGCAAGGGAACAGCACCGGCACGGCGCAGCGAGGACGCTCGGGCAGGTAGAAATTGGGGTCACGCAGCCAGCTGAATTCTTCGCCATTCAGGGTCATACCGGTGATCATACCGCCTTTACAGGGGGTAACGGTAACGGTAGTGTTTGCAGCACTGTCAGCCAGAACATACTGGTCGTATTCGGCACCCTCATGCGACAGATGTTGTTTTGTAATGGTGAACATATTCATCGTCTCCTTTTTTCATAGTCTGAAACAGCCTTATTCTCCAGACCTTTTTATCAGTATAACGCAAATGATGCCGTTTTGTCCTTGCATATTCTTGCGAATCTGGTTGCAAAAAGGGCGGTTTTCACAAAAACGGCCGATGCGATTGCATCGACCGAAAAAAGGGAGAAAGGATTCATGCAAGGTGATGATGTTCCAGCCAGTCCATCAAGGTAGGTTTTTGTTGTTTGATCCTGTAACTGCGGATCTGGAACACAACGATGGTCAGCAGCGAGAACACGATGAGCCACATTATCAAATACTGCAAGCAACCTGCCACACTTTCGCCACCTGCGACGGTACTGCGGAATGCCTTTACGGTGTAGGTAAAGGGAACCCATGGATACAGATTTTTGACGAAATCGCCTGAGATCTCCAATGGATAGGTGCCTACCGAGCCGGCAAGCTGTACCACCATGAAGATGAGCATCAAGAAGCTGCCGACTTTTCCGAGCAGACAAGTGAAGAAATACATGACCGACATAAACGTTACGGCTGCTACACAGGCGACCAATACGGTGTTTGCCATTTGAGCGGGCTGTAAGCCGTCGATTTGATTGAGGGCAAACAGCATGACAAGTGCCTGTAGGATCGCCAGCGGATACAGGACAGATGCCTTGCTTATCCACCATGCGGTACCGCTTTTCAGTTCGCCTTGGTAAGCTGTGAGCGGATACATGAGGCTGAATGCGATGCAGCCCACCCATAATGCGACCGACATCATATATGGTGCCATTGCGTGGCCGTTGTTGGGGACACTGGTCAGCATGGTTTCCTCGGTTTGAACAGGTGCAGCGAACATCTCTACCGTCTGTTGGCTGGTGTTGGTTTGCTGCAACTGCTGTGCGCCCTCTGCCAGACACTGCTGCAAGGTGTTGCTTCCGTTTTGCAGTTGCAAAATGCCGTCGCCCAGTTTCAAGCTGCCATCATACAGTTTTTGTGCGCCGTCCTGAATTTTACCTGCGCCGTCCTGCAAAGCGGTTGCGCCTTGGTTCAGTGCTGCGCTGTTTTGCTGCAACTGAGCGGTACCTGCGGCGAGCTGAGTGGTTCCCTGTTTTAGCGAATCGGTGCCGACTTTCAATTTTCCGACACCGTCGGTCAGGGCAGGGATCTTTGCGGAAAGTTCTCCTGTTCCCTGCTTGAGTGCCTGAGAACCTGCTACCAGTTGTCCCAGACCGCCCGAAAGCTGTTCTGCACCGCTGCGCACAGGTGCAGTCCCTTGTTGTTGCAGCTGTTGTGCGCCCGATGCAAGCTGTGCCACGCCGTCGGTAAGCTGCGGTGCTTGGTCATTCAGTTGCTGTGTGCC
Organism: uncultured Anaerofilum sp.; assembly: GCA_944385945.1. Lineage (GTDB taxonomy): Bacteria > Bacillota > Clostridia > Oscillospirales > Ruminococcaceae > Anaerofilum. The sequence goes on along the minus strand of CALWZD010000017.1, from coordinate 25,459 downwards.
TGCTTGCAGAGCATTCAGACCGCTTTCCAACTGCTGTGAGCCTTGCGCCAGAGCATCTGCCCCTTGTACCAGTGCAGGTGCTTTGTCTGCCAGCGATTGCGATGCTTGTGCTGCTTGGTCAACGGAAGTGGTGTAATTTGCGGTACCGCTTTCCAGTTGAACGGCTGCTTGCTGCAACTGAGCAGCGGCGGTTTTCAACTGGTCCAGCCCACCGGTGTCTGCTACTGCGCTGCCGATGCTTTCAAATGCCTGGACAGCATTTTCACAGCCTGCATTCGCCGTGCTGGCTGCCACATAGTTTGTCTGTGCCATAGCAGCCGCCTGATTTGCAAGTTCTGCCAATGTGGCCACTGCCTGCGCATCACCGCTCTGGGCTGCCTGTGCGGTTTGGGCGATTTGTGCCGCCAGTGCGCTGGCGTCCTGCGGCTGACCGATGGCTGCGGCGGTCTGCTGCGCTGCCTGTTGCAGCTGGGCTTGCAGTTCGCCACCGCCCGACGGCATTGCCTGTATTGCACCCGAAAGCTGCTCCATGCCCTGTTTCAGCCCTTGTGTTGCTTGGCGCAGTTCCTGTGATTTTGCAGAGATCTGCTGCATTGCATTGGAAAGCTGGTCGGCACCGGTTTGCAGTTGCACGGTACCTTGAAAAAGCCCTTGTGCGCCACCGTTCAACTTCTGTGCGCCCTCCAATGCCGCTTGGCTACCGCCGTTCAACTGCTGTACTGCTGCGGGTAGTTGCTGGGTTTGGGAACGCAGCTGATCCAGTCCGCCACTGAGTTCTTTCATTTTTTCGTCTAACTGGAACGTTCCTTGTTGCAGATCGTCACTGCCCTTTTGGGCAGACTCGATCCCCTGCTGCAAGGTCTGTGCGCCACCGTCCAGTGCTTGCACCCCCTGTGACAGTGCCGGTACCGACGCTTGCAGGTCGTTCATACCCTGCTGTAATGCCGAAGCACCGCTGTCGAGCTGCTGTGCGCCACTGTTTAATGCTGCGACACCTTCGGTGTATTTGCCGATACCCTCTACCAGTTGTTGACTTCCGTCCGAAAAGGTAAGGGTGCTGTCGGCAAGCACCTTTAAATTGTCGCTTACCGTTCGGTTGCCATCTGCCAATGTGTCGGTGCCGTCTGCAAGCTGTTGCGCTCCGTCGGCTGCCGTCTGCATCCCGTCCGAAAGGGTATCCAACTGTTCGAATACGGTCTGGGTGTAGGTTTTTGTGATCTCCTCACGCACCGACGCCTGCATCTCTTTCATCGCTGTTTCCCCTAATTTCGATGCAATGTAATTGGTGCCGGGGTTGGTTTGGTACTCCAGCAGCATTTTTTTCGGCTGCGGATCGGTGAGTGTGGCTGCATTTGCCGAAAAGTTTTCTGGGATGGTGATGACCATATAATATTTACCATCAGCAAGCCCCTGCTTTGCGGTCTGGCTGTCCACGAAGTCGAAGTCGAGCGAACGGTCTTGCTCGAGTTTATCCACCAGTTGCTGCCCGACCTCCAGCTTTTTGCCCGCATAGTCCACTGGTACGTCACGGTTCACCACCGCTACCGGCAGTTGCTCTACTTTGCCGTAAGGGTCCCACATGGAGCCAAGAAACAAGGTGGTATAGATGGTTGGGATCGCCACGATGGCAGCCATGACCACTACCAATAATCGGTTGCTCAATAAGCTTTTCCATTCACGTTTGAGCATTGTCTATCGCTTCCCTTCCGAGGCGTTTGCATCGCTTTTTCAGTGGCATCTGCTACGCCTCTATTGCCGTCATCTGCTTTTACTTGCATTTTATGGCAAAGAGAATTATACTTGTTTCAGGCATCCTGCACAACCAACAGCTTTTTTGCATTTGTCTATAAATGGACGATGCAGGTGGCAAGTGTCTAGTTTTCAAAAAAAGTTTACAACTGCGAGGTGGCTGCTATCGAACGTCGTATTCGCCGAACCAAGTCCCTTTTGCGGCACGGGCTTGCCGAGCTGTTACAGACAAAACCCATCAACGAGATCACCGTGACCGAACTGGTAGAACGTTCGGACATCAATCGGTCTACCTTTTACTTACATTACGCCGACATTTACGACCTGTTGGAAAGCATCGAAAGCGAGTTGTTCGACGAGTTGGAACTTGCGGTTCAACAGCATTTAGGTTTGCCGTTCAGCGAAAGCGGGCTGCCGTTTTTTGAGGATGTTTTCAACATTTTATTCGAGCATCGTGAAATTTGCGTTGCATTGGTGGGGCCAAACGGGAGCGTTGCATTCTTGCGGCGCATTGAGGAAATGATCTCCGGTTACAGCATGAGAGCATTGCAAGCGGCATTTCCTGCACGTAAGGAGGATATGAAATATACCTTTTCTTTCTGTGCCGTTGGCTGCTTTGGATTGATCAAAGATTGGCTTTTGGGTGGATGCGTAGAATCGCCCCAACACATGACCGCCATCACCTTTCAGATGATTCGAAACCTGCTGTATGGTAGTTATCCGGAAAGCTGAATAAAACAAAACTGCCCCCTGTGCCGTTGGCACAGGGGGCAGTTGGCTTTACAAATGGTTCCCGAGATCAGGAGGGCTGTTTGCCGATGTAAGCAGCGATACCGCCGTCTACATACAAGATCAGACCGTTTACGAAGTCGGAAGCGGAGGAAGACAGGAACACAGCGGGGCCTGCCAGATCCTCGGGCTCGCCCCAGCGGTTTGCGGGGGTTTTTGCCAGAATGAACTGATCGAAGGGATGACGGCTGCCGTCCGGCTGAACCTCACGCAGGGGGGCAGTTTGGGGAGTAGCGATGTAGCCGGGTCCAATGCCGTTGCACTGGATGTTGTACTGACCATACTCAGAAGCGATGTTCTTGGTCAGCATTTTCAAGCCGCCCTTTGCAGCTGCATAAGCAGAAACGGTTTCACGGCCAAACTCGCTCATCATGGAGCAGATGTTGATGATCTTTCCGCCGCCCTTTTTGATCATCGAGGGGATAACAGCCTTTGCACAGATGAACGGAGCGTTCAGGTCAACGTCGATAACCTTGCGGAAATCTTCAGCTGCCATCTCGATCATGGGGATGCGCTTGATGATACCTGCATTGTTTACCAGAATGTCGATCACGCCAACTTCTTCTTCGATGGTCTTGACCAGATTCTGTACAGCCGCCTCATCGGTAACGTCGCATACATAGCCGTGTGCGTCGATACCAGCCTCTTTATAGTTTGCCAGACCCTTGTTCAGGAATTCTTCGTTGATGTCGTTGAAGCAGATAGTAGCACCGCAGGATGCCAGTCCTTTTGCGATAGCGAAACCGATGCCGTAGGATGCGCCGGTCACCAGAGCAACTTTACCAGTCAGGTCAAATGCTTTCAAATCCATTGTTATGTCCTCCTTGATTGATTGTATTCAAAACAGCGGGGTGCTGTTTTCGGTAAACTTAGCGAAGTTCGGTGGTGGGGATGGTGTCCATATCGTCGAACTCTTGGTTTTCGCCACCCATTGCCCAAATGAAGGTGTAGTTGCTGGTACCTGCGCCCGAGTGGATGCTCCAAGAGGGGCTGATAACAGCTTCTTCGTTCTGCATTACGATGTGGCGGGTTTCGTTGCCTTCGCCCATCATGTGGAAAACAACGTTTCCTTCGGGAATTTCAAAGTAGGTGTAGATTTCCATACGGCGCTCGTGGGTATGAGCAGGCATGGTGTTCCAAACGCTGCCCGGCTCCAAGCAGGTCATACCCATGGACAGCTGGCAGGTTTTGAGAACGCTGGGGTGGATGAACTGATTGATGGTACGCTTATTTGCAGTTTCCATTGCACCCAGAGGCTTTTTGGCAGCATCTTCGATTTTGATCAAACGGGTTTCGTAGCTGCAATGTGCAGGTGCCGAAACCATGTAGAATTTTGCAGGTGCATCTGCGCTGTCGCTGCTGAACAGAACCTCTTTTGCGCCCATAGTGATGTACAGGCAATCTTTGTAGTTCAGTTCGTAAACGGTGCCGTCCACGGTGATCTTACCGCTGCCGCCGATGTTGAAAATACCGATCTCACGGCGTTCGAGGATGTAATGGGTGCCGAAGTTATGCCAAACGTCGATGCCCTTATCCAGCGAAACGGTTTCCTTGACCGGCATACAGCCAAAAGTAACCATACGGTCGACATGGCTGTATACAGCTACGACCTCGTCTGCCTGATACAGACCGGTGATCAAAAATTCATTACGGGTTTCTTCTGTGGTGTAGCGTTTGAAGTCACGCTGATTGCAAGAATAACGAATATCCATGGGTTTGTTCCTCCTAAAAAATATTCCAGCCGAACGGGTTTCGGCGGTTGATGCGTTCGATATATAAGGAGCAGAATTCAGCAACAGTGCGGTTTGCGGTCCCTTGCTAACCGCAAACCGACTGCCGCCCAAATCTGCACAGCCTAGGAGAAGAAAGGGCTATGCAGTGCGGAGAAAGCGAACTCTGCAATTTGATTCCTCGTATACCACTATACCACCTTGTATTCTAATTTTCAATCTGGATACAAGCACAATCTTTTTCAACAAAAATTGTACAAGCCGTCAATGATTGGCTCATTTTAAAGGCTGCTGTGAAGTAGCCGGCTGAAAATACTCTCGAAACTCGGTATGAATACGATCGCCCAGACGGTAAATTCCGCCGTACATATGGCTTTTTACCCAGCTTTCCACCGCTGCCTTGTCCTTTTTTTCAATGATTGCAAACAACCGCTCATGTTCTGCCACGATCTCGTGATAGTTTTGTACGGCTACGATGTCCAGCATACGAAAACGGGTATAGTTTACCTGTGTTTTTTGAATCAGCTGCCAAAGCAATTCTTTTTTTGTGGTGGAAAACCAGACCTCGTGCAGTTGGCTGTCCAAACGATAAAATTCGCTACTCTCCACGTCGGGCTGTTGCAGCAAAACCAACTGTTTGCGGATGATATAGCGCAGTTTTTCCAATAAAATAGGGGTGCATACGTCGATAAAATCACGCAACACCATGCTTTCGATGGCAACACGCATATAAATGCGCTGTTCGATCTCGTCCATGCTAAGCAGCGTTACGGTCGTGCCTTTGTAGGGTACCACATCTACCAGTCCCGTTTCTTTCAGCCGTTGCAAAACGCTGCGGATGGGGGTACGGGAAACACCAAAACGGGTGCAAAGCTCATTTTCGCTTAGCGGCTGCCCCGGTTTTATCCGCAGGTCGAGGATTTCCTGTTTGAGGATCTGATAAATGCCTTCGCTGGAATTGCTTGGTACACTGCTCATATGCAGCACCCCTTTCCCTTTCACTTGTATTCAGAATATCATTTTGTATACATGATTGCAAGATGAATTTAAAATTTAGGGGCAAAACTGCAAAAAGGGACAGCATTTCTGCTGTCCCTTTCCGCTTGGAAGGTAAATCTATCTAAATGATTAGAAGAATACGCCTTGATTAGCGTTGTACACGACCGGAGCCGTCGCCACCAGCCAGTTTCTCTACCTCGGGAACGGTTGCAAAGTTGTAGTCGCCCTCGATGGAGTGCTTCAGTGCAGAAGCTGCAACTGCAAACTCAACAGCTGCCTGAGTGTCTTTGCCGTTCAGCAAGGAGTAGATCAAGCCACCGCCGAAGCTGTCGCCACCGCCGATACGGTCGATGATGTGCAGGTGATATTTCTTGGAGAAGCAGTACTCGTCCTTAGCAACGTTGTACAGCATAGCGCTCCAATCGTTGTCGAAAGCAGATTTGCTCTCACGCAAAGTGATAGCAACCATCTCGAAGTTGAACTTGTCAGCCAACTGCTTTGCAACGCTCTTGTAGCCCTCGTGGTTCAGCTCACCGCCGGTGATGTCGGTGTTCTCAGCCTCGATGCCGAATACGTCCTTTGCGTCCTCCTCGTTGGAGATGCAAACGTCAACATACTGGCACAACTCGGTCATAGCCTCGCAAGCCTCGTCACGAGTCCACAGCTTGCCACGGTAGTTCAGGTCGCAGCTGATCTTTACGCCGTGAGCCTTAGCAGCCTTACAAGCCTCTTTGCAGATCTCTACAACGTTTTTGCCCAGAGCCGGAGTGATACCGGTGAAGTGGAACCAATCTACGCCCTCGAAAATAGCATCCCAGTTGAAGTCTGCGGAAGTAGCCTCGGAGATAGCGGAGTGAGCACGGTCGTAGATGCAAACGGAGGGACGCTGAGAAGCACCCTTCTCGTTGAAGTAGATACCTACACGGTCACCGCCACGGGTGATCTTGCTGGTGTCTACGCCGTAACGACGCAGACTGTTTACAGCAGCCTGACCGATTGCGTGTGCAGGCAGCTTACTTACGAAAGCAGCGTCAACGCCGTAGTTTGCCAGAGAAACAGCAACGTTTGCCTCGCCACCGCCGAAGGTGAACTCCAAGTGGTCAGCCTGAACAAAACGCTCGTAGTTGTAGGGCTGCAGACGGATCATCAGTTCGCCAAAAGTAACAACTTTCATGGTTTAATCTCCTTATAAGTAAAAAATATTTATCAGACGCCCCAAAGGGCTGGGACTTTCTTATTTCTGTACCAGATGGATCGCAAAGCCTGCGATCTCGTCTTTCAGGTAGATAGCAATATTCTTGCCGTTCTTGGCTACCAAGCTGCTGTCGTCGAACTCAACGCCCTGCATCTTCAGGTGTGCGATTGCACGATCCAGAGTGTTGGTCTTAACAGCAATGTGACCGTGGGTGCCACGACCGGTAGCTTTCATTACTTCGAACTCGTTCTTGCCGGTGAACCAAGAGCTGTTGCCCTCTTTTGCAGCCATGCCGAAGGTTGCAGCGATCAGCTTAGCGGTCTTAGCAGCTTCGTCTGCGTTCTCGCAGTTGATGCCAACATGGCCCAGAGTAAAGCCCAGCATATTGTTTACAGCCTCACGGGTCAGACCTTCGATCTTTTCCCAGTTGCCTGCTTTGATGTCGTCGCTCTTGCACATCCAGGTGCCGCCGCAAGCGATGATCTTGTCGAAGCTGAGGTAATCCATCAGGTTATTTGCGTTTACGCCGCCGGTGGGCATCCAGCGCAGCTTGGAGTAAGGACCTGCAACAGCTTTCAGCTTTGCAACGCCGCCGTTTTGCTCTGCGGGGAAGAATTTAACAACATCCAGACCCATGCTCATAGCCTGCTCCATCTCGCCGGGGGTAGCAGTACCGGGCATCATGCATGCGCCTTTGGAGATAGCATACTTGGTGATCTCGGGGTTGAAGCCGGGGCTTACGATGAACTCAACGCCTGCGTCGATTGCACGATCGACCTGCTCTTTGGTTAAAACGGTGCCTGCGCCCAGCAGCATCTCGGGAACTTCTGCCTTGATCTTGCGGATGCAATCTTCTGCACAAGCGGTGCGGAAGGTTACCTCAGCAGCGGGCAGACCGCCTGCAACCAAAGCTTTGCACAGGGGCACTGCTTCGTCAACACTGTTGAATGCGATTACGGGCACAATACCAATGCCATAAATTCTGTCGATTACCGAACTCATAATCTTTACTCCTTCTTTTTGCAATTTCAGATTTACCATTCCATATTGTGGAACTCGATTCCAAAATCCTTGTAATATAATATTATAATCTTGCCCCATCGAAAGTCAATGCGTTTGGCATCGAATATTTTCCAGAAAATCACTCGTTTATTTTGTCGATATTGACCACAGCATTTGCACAAAAAGTCGATTTTGCTTGCTTTTGGGGCAAAAGCGTTTTACAATGTGGAATAGAGAAGATTTTTGACCCCTAGCAGGAGGAAATTTATGCCAACCAATCAACCGTCCTCGTCCCGCAACGGGACCCAAAGCATCCAGCGTATTTTCCATGTCATCGAAGTTCTGGCAAAACATACCGGTGGTATTTCGCTGCAAACGCTCAGCGCAGAAACAGGGCTTGCCAAAAGCACTGCTCACCGAATGCTCACCAGTCTTGTAGAGTTGGGCTATGTGGTACAGGACAGTTTTTCTGCCCGTTATCGCCTTACCCTGAAAATGTTCGAACTGGGCAGCGGTGTTGTGAACGATATGGACATTTTGGCAGTTGCCCGTCCGCATCTGGACAGGCTCAGCCGTCACACCGGCGAAGCTGTGCATCTTGTGCTGCGGGACGGCGTGGACATCGTTTATTTGCACAAATCCGAGGCAAGCGGCGCACGGCGGATGTCCAGCCAAGTAGGGCTTCGTGCTCCTTTATTCTGCACCGGTGTGGGAAAGGCGATCCTTGCCACGCTGCCCTATACCGAAGTAGAGCGCATCTGGAAAAAAAGCCCGATCGAGCAGATCACCGAACACACCATCATCGACTTCCACCAGCTTTGTGACCAACTGAAAGCCGTACGCAGCAAAGGGTATGCGATCGACGACGAGGAGAACGAACTGGGGATTCGCTGTGTTGCCGTGGCATTGCCCGGGCCGGGTGGTATTGCCGAAGCAGCGTTTTCTATTTCCAGTTTGGTTCCCCACATGAACGAGCAACGCATCGAAAAGATCGCTCGTATCAGTTTGGAAACACAAGCAGCCATTCTGCGAGATCTGGGACTGTGAGGTTTCCTCTTTTCAAGCGAGGGATTTTGCATTATTATATAGAAAGGTGCCGCAATCTCCCGCAGCAAACCGCTAAAGGTGTCGAGGTGTAAAAAATGAAAAAAATCGTTGGCTTTTGCCCCACTTGTAAATATCGTCTGACCGCCATTGCACTGGAAGAAAAATCCCAGCAGCAGGTGTTTGAGCAAAATATTGCGCACAGTATGTTTGCACAGCTTTCCCCTGCCCAGACCGAATTTTTGTCTGCACTTGTTCGCTGCAAGGGAAACCATGCGCTGATGGCGCAGCATTTAGGGCTGACCGGACAGGAGATCGAAAGCTGTTTTGACCGTTTGCTGTTCGACCTGAAGCTGCAAGCCGTTCCTATGCCGGCAGCCGAACCCGTCGAACCGGAACCGACCCCCGTCATTTCGGAAGAACCAATACAGCCTATCGAACCCGATCCCGTCCCCGCTTTGCCCGTGGTGGACGAACCGACCGAGCAGGAAGAAGAAGCACCTTTCTTGTTACCGTTGGATGCTCCTATCAGCGAAGAACTGATGAAAAAGTTCATGGAAAAAATGCAGCAAAACATGGCTGAACGAAAAACCGTTGAACAAACGGCATCGCCCGAAACGATACCGGTGCAGGAGGAAGTGCCGGGTACTGCCATGGAACAGTTTGAGCAAGATACCATCGTACAAGAACCCACCAAGCCCGAACCTTCCCCCGAGCCGGAACCATCTGCACCGCAACCTGCTGTTGCACAGCCCGAACCGATGGCAGGACACCGTATTCTGCCGTTCTGCCCGCCGGTCGTGAAACGGGAGGAGGTCGCATTCAGCCCCAATCCAAAGTCAGAAGAAGAACCACAGCCCAACCAACCGCAAACCATGCAGCAACCATCGGTGACACCTGTTGTTTCCCAACCTGTGGTTGAAACCGAGCCTGTCGGTGGTACATTCGAAGAATTTTTGCCCTACCAGAAAGAAACTTCTCTTTCCGCACCAATATCTGCGTCGGACGTTTCGGCTTCGGTGGTATCGGCTTGCCCCACCGTTCAGGACAAGCCCTCCGAATGGGTCAAGCAAAAACTGCTTGCAAGCGGTGGCAGTGCAGAAGTGTCTTCGGTGAGCAAAAAGACATACACCATCACCGCAAACGAGGACGGAAAGAGTTTTTCCTGCGACAAATTGCCCTTTGAATGCGACTATGAGGTGTTCGATATTATCTGCTCTTTGCTCGACCGTCAGGGAGGCAGAGCCGATAAAGGCACAGGAAAAGGCACCCGCTTTGGCGACGCAAAATGCAACGAAACCACGGTTGTCGGCATACTGGCAAAAGAGTATTTCGGTGCCAAGGTCGGCGACTCGGTCTACGACCCTGTGTTTGTTCTGGCTGCCGTTTTGGAATGGGCAGGGCTTGCCAAAAACGGACGTGGCTATCTGGAACGGATAAAATAATTTTTTACGAGAAAACGGACAACGCCATTGTGTGACGTTGTCCGTTTTTATCATCTTGCTTTTTTCTCGGTCGGCTGCCATACCAGCCCTGCGAGCAGCAGCAAGGGCAGATAGTTCACCAAATAACGGCTGCGAGCTTCCCACAGCAGCAAAAACAGTGCGACACCAAACACTGCCAATCGTACGACGATCAGGCTGTTTTCCTTTTTCCATACTGCTTTGGCAGCCGACAATGTGATGGCAACCAGTAATGCGATCTGCATTCCCATTGCTGCATACCCCGTTCTGCCCAGATGCGGCATTCCCTGAATACAATATTCCTGTAACGGATTGCCCATATGTACCGGACGTATATCCAGCTTGATTGGGGCATAGTACAGACCATCCCCAAAAATAAAGCTGAGCTTGTCGGCACAGTGGCTTAAAAATCCTCCTACACCCATTTCGAAAAGACGCCGAAAAATTTCGCTTCGGGTCAATTCTGCCCGCTCGGCATAGGTTTCCCCCTGCTGCGTATATTTGTAGTCGTCGTCGTTGTATCCGCCATCGCCTTGCAAGCCCATCATGATCCAGTGGGTGTATGGATACTGCATATCACGATTTTCTTCAGGCAATGCTTGCGACGTCTTTGTGTAAACTGTGGCAGCTGCATAGACCACGAACAACGCTGCCAGCATACAACCAGCTTTTTTCAGTCGGTCACGGACATCTGTGCCAAGCACCATGTCCAGTAAAATGGCGATGCCCACAATCAGCACCGTGATTTTGACCCATCCTCCTACTGCACACAGCACCCCGATGCCGACCGCTTTTGCCAAAGTACTGCGGTTGAACGGCTGCGAGCGAATCGAGAGATACAGGTACAAACTCCAGACAGGAAACGGCATCGTGAGCGTATCAGTGTAGACGATGGGGACATACAGCAGAAATATCGGGAAACAACAACCGCACAGCAACACAAAGCCCGCTGCTTTTCTGCCTGCCACTTTGCGGGCGCACAGATACATTCCCAGCAGTGACAAGTTGACGCACACTGCATTGATCGCCACGGCAAGGGGCATTACATTTTCTACCCCAAACAAACGAAACAGACGGAACAATGCGGTCAGCACCAAGTATAACGGCGCATTGTTGGGAAAGCTTTGAAAATATTCTCCGGCGGTTTCCCCAAAATACGCCTGCCGATAGGCTGCATCGAACACGATACCAAAATCCCATGTTTGGGTTGCCTCTACCTGAAGCGTCAATCCAACGACCAGCTGCAACACGAGATACAGTCCCAGCCATATCGCCAGTACGATCCTTTCATGCTTTGCAAGCCTTGAAAAGTCCAACTTATCCCAGACAAATCGACCCCCCGCCAAGACTGCCGTTATAAAAGCCCCAAATAAAAGCAAAAGCAGCGGTGAATATTCGTAGTACGGCACACGGTTATTCACAATGACATCCACTGTCAAAAAAGCAAACAATCCGCAGAACACCGCCCCAAAGGCAGTCAATATTCCCTGTGTTCCTTTTTGTATCATCCAATTTCTCCTCTACCGTTGTTTTTAGGCAACCTTTTTCTGTTTTTGCGCAAAAAAGCAGTGACCTTTCGCTTTGTTCGACGAAAGACCACTGCTATTTTTATCATTTACTTATCGTAAAGTCCTTTTTGCTGCTCGTGTTCACGCAGGGCGTCTTTACCGCTTTTTTAATGACGAAATACGCCACCACCGCAACGATTGCAAGCGAAAGCAAAGATAAAAGAATCCCAAACACAATCGAAAGCAAACCTGCAATCAAATTCATACTCCAACACCCCTTCGTTTTTTCTCAGCATAGCATACCGATGGGGTACTGTCAACACACAGCAAGGTTTATACAAGTTGAGTCGCAATACATTTTGCGATTTTTTTGGTGAGTGCGTCGATCTCTTGCAGGTCTTCGCCCTCTGCCATGACACGAATCAGGGGTTCGGTACCGGACAGACGTACCAAAACCCGTCCACGGCTGCCCAACTGTGCTTTGGCTGCTTCGATTTCCTCGGCGATGGTCTGGTCGTTGTAAAAGCGCAACTTGCCCTCGGCAGATACCTGCACATTCACCATCACCTGCGGCATCTTTTTCATCACCGATGCCATTTCGGACAGTGGTTTCCCCTGCTGTTTCATCATACATAGCAACTGCACAGCGGTAAGCTGACCGTCACCGGTGGTCGCATAACGGCGGAAAATGATATGACCGGATTGCTCACCGCCCAGTACATAGCCTTCCTGTTCCATTTTTTCCAGCACATAGCGGTCGCCCACCTTGGTTGCCTCAAAGCGGATACCGTTTTTGTCGCAGAACTGCACAAAGCCCAAATTGGTCATCACGGTACCCACGATGGTATTGCCGTTCAGTTCGTTTTTCTGCATCAGGTGCAGACCGCAGATCGCCATGATGAAATCGCCGTCCACTTCTTCGCCCTTTTCGTCCACGAACAGACAGCGGTCGGCATCGCCGTCAAAGGCAACACCTGCCACGATGTCGTCGTGGGAACGGACATACTCTTTCAGACTTTCCATATGGGTAGAGCCGCAGTTCAAATTGATGTTGGTTCCGTTGGGCTGACAGCCAAAAAATACCGGCTGTGCGCCAAGTGCCTCCAAAAGCTGTGCCGCACTGACCGAAGCCGAACCGTTTGCGCAGTCCACTGCGATTTTCATACCATCGAGCGAGCATTCGGCGGTAGTGCGCAGGTAGTACACATAATCCTGCACCGCTGTTGCGCTGTGGGAGATGGTGCCGGTCATGCCAGATTGGATTTCTTTGCTCGAGCCGTTGCGTACCAATTCTTCGATTTTGTCTTCCAGTTCGTCGGGCAGCTTGAAGCCGTTTTTATTGAACAATTTGATGCCGTTGAACTGCCACGGGTTGTGAGAAGCCGAAATCATTACACCGGCGTCGGCGTTATACTTTTTAATCAAACAAGCAACTGCCGGCGTAGAGATCACGCCCAGATCCAGCACATTCGCACCTGCTGCACACAGACCTGCCGAAAATGCTGCCCCCAACATCTCGCCCGAAATACGGGTATCCTTGCCCAAAACCACCAGCGGTGTATGGGTGCAGCCATCCGCCAGCACCTGTGCTGCCGCTTTGCCCAGTTCCATCGCCAATTCGCAGGTGATCTCCTGCCCTACTACACCACGCACCCCATCGGTGCCAAACAATCGTGCCATCTCTCATATCCTCCCAGTCATTAAATGCGCTCTACGATCTGTTGTGCCGATTTATAAATATGGTTTTCCTCTACCACGCCACGCACACAGCTTGTGGGGTAAATTTGGCTGTGTTTGCCCAGTACCGTACCCGGGCAAAGCACACTGTTGCAGCCTACTTCGCATTCGTCACCCACCATTGCACCGAATTTTTTGCGGCCGGTCTGCAAGGTTTCGCCCTGATAGCGGATGGTGACGGGGGTCTTGTCGCTTTTCAGGTTCGAAGTGACCGCACCTGCCCCCATGTGAGCCTTATACCCCAAAATGGAATCGCCGACATAGTTGAAATGAGGCACCTGCGCACCGTCGAACAAGATGCAGTTTTTCAGTTCGGTGGAATTTCCCACCACTGCACCTTCGCCCACCAAAGCACTTCCACGAATGAATGCACAATGGCGAACTTCAGCGTTCGGCTGAATGATACAAGGGCCGCTGATGCTTGCGGTCGGTGCCACTGTTGCCGATTTTGCGATCCATACATCGGGGGCGGGGTGGTCATATTCCTGTGGGGAAAGCTGCTCGCCGAGTTGCAAAATAAAAGCCGAGATCCCATCGAGTGCCTGCCAAGGATATTCGAACTGCTGCAAAAGCGATCTTGCGGCAGTGTGATTCAAATCAAAAAGCTGCGCTGTGGTGCATTGGTGCATACAAAGCCCTCCCATTTTATGCAATTTCTCTCATTATACACAGTTTACGAATCACTTTCAATCCCTAAAATACAAATTTTTTACACAATTATGCAAATTGCTTTTTCCCTATCTATCCTGCCCGCTCTATATTATGCATATGCATATTTCTTTACAGGGATTCTCGCTGAGCATCTTTTTGTAAATTTCCATCGCTATGGCGTTTGTTTTTAAGAAAACCGCAAAAAGATAAAAAAATTTTGAAAAAGTTGTTGACAAACATCATTTTCTGCGATATAATAGACAAGCATCAAACATGGCCCGTTGGTCAAGCGGTCAAGACGACGGCCTCTCACGCCGTAAACAGGAGTTCGATTCTCCTACGGGTCACCATGTTTGCCTCTTTAGCTCAGTCGGTAGAGCGCCGGACTGTTAATCCGTAGGTCGTTGGTTCGAGCCCAACAAGAGGCGCCATAAAACTCCTCTGCAAGTGCAGAGGAGTTTTTCTTTTGTGGTTACAGCCCTTCACGGAGATTTTGTAAAATCTGCCGTGAAGGGCTGTTTTCGTTCCATTATCTTTTTACTTTCTGTGCCTGCTCGGGATTTTTTTCCATCCATTTTTTTGCGTAACTGCAAGTGGCGACCGCTTTTCTTCCGGTTTTCTCCAATTCCTCTACGGTCAGTTCCATCAGACGTCCTGCCACACCTTGTCCACGCAGTGCATCATCTACAAAAGTATGGTCGATATTCACTGTGGTTTCGTCCAGTGCAGGAAAGGTGATCTCTGCCAGAATTTTGCCCTCCTGCTCGTACTCGATCTTGTTGGGATGGGTAACAAAAGGCATATCTATGCCTCCTTTCTTTTGTCCTTTTTCGGTCTGACTGCATATTTTTTGTGTAACGTCAGTACCCTTATCAGTAGTATATCGCAAACAGCCACAAAAGAGTAGTTTTTTGCAAAAAATTATGTTACAATGACATCAATCGAATGAATAAGGGGTTTGTTGAGGTGGATTTTAAGGTTAAACTTTCAAAACGTGATTTTCGGGAATTTCGATGCGGTGTTTTGCGGGCAAATCGTCTGCGTTTCACACTCAGCCTTTGCATCCAGCTCTGTTTGTGGCTGTGGCTATTGATCCCCTTTTTTCAGCTGTGGGGAATGGGGCTGGAGGTCGGCGTGCCGTTTGGCAAAGTGGTTCAGACTTATCCCCTTTTTATGATGGAACGGGGCTATCTTCCCCCCACTTTTTTTGCTCTGTTCGCTATGTTTCTGTGCTGTACCCCTACCGCACTTTCGCTGCTCACCTTTAAAAAAGCGTATCACAACGCCAGCTATTTGGGTCAAGACACCGTAGTGTTTTCGCAGTGGCGGTTTTGTATCTATGACGAGCAAAAAAATCTCCTCTGTGCCATGCCGTACACGATGATCGACAAAGTATTGTGGCTTCGGCACAGCATCGCTGTCCTACTGCGTTCAGGGGATGCTGTTTCTGTCAGTACCCGTGAAGTCGACGAAGATGTGCAGGAAGCCTTATTGGAGCTTTTAAACGACCGAATGAAACTTCGGCTGGAAATGGTGAGCGAGCCTGCCCCGATGATGTTTTCACAGGAGCGTTTATGGCAAGCCGAAATCGACCTGCATCGTTCGCATTTTTGTGCTGCAAGCAGACTTTTGGTCTTGCAGCAGCGTCCGGTCGGCATAAGGGCATTGCTCGTGCTTGCAGTGGTGTTGCTTATAAACTTGTTGCTGGATGGCACATTGGCATTGAGCATTTTGCTTACTTTGTTGTGCGTCGTCACTGCGCTCTCTTTGCTGCCGTGTGTCGCTGTGCGCAGAGCCGACCGCATCGCCCGCAAGCATCCGTGGGTATTGCAGGTGCTGTCGGGGGAAACGGTCATCGCGCAGCAGGGTTTTTTCCGCCAGAATCAGCTATACCGTTCCTATTTTCCGTGGCACACACTTTCCTATGCAACGGTAGGAGATAGCGGTATTTTGGTCGTCAGCCGAAACCGCATCGCTTCGTTTATTCCCGTCGAATATTTTGCCGATTCGCAGGAAATGGTACGCTTTGCCGATTGGCTGAACCTGAAAATACAAAAAAAGAAAGCGGATGTTACTTGAAAACCGCTTTGCAATCCTTTATAATGATGAAAAATAAGCAGAGTAGGCAGATATGCGTCAAGTGCTGTCGGAACGGGGAGTTTGTCCGATGGACGAAAAGGGAGTTTCCCTTGCGGTATATCTGCCGCATCCCGCTGCTGCCTATACAGTGAATCGGATTTTTCATGCCTTCCTGTACTTGCAGCAACAGATGCAAAAAGGGAGGTATTTTTTATGTTGAAAGAAACTCGTTTCGCACGTTCGGCTCAGGGGCTGAAAAACAGCCGCACCCTTGCCGTGACCGCAATGTTCGTTGCGCTGAATGTGACGCTTGATCTGCTGAATCTGCGTATCCAGCTTACCCCCGACCTGCGCATCGGTGTCGGATTTCTCGCCAATGCCATGATCGGTATGCTGTTCGGGCCTGTTCCTGCTATGACAGCCGGTGCAGCCTGCGATATTTTGGGCTGGCTGGTCAATCCGGGCGGAGGCGGTTATTTTCCCGGTTTTACCGTTACAGCGATTTTAGCCGGCATGGTGTGGGGTATCTTTTTGTTCGAAAAAAAGCCGGCATTCCTGCGCTGTCTGGCTGCACGCCTGACCATCAGCCTGCTGCTGAACATCTGCCTGAACAACGTCTGGAAATTCATCTACTTCGGCAAAGCATATACAGCGGCAAGCTTTTTCGTTTCGGTTGGAAAAAATCTGCTGTTGCTTTTGCCTGAAGCATTGCTCTTGTTTGCCTGTGCGAAACTTGTAGACAAACTGGCAAACCGTATCTTCATCCATCGCTAAAAATGGCCCCGCAAGCAGATCGCTTTCGGGGTCTTATTTTTTACTGATATAGTTTTTCAACCGCTTGACGCATCTTTGTGAGATCCTCTTGGTTCGGGTGGGAAAGCGCACGGTCAAAGTTTTCGATCAGCATTTCCCGATTGGGCAGGTCTTGCATGGACTCGTACCGTTTGCGCACTGCCATCGGCATCTTTCCCTGACACATATATGTTCCCATCAGTTGATTGTCTGGCGAAAGATTCTGCTTGACGTTGCCCAAAATGCGGTCGAAATAGGATTGCTCCATTCCAAAACCGGCAGTGCCGAACAAAAAGACCTTTTTTCCTTTCAGTTGCTGCAAAAATTCGGCAGTTTTGGGGTCACAGCTACCTTTGTCTGTCCAAAATCCAACGAATACCAGTTCGGCTTGCATCGCTTGTGGGTCTGGGCTGCCAAAATAACAGCATTGTGCAGCCGGCAGGGTCTGCCGGATCTCATCTGCGAGTTGTTTGGTGTTTCCGGTGGGGCTTGTATATACGATCGAATATTCCATAGGTTTTCTTCCTTTCTTACTGTTCATGTGCCCTTAGTATAGTTTGCATTTGCCGAATTGTCAATAAAAAACAATGAATCATCATCTTTTTTTAATTTTCTGTGCAAACTGTGCCAAGATGTCGTTCTTGTTTGTATACATTTCTCTCTTTTTTTGCTATAATAAAGGGCAGTTGAAATTTTATTTTTCAAATAAGGAGTGTGAATCCCATGAAGTTCAATGAAATGCCGTATCAGCGTCCCGATTTGGATGCGCTGTTGGCAAACTACAAAACCCTGACCGAGCAAGCAAAGACAGCTGATGCCGCTGCACTGGATACTATCTATCAGCAGCACTGCAAGCTCAGTGCCGACTACGAAACCGCCAGCAGTCTGGCTGCTATCCGCCACACCTGCGACACCGAAGACGAATTCTACGACGCTGAGCAGACCTTCTATGACGAAAACGGCCCGTTGGTAAACAATGCCGTGCTGGATTTTTACCGTGCCGTGCTGTCCAACCCTGCAAAGGAGATTTTGAGCAAAAACTACGGTGAACTTTTGCTGCAAAAGATGGAAGTGCTGGTAAAAAGCTCTATTCCTGAAATTTTGGAACTGCGCCAGCAGGAAAACGCACTTAGCACCGAATACGAAAAGCTGTATGCTTCTGCCCGTATTCCGTTCGACGGCAAAGTGCTGAGCGTTGCCCAGCTTGGCCCCTACAAGCAAAGCAGTGATCGTGCCGTTCGCCGTGCCGCATTCGAGGCAGAGGGCAAATTCTTTGACGAAAACCGTGAAAAGCTGGATGAGATCTACGACAAAATGGTGAAAAACCGCACCCAACAGGCACGGATGATGGGTTTTGAAAACTATATCCCTTTGGGCTATCTGCGTATGGAGCGTCTGGGATATGGTCAGAAAGAGGTGGAGAATTTCCGCCGTCAGGTCGCACAGGACGTTGTACCGCTGGCAGCCGAAGCCATGCAGCGCAAGTTAAAGCGCATTCAGGTAGACGATGCGAAATTCTACGACCTGACCGTCGAATTTTTGGACGGCAATCCTGTTCCGCACGGCACCCCCGAGGAGATCTTGGCAGCCGGCAAGCGGATGTATCACGAACTCAGCCCCGAAACTGCAACTTTCATCGACCTTATGATGGACAACGGTTTGTTTGACGTGCTTTCCCGTCATGGCAAAGCACCCGGCGGCTATTGCAGCAGTCTGCCGAACTACCGCTGCCCGTTCATCTTCTCCAACTTCAACGGCACGAGCGGTGATGTTGACGTACTGACCCACGAAGCCGGTCATGCATTTGCAGCACACACTGCATATGCATTGGATCTTCCCCACGAACTGATGAACCCCGGATTGGAAAGCTGTGAGATCCACTCGATGAGCATGGAATTTTTGACCGGCCCGTATCATCACTACTTCTTCGGAGAGGACACCCCGAAATATGAGCTGGCACACGCCGAAGATGCACTGTTCTTTATCCCTTACGGCTGCATGGTTGACGAATTCCAGCACATCGTTTACGGCAATCCTAACCTGACCCCCGAACAGCGCAACCAAGAATGGCTGAAGCTTGAGAAAAAATATCGTCCCTGGGTCGATTTCGATGCTCTGCCTTTCTACGGTCGTGGTGCAGGCTGGCAACGTCAGCTGCACATCTACGAGATGCCTTTCTATTATATCGACTATTGCTTGGCACAGACGGTGGCATTGCAGTTCTTTGCTGCATGGCTGAAAGACCCGCAGGACGCTTGGAAACGCTATCTGGCACTGGTCGCACAGGGCGGAACCAAAACTTACGCAGGGCTGGTACAGTCTGCAAACTTTGCTGTTCCTTTCGAGGACGGTTCGCTGGCACCCGTTGCCAAAGATGTTGCCAACTGGATCGCCGAACATCAGGTATAACACAAAAACTGCCGACACATCGCAATGTGTCGGCAGTTTTCTCTTGTAGAAAAAGCCTATTTATAACTTGTCAAGCAGCTACTTCACCTCATCCGGCTGCTGTGCAGCCACCTCTCCCTCAAGGGGAAGGCTTTTTTATTGGCGAATCATCTTTTCTTTTTGGCTTACCCCTGGGGGGGAAGCTGTCACGCTCGGCGTGACTGATGAGGGAAGGCTTTTTATTTGTGTTGGCGATTTTATCCGTTTAGCACGACTTGTAAAGTTGCTCCCTGTAAACCGGCAGTTTCAGCGGTCAGGACGGCACCTGTTTCATCGGCGCAAATCTGTACTTTTCCCTGTGTGGTTTGAAGCGCAGCAAATCGCCCTTTGATGCGGACAGTGATGCGTTCCGCCGTCTGGGTGGGGTCGGCAAGTGCGACACGCAGCTGACCGCCCTCTTGTCGCAAAAGCAGGCTGGCAGCTCCATCGACCGAAATCGCCGTAATGCCCAAAACGAGCTGGGGAAGTTCCCATTCGCCTGCCTGCCACAGCTGAACACCCAATGTCTGGGTGGTCTGTTCTGCAACCGCCTGCACCTGTTCGGTATTGAACAAAATTTGAACGGGCTTCTGCTGCACAAAAGTACGCATCTCACTTTGCGACACACTGGGCAGCAACAGGTAGCAGTAACTTTCGGGCTGTGCGTCGGCACTGTGGGGAATCGCCATACTGAAATATTCCCGCTCCACAGGTTCATTGCTTACACCCGATACTCCATTTACCTCATACCAACTGCCCACTCGTTTTTCCCGTTTCATGGTCAGCACTGTGGGCTGCGGGAAATAATATCCCACAGCATCGGCAGAGGTGTTGCCCTCCAACCATACCCATTGCAACTGTCGCTTGGCATAAAACGACGGGCAAAGAGCAGTAGAAGTTCCATCCAATAGCAGCTGCTTGGTCGGTTCTGCACACAGCTTTTTATTTTCCACGATGGTTTCGGTGGTGCGGTCGGGGCAAATGCCTTTGATGTCGGCACCCAATGCAGCGATGGTGCCATTGAGTACGAACCACGCTTTTTTGGCGGTCAAGTACGGATTTTCGCTGTCAGGGCAGGCTGCAAATTGCATTGCAAATACTGCGTCGGCATCCAAAACAGCACCGCCTGTGCAGTTCGATGCACCCAACGGATTGACCCAATCCACCAACGGACAGCTGCTGTGGTCGGTGGTGATTCCTGCCAGACGATGCGGGTCAACGGTATTCCAATAGTTGTCCGAATATTGTGTACCGTCGCCGTTGTAAAGGTATGTCGCACCGTCGGATTGATGCCAACCTTTTTTGTTTTCATGGTTGCCATATTCAAAGCGTCCTGTGCGCTGCGACGCCATGCTCACACCAAAGCTGAAACGGCGATGGTGTGCGACCGTTTTATCCATGCTGCCAAACATTTTGGCGTAGTCGTCGTTTGGCTTTGCAGTTACCGAAGCATCCTGCAACAACTGTTTTGCTTGCATCATTGCAGCGGTATTCATACCGGAAAAATAGCGGTCTTCGCCAAATACCGCAATCGCTGCTTGCAGCTGTGCTTTGCAAAATGCTTTCATTCCCGACCGCATGGAAGCAGGTGCGCTGTCGGACAACAACAGAATGACCTGTAAAATCCCTTTTGCGATGATATAGTCACTATTGCCCGGACGAGTGACCCCTCGCCCCGAAACCATATCGAAAATCGCACCGTCGGCATACAAAGGACGCACTCCGTTCCAGATCCAATCGAACACCGGCTGTTTTTGCTCGTCGGGGATTTGATAAGGGGTGGAATCGGTGAGGTAAAATAGCTGTTCCACTCCATTCAGCAAAGTCGCACCGTAACCGCCGGTGTAGGCAAGGTTGGTGTGTTGGATAAAGGAACCGTCGGGATAAAATCCCTCGCCTTGTGTAATAGTCGACGCCATCTCCCGCATATATTTCACGCTGTTTTGCAGTGCTTCGCTATCGTCGAAAGCGACTCCACGCAGTGCCGAGATCAGACAGGTATCTGCCAAATTGCCACTGGTCATTTCTTTTTTCTGCTCTCCGGCACCACGGTTGGAGTAGATATACAGCGGATCACGGTTGAAATGGCGCAGGACGGCTGCCAACTTTTGCGCAAGCGGTGCGGGCAGAACATCGTGCATCAAAATTGCCGTTGTTCCAAGATTGCGTGGGATGCCGATCCACCAGTGCCACCAGTTGCCGAACATTTCGGCGTAGCTGCAATCTTCGTTATAAAAATGCTCATGGCACCATTCCAAAGCGTATAAAATTTTGTTTTTCAACGATTCGTTATCAAAGTATCGACTGCCTTTTGTCGCCCATGCCACCGAAAGTTTACAGATACGGCTAAACGCCATATCGAAATCGAAGCTGTCGTTGGTATCCATCGACAACATATTGGCAGGTCTGTGCAGATTTAAGTCCGAAAACAACTGTTCGCCGCTGTTTTCTACAAATAAGTCTAAAATCGTTTGTGCCTGCCGTTCGAACTTGCATATGATCGTTTGATAATCTTTATCGATGTGCGCACCGTTCCAATGAGAATTTCCGGTCACACGCTCGATCCATCGTTCACGCATAGTTGCCACCTCGACTGTCCCCAAGGGGGAAATTTTCACGGCTATTATACTGCAAACCCGTTCCCTTTTCTATATGCGATTTTTGCACAGCAATGCATTTTTTTACAGATGCTGTTCCTGTTCGGGATGGCTTGCCACATACTGGCGTGGAGTAAGCCCATACAGCGATTTAAACCGCCGGATAAAGCTGGATGTGTTGATGTATCCGATTTTTTCGGTGATCTCGTTCAAAGTCAGCTTACCCTCTCGCAGCAGTTGTTTTGCCTTTTCCATTCGACACTGGGTAAGGTAATCCATGACCGTCATACCGGTCTGTGCCTTAAAATACTGGCTAAGTGCTGCGGAGGTCATTCCATGCCGTTCTGCCAAAGCCTGTATCGAAAAGTTCATATCGGAATAATCGGTTTCGATCTCTCGTTTGATGCGGTACAGCTTTTCGTCCTTTTCCTGTAAAATGCCCTCTACGATATACAGACAGATGTTCACGCTTAGCTGATTGAGCGCATCTGCCAACTCGTCGATGGTATCAAAATCAGTAAAGAAACCCGAATAGGTCTTTAAAAATTCTTTGCTGAATTTTTCATCGCCCACCTTCATCAGCGTTTCTGCCAGAATATTGATAGTTTCGTAGGCAAGGCTGCGCACATAGAACAGCGGAAGATTTCCGTTTTTTAAGTATGCAATGATGTCGTTCAATGCGGGATAAACGTTTTCGGTTTCGCCACGCTGCAAAGCATAGCGCAGTTGCTCGAACAGCTTTTTGGGATACGCCTCCATCATGGCAGTATCCAGCGAAAGCTGATCGTGCCAAATAAGACAGTGGTTGCCTTGTACAAACCGATAGTCGGCTGCCAGAACCGCTGTTTCATAGGATTGCGAAACCCCTGCGATCCCATCGCAGCATTCCCCTACTGCAATCACCAGATTATAGCCCTCAAAGGTCTGTTCCAGTTCGTCGTACAGTGCCTGTACCGCCTGTTTCAGTGTTCCATTTTCCTCTTGGGAAAAGTTTGCGATATACACATACTGATTCCGCTCGCTTGTGCGCTGCAAATATCCCGCCAAATGCGCACGGCATAGGCGTTCTAACTGGCTGTCGGAGCAAAGCAGGTCTTGTTTGGAAAACAGCAGCATCAGCACGACGAAGCTGTTCCATTCAAAACGCACATTGCTCACCCCGCCGATGGCATCGAGATAGCTGGAGTCCTTATATTCGCCTTGCAAAAGCCGCTGCAAAAAATGGTTTTGGAAAGCTGCACAGGAATTTTCTTTCAGCTTGGTATACTGGGTAGAGATATGCTCCATCGAGGAATGGATGGCTTTCAGCTCGTCCGGTTCCTCGTCGCCATCCTGCGGTAAAAATGTTTTGGCATATTGGCTTAGCTTTCCAATCGGTCCATAGGTTGTTTTCATGCTGTACGCCACGATCGCAAGCCCAATCACGCCTGCAATGGCAGTAATGACGATCAGTTGCAGCTTCAATCGATCGATGGCAGCATATATCTCTTTCATGGAGGAGATAGACAGATAGGTGAACCCACTTTCTTCCGATTTTTCGTGACAGAGCAGGTACTGTTTTCCCTGTTCGGTGATGATCTGATACTCCACACCATCCTGTATCTTCCATTCGCCTTGCAGATAGGGTTGCAGGTCGACCTGCGCAACGGATGTTCCACTGGTAAAAGTCGCCACCACATTGGAATCAGCATCCAAAAGCAGATACTGTTCTTCGACACCGCTTGTTTTGGACACGACCAGTTCTTGCAATACTTCGCTATCGATGAGGTAAAGCACCGAGCATACCTGATTGGAGTTTTGCAGCTGAAGTGGCAGATAAAAGGGGATGAGCTGTTTGGTCGTCCCATTGTAATTGATGGTCTGCATCCGAAACATTCGCATAGAAACAGGGCTTTTCATCAGTTCGTACAATGCCCGCCCTTGGTCAGGATATTCGAAAGAGAGAAGGTGGTCGAAATATCCGTCTATCGTGCTGCTGGTGCTGTTGGTATACAAATAGGTGTCGCCCGGATAGTATACCACCATATCGTACAGCCAGTTATTGGCGATGGTGTAGCTTTTTAACAGATGGATCAGTTGCTTTGCCTGCGTGACATCTTGCATACTTTGAAATGTGGTAAGATCCCGATTAAGCGAAAGTTCGGTGTGGATGGACATTACCTGTTGTGCACTGAGGTCGATGGCACTTTCCAACCGTGCCATCGTGTTTGCCTGATTTTGAAACAGCTGCTCCTCCATGACAAAGAACACTTTTTGGTTTAAAAAAGAAAACACCATAAGCAGCGGCAAAATCAAAATAATGATATAAGAAAGCAAAAATTTGCGAAACAACGTACTCTTTTTTCGGATATGTTCTCGCACCACGCTTCATTCCCCTTTTCAAAGCGAAGATTGCCTGCCACAGTGATGTGGCAGGCATCGGTTTTGATCATCAGTAAAAGATAATACCGCACCTTATGCCAACCAGCAAAAAGGTGCGGTCTATCTGGTTTTTTTAATGTCGAAGGCTGCATTTTGCGGCATACTGCTGCAAAAACAGCTGTTAGCCATTATATCATATCTTTACAATGTTTTCCAGCATTTTGCATGGCGAACACCGTGCGGTATAATGGCAAAATCTTCGACACAAAGGGGGCATTTTGTAAGAGGATCACTGAGCGTTGCGGTCGTAGATACCCTGATAGATTTCCAGCAAGGCGGGCATATTCAGGTTGTTCAAATTCTGGATATAGCTATCCCATTTGCCATCCACATCGCCCTTGGTGATGAAATCAGCAGCCATTTGGTCGAGGTAGCTGTCGAAATCGGTGCGGTAGTTGATGATATTCTCGCTTTCCTCGGTGGTTGCGTACCACATCTCATTGTAAACCTTTTCGGGGATGTACGGGCCGTACAGCTCACCTGCTGCATCTTTTTCCAGCAAGCTCTGCTTGCGAGGCTCGATCACGAAATCATCCGGCAGAACACACGCCAGTGAATCGTTTCCGGGGCAATAATACGAACGGTCGGCATAGGTGGTATCTTTGCCTTCTGCGTTGGGAACCATCTGGAATTTACCATCGCCCAAGCTGGTCACATGGTCTTCGAATTTGCCATACAAAGCCTGAATGCTGGTGTCAACATCATACCACATATCTGCCCACTTCACCAATTCTTCGATATGCTCAGAATCGGCACTGATGAGGAATGCAGGAATACGGTTGTAAGAGAAGGAACGATACTGCCAAGTGGGGGTTTTTCCGTTTTCGGAAGTAATGGGAGGCAGGTATACATATTCATCGCCGTTGGTGATCGCTGCGTTTACCTGATAGGTCGACCATGTGGAAAAAACACCTGCAACAGGTTGGCTTAACAGTGATAAGGAACTAAATCACTTATCAACTGTTAGCTGACGGTTTTCGGGTGCATACGAAACTCCCGTCTGATTCCTAACAGGAATTAGGCGGGAGTTTTTCTTGTTAACAGAGTTTATATTGGAGGATAACATTATGAAAACATTACTTTCCTGTGAATTTAACATGGATACCGGTTGCGTTGAACTAAGATATTCCGACGGCAGCATGGTTTCCCTCAACTGCACCGCTGTTGAGGATGAGGTGGCGAATAGTCGTTTCCAGCGGTCTGAACTGGACTGGCTCATCTACAACGATCCGCTGTCCTATGCAGAATTGATTTTGAATGGCGATCCGGAAGAATA
>CALWZD010000016.1 GCA_944385945.1 uncultured Anaerofilum sp. | reverse complement strand
TAAAGCTGCCGTCCGATGCCTCTTTGCGACGAACCTCTTGCAGTTGCAAAGCTTTTGCATAAAACTCCAAGCTCTTTTGCAGATCCAAAACATTGATGTTGTTGTGTACAAATCGAAAGCTCATTTTATTTCTCCTTACACATTATCTCTTGACCGTAAAATCAGACGCTCTGCGTTTGTCATGCAGGAAATTGCAGTCCATTGCAACGAAGCATTATAAAAACAAGCAAAACGCAAATTTTTTCGACCCTTGCTACGATATAAACGAATCAGCAAGGCAAAAACTTGCACTTTGTACACTTTTTTCACACTTCAGTTTGCTTTATGGCGCAAAATATTCTGTTATTATACCGCAAACATTCCTTTTTGGCAAGATTCCCACTTTCTTTTGTTCTTTCTCGGCGCATTTTTCGTATGCATATCCGTTCTATCTCCACCGTATGACACGATTTGAATGTATCTATCACAAACTTTCCGTGCTTTCCCCTATACTTTCGCCTGTTTGTATGGTATACTTTATTTGGTACGTAAACGAAAGTACACCTGAAACCTATATGTTACACAGGTATGATTGAACTTTTTAACTTTACTAGGAGGTATCGGAAGTGAACCTGCTGCAATATCCCTTTGACCCCTCGCTCATTTTGCAAAAAAAGCGAAGCCTGAAACGGGAACTGAGCAAAAAAGAAGGGTTGATTCCCAAGAAGATCGCTATTATGAGCGGTAGCACCATTGGTGAGATCAAAAATATTTTGGAATTGTTTTTGCTCGACAACGGTATCCAACCCACATTCTATGAGGGCGGCTATTCGCTGTTTTACGAAAATCTGGTTTTTGACGACGGCTCGCTTGCTGCATTCCAACCCGACATCATCTATATCCACACCAGTTGGAGAAACTTAAAGAATCTTCCCTCGCAGGCGGATTCGGCACAGCTGTGTGAAGAAAAACTGAATGCAGAATATGCACGTTTTGAACAGGTATGGAATGCTGCGCAGAAATTCGGCTGTCCGGTGATCCAAAACAATTTCGATTTGCCGGTATACCGTGTAATGGGAAATTTGGATGCCGTAGATGCGCATGGCCGTGTTCGCCATATTCGGAAATTGAACGAAAAACTTGCCGAGTATGCTGCAAATACTCCAAACTTTTACGTGAACGACTTGGCATATTTGCAAGCGATGTATGGCATGGAGCGTTTTTCGGATCAAACGGCATGGTACGCATATAAATACGCCTGTTCCATCGAGTGCATCCCCTACCTTGCACAAAGCGTTGCCAACATCATCAAAAGTCTGTTTGGAAAGAACAAAAAACTGGTTGCCTGTGACCTGGACAACACCTTGTGGGGTGGAATCATCGGTGACGACGGAGTAGAGGGAATCGTAATGGGCAGCGAAACTCCCACCGGTATGGCGTACAGCGAATTTCAATCTTATCTCAAAGAGCTTTCGGCAATGGGTGTCCTGCTGAGCGTGTGCAGCAAAAACGAAGAAGCAAATGCTGCTGCCGGTTTTACCCGTGCAGACAGCGTACTCAAAAAAGAGGATTTCGTTTCTTTCAAAGCAAACTGGAACCCCAAACACTTGAATCTTGTTGAGTCGGCAAAAGAGATCAACATTCTTCCCGACAGTTTTGTGTTCATGGACGACAACCCTGCCGAGCGTGAGATCGTACGGCGTGAATTGCCTGCTGTGAGCGTTCCCGAACTGTCTGCGCCCGAAGAATACATCAAAGCAATCGACCGCATGGGTTACTTTGAGGCAACCATTCTCTCGGCTGACGACCGCAAACGTGCTGAAATGTACAAGCAAAACCAGCAGCGTGCTGTGTTGGAGCAAAGTTTCGGCAATTACGAAGATTATCTGAACAGTTTGGAGATGGTCTGCGAGATCGGTTCTTTCTCGCCTGCTCATGCCGAGCGCATCACCCAGCTGATTAACAAAACCAACCAGTTCAATCTCACTACCCGTCGTTATACTGCTGCCGAGGTAGAAAACGTGATGAACAGCGACGAATATATTACGCTGTACGGAAAATTGGTAGACAAGTTTGGCGATAACGGTCTTGTCACTGCCATGATCGGTCACATCCAAGGCGATGTTTTGGAGATGGATCTGTGGATCATGAGCTGCCGTACTTTCAAGCGCAATTTGGAACACGCAATGTTCGATGCTATGGTACAGCAGGCTGCTGCCCGTGGGGTGAAGAAAATTATCGGGCATTATTACCCCACTGCAAAAAACTTGCTGGTAAGCGATTTTTATGCTACAATAGGCTTTGAGAAAATCGCCGAAGACGACGCCGGCAACAAAACCTTTGCATTCACCGGTTTTGACGGATACAAGCCACAATGCAACGTAATGAAAATCCAGCGGGTTTAAACCGCTTTGAAAAGGAGCTAAAACAATGGATATGCAAACAATTTTTAACGCTGTACAGGAAATTTTTCGTGACAACTTCGACGACGAAGATTTGGTGATCACTCGTGAAACCTGCGCTGATGACATTGAAGATTGGGACAGCCTGGAGCAGATCAACCTGCTGAGTGCTATGGAGAAAAAGTTCGGCATCAAATTCCAGCTTTCCGATGTGCGTGGTCTTGCCAACGTTGGCGATCTGCTGGATTTGATCGAGCGTATGACCGCTTAATTTCCACACGATTTTTAAAAAAGCAAAGGCGATTCGTCTTTGCTTTTCTTTTTCCGCAACAAAATACAAAGCGAGGAATGGGAATGAACAGCTATACATTATCTGAGATTCAAAAAGGGCTTACCGAAAACTTTACCGTTACTGTGACAGAAGAAAAAATGCAGCTTTTCTGCCAGCTTTCGGGCGATGTGAGTCCCATCCATATGGACGAGGACTACGCCAAAGGGCGTGGTTTCGAGGGACGGGTGTGTTACGGAATGCTGGGTGCCTCTTTCTTTTCTACCCTTGCGGGGGTCTATCTGCCCGGTGAGCATTGCCTGTTGCACAGTGTAGAGAGTAAGTTTGTAAAACCCGTATTCATTGGCGACACCCTCACTGTGACCGGTGTGGTAGACGAGGTAAATGATACATTTGGAGAAATCACCATCAAAGCGACCATTACCAACCAGCACGGAAAAAAAGTGACCCGAGGAGTCATCAAAGCCGGCGTTGCCAAATAAAAGGAGAAGATTCAAAATGTCCAAAGTATATTTGATCACAGGTGCCTCCAGCGATGTAGGAATTGCATTTATTCGTCGAGTTATTCAGCAAGGAGATACCGTAATCGCACAAGGCGCAGGGGATTTGTCGGGGCTGGCAGAACTTTGTCAAAGTTATCCGGGTGCTATCCATACCTACGACGTTGATTTGTCTGACCCCGCTGCTACCGACCTGTTTATTCAAGACGTGCAAAACAACTATCCCCTGCCCACCCATATCGTGCATTTGCCGGCGTTGCGGGTCATCAATACCAAATTCAAAAATTTCGACGAGCAACGATTTTCACTGGATTTGAATGTGCAGATTTTCAGTGCTGTAAAAATTTGCAAAGCTTTCTTGCCAAAAATGGCAAAGGCACGTTACGGACGGGTACTGTTCATGCTTACCAGTTACCTTTTGGGGGTTCCGCCGAAAAATACCGCTGCCTACGTCATGGCAAAAAGCACCCTGCAAGGGCTTGCAAAAAGTCTTGCTACCGATTACGCATCTTTCGGAATCACCGTAAACTGTGTTATGCCCAGTATGATGGAAACAAAATTTCTCGCCGACACCAGCGATTTGATCGTACAGGCATCGGCAGAGGCAAACCCCATGGGACGCAATGCCCGTGTGGAAGATGTTGTTCCTGCGATGGCATTTTTGGTAAGCGATGAGGCAGCCTTTATTACAGGTGTTACACTTCCCATTACAGGAGGAAGCGCACTGTGAGCAGTTGTGTAACCTTTCGTCATGCAACCCTTTGCGATGCACAGCCAATCATCCGATTTTTAAACGAGAACTGGGGAAGCCATCATCCATTAGTAAATCGACCGGAATTTTTTGAATTTTACTATCAGGCAAGTGACAAACTGCAATTCGTGTTGGCGTGTGAGGGCGATGAGATCCTTGCAGTTGCAGGATATATCCTTTGCAACCGTTCTTCTGTACCGGATGCTTGGGTGAGTATCTGGCTTGCAAAAAAAGGTCGAAACGGTGTGGGGCTGGAACTGATGGAGGCTTTGCCACGTCTTGCTAATGTTCGGGTGCTGGCTTGTAATAATATCCGCCCTAAAACGATGGCTTTTTACCGTTTTTTGGGGTGGCATACCGACCGTATCCCCCATTTTTAT
>CALWZD010000015.1 GCA_944385945.1 uncultured Anaerofilum sp. | reverse complement strand
TTTGAAAAAGGTGGACGAAAACTTTTCTTGCAGCCGTCAATCTTGACGACTGCGTGTCCCACGCCTCAAGGGCAAGCGAACAGCTCCTGTTCGGCAGGAGATACCACTAAGCATCTTTTGCGCAAACTGCGCTCTGTGATGCGTGTGGTATCCCCTGTCGGACAGACTCAAAGCGTACCTGTTTTTGTTTGGAATGATAGACGGCATTTGCAACCTTATTTTTTGTTTCCTGCAAAAGAACGGACAGGCGGTGACACCGTCTGTCCGTTTTTGAGTGATGGGAAATTATACCTTTTCTACACCGAATGTAACGGTTTCGCCGTTAATATCCCATTCTTTGGTATAACCTTGCAGCTTACCGCAGCAAACTTCGTCGGCAAGGGTATCGCCTGCCACTGCGCTCTGGTTGCGAGCCAGCAGTTCGGTGATTTTATCATTGCCATCGGCATAAATGCGGATGTGGTCTTCCACATTAAAGTTTGCCTCTTTGCGCATGGTCTGAATCTTGCTTACGATCTCACGCACGAAACCTTCCTCGATGAGTTCATCGGTAAGCAAAGTGTCGATCGCAACGGTCACGCCGTTATCCTCCAGCGAGTAGTAACGGGCATTTGCGATCATCTCGATCAGCAGATCTTCCTCTTTCAGTTCGATCTCGCCGATGGAGAGATTCAGCTTCAAGACACCGGTGGTGTCCAATTCTTTCTTGGCTGCACTGCCGTCGATCTCTGCAAGCAAAGTGCGGATCTCGTTCAACTGTTTGCCATACTTGGGGCCGAGCGTTTTCAGTTGGGGCTTGAAGCTGTACGAAGTAAAGGCGGAAACATCATCGGTGAAGGTGACCTTTTTGATGTTCAACTCATCAGCAATGATCTCTTTATAGTAGTCGCTCAGTTCTTCATCTGCTTTTACAAACATTTCAGCCAACGGCTGGCGGTTCTTGCGGTTTGCACCATTACGGGCTGCACGACCCATAACGACGATCTTCAAAACCAACTCCATGTCATATTCCAACTGGGTGTCGATCAAAGTTTCGTCCACTGTGGGGAAGTCGCACAGATGAACGCTTTCGGGAGCATCCTTGCTTACACTGCATACCAGATTTTGGTAGATGCTTTCTGCCATGAACGGAATCATGGGTGCAGCGGTTTTTGCGGTAGTGACCAAGGCGGTATACAAGGTCATGTAAGCGTTGATCTTATCTTGCTCCATTCCCTTTGCCCAGAAACGCTCACGGCTGCGGCGTACATACCAGTTGGACAATTCGTCTACAAACTCCTGCAATGCACGGGCTGCTTCGGGGATTGCATATGCTTCCAGATTCTTATCAACCAGCTTTACCATACTGTTCATTTTGGACAGCACCCAGCGATCCATCACATTCAGTTGTTCGGGCTGCAAAGTGTAGTTGTTGGGGTCGAACTGGTCGATGTTTGCATACAGAACAAAGAATGCGTAGGTGTTCCACAAGGTGGACATAAACTTTCTCTGTCCCTCCTGCACAGCTTTGCCCGAGAAACGTTTGGGCAGCCACGGTGCGCCGGCGGTGTAGAAATACCAACGGATGGCATCGGCACCGTAGGTTTGCAGTGCATCGAATGGGTCAACGGCATTGCCCTTGGATTTGGACATTTTCTGACCATTCTCATCCTGCACATGGCCCATAACGATAACGTTCTTGAACGGAGCCTTGTTGAACAGCAAGGTCGAAATTGCCATCAGCGAATAGAACCAGCCACGGGTCTGGTCAACTGCCTCGGAAATAAAGTCGGCTGGGAATTGTGCTTCAAACAGCTCTTTGTTCTCAAACGGATAGTGATACTGTGCAAAGGGCATCGAACCGGAATCGAACCAGCAGTCGATAACTTCCGGCACACGGCGCATTTGCTTGCCACAATCGGGGCATTTGATGGTCACTGCGTCGATATACGGGCGGTGAAGCTCGATGTCGTCGGGGCAGTTGTCGCTCATTTCTTTCAATTCCTGAATGCTTCCGATCGAATGACGGCAACCACATTCGCACTCCCAGATGTTCAGCGGAGTACCCCAGTAACGGTTACGGCTGATGCCCCAATCCTGTACATTTTCCAGCCAGTCACCAAAGCGACCCTTACCCAAGCTTTCGGGAACCCAGTTTACAGTGTTGTTGTTGCGGATCAGGTCATCCTTGACAGCGGTCATTTTTACGAACCAGGAGTCACGGGCGTAGTAGATGAGCGGGGTATCGCAACGCCAGCAGTGGGGATAGCTATGCTCGAATACCGGTGCGCTGAACAGCAGACCTCGGCTTTCCAAATCTTTCAAAACTTCCTTGTCTGCCTGCTTGCAGAACACACCTTCCCACTTGGTTTCCTTGGTCATGCAGCCGGCAGCGTCTACCAACTGAACAAAAGGCAAGCCGTAGTTACGTCCTACGATCGAGTCATCGTTACCGAACGCAGGAGCGATGTGTACGATGCCGGTACCGTCGGTGAGTGTAACATAACTGTCGCAGGTGACGTACCAGCATTTTTCTTTCGGAGAAACGAAGTCGAACAGGGGTTCGTACTCTTTGTATTCCAAATCTTTACCGACATACTGCTCCAGAACGGTATAGCTCCCCTCGCCCAGAACCTTATCTGCCAAAGCCTCTGCCAAATAGTAAACAGTGCCGTCCTCGTTCATTTTTACCTTTACATAGGTTTCAACGGGGTTTACGCACAGAGCAACGTTAGAGGGCAAAGTCCAGGGGGTGGTAGTCCAAGCCAGAATATATGCATTTTCTTCGCCTTTAGCCTTGAACTTAGCAATCGCACTGCGTTCTTTTACGTCCTTGTAGCCTTGTGCAACTTCGTGGCTGGACAGCGGGGTTCCGCAGCGGGGGCAGTAGGGGACGATTTTGAAGCCTTTGTACAGCAGTCCCTTTTCCCAAATCTGCTTCAATGCCCACCATTCCGACTCGATAAAGCTGTTATCGTAGGTGACATAGGGGTTGTCCATATCTGCCCAGAAGCCAACCGTACCGGAGAAATCCTCCCACATTCCTTTGTACTTCCAGACGCTTTCCTTACATTTGTCGATGAAAGGTTCCAGACCGTATTTTTCGATCTGCTCTTTGCCGTCCAGACCCAGCAGCTTTTCTACTTCCAGTTCTACCGGCAGACCGTGAGTATCCCAGCCAGCCTTACGGGGAACTTTGTAGCCTTTCATTGCACGGTAACGAGGGATCATGTCTTTGATTACACGGGTTTCTACGTGGCCGATATGTGGCTTACCATTTGCGGTGGGGGGGCCATCATAAAACATATAGGTTGCCCCGTCCTTGCGGTTTTCGATACTTTTTTCGAAGATGTGGCGTTCTTTCCAGAATTTTTCTACATCTTTCTCACGCTCTACAAAGTTCAGATTGGTCGAAACTTTCTGATACATTGCAGGATACCTCCCTTTCGATAACAAAATAAAATGCGGATTTACCCGTTTTTGTGATTGCAAAAGAAAAAAGCCTTTGCCCTGCAAAACAGGACGAAGGCTTTCATTGCATTCGTTATACCACCCATTTGCTGTGTACCAACATACACGCTCCGTTTAACGGCGGATACCGGCACAGCCTACTTTTTTCATTTCGGTGTGCAGCTCAGGAGTGATTTTCCGCCAAGCACTACTTGCACAGGGCTTGCACCATCCCCTGCTCGCTGAAGCGTTTGTATTTGGCGTACTCTCTCCATCGTCGCTTTTCGATGTTTAGTACATTTATATCACAGCTGATTGGGATTGTCAAGAAATTTCTTTGTCGAGAGCGTTTTTTGCAAATAAAAACAGAGCCGGAGAAACTCCGACTCTGCAAAAAGCTGGATTATTTGAAGTAGCGGCCCAGCAGACCTTCCATGCCACGGCCGTGACGAGCCTCGTCCTTAGCCATCTCATGTACAGTGTCGTGGATAGCATCCAGGTTCAGCTTCTTAGCCAACGCTGCCAGCTCCATCTTGCCTGCGCAAGCACCGTTCTCAGCGTCTACACGCATCTGCAGGTTCTTCTGGGTGGAATCGGTTACAACCTCGCCCAGCAGCTCTGCAAATTTAGCAGCGTGCTCTGCCTCCTCGAATGCATAACGCTTCCAAGCCTCTGCGATCTCGGGATAGCCCTCACGATCAGCTACACGGCTCATTGCCAGATACATACCAACCTCGGAGCACTCGCCCATGAAGTTCTGGCGCAGACCCTCGATGATCTCTGCGGGAGCGTCCTTAGCGATACCTACAACGTGCTCGGTAACATAGGTGCGACCTTCCTCCTGCTTGTTGAATTTATCAGCAGGAGCCTTGCACAGGGGGCAAGCCTCAGGAGCGGTCTCGCCCTCGTGAACATAACCACAAACACTGCATACCCATTTAGCCATAGTTGTCAATCCTCCAATTTTGTTTTAATTTTTTAATTGTTTTCAAACAAACTTTAATCGCTTTCGCTGTCATTATTATAGCGCACGGCAATCTAAAAGTCAACACTTTTTGATACAAATTATCAAAAAAAATTTTTTATCATTTGTTCCCTATATATTATTTCTCTTTATCCTGTGTTTGGATGCGAAAAAAAGGCACTCTGCTTATCAGCAGTCCAAGCAAAATACTGTTCGCTGCACCCACGATCAACCCCGATAAAAGCAGCACCGGCAGATACGCCATTGCGAAACTGCTGCCCAGCAGCACACTCACCATCGCCAACTGTCCAACGTTGTGGGCGATCGCACCGCTGACCGAAAGAATCAAATGGGTGGGCTTACATACCCTTAGCAAAAAATACATGACCACAAACGACAAAACGCCCCCACCTAGGGAAACTGCTGCTGTTATCGCTCCCTTGGTAAGCAATACGAACATACTTTTTAGCACTACCAGAACCATTGCTTCCCGTTTACTGATAAACAGGAGAGCATACATCACCACGATATTCGAAAGCCCCAGCTTTACCCCCGGTGCCAACTGCATCAAGGGGGCTGCCATAGACTCCACATAATTTAAAATCATACAAAGAGCAAACAGCATTCCTGTCCATGCTACCCGTTTGGATGCTGTATGTTTCATTCATCTTCTCCTTTAACGCATCTTCGATTTCCTTTTTGATTGTATTGCGTTCCCTCTTGCTTGTCAAGAAAGTGGCTTTTTCTCCATCAACTTTTCACCTTTCGATAAAAAAATAAGCTGTTTTTTTCACGGATTTTTTTGTTTTTATTATAATATGTAT
>CALWZD010000014.1 GCA_944385945.1 uncultured Anaerofilum sp. | reverse complement strand
AATGGCAGTGTCGTGGATTGCCCGCTGTACAAGTTCAAGCCCATGCGAATCGTCACCCAAATGCAGTACCAACATTCCGCATTTTCCGCTTAACATTCCGGCTACTCGGCAATCACTGGCAAGGCGTACAAATTCTTCGAAAGATACGTGCGGTGCCCTATGGTCGGAAATAGCAAGCTTTGCCCCCAAAATCTCTTGCACAAATACAATATCTTTTTTTACGTCACCCGTAATGGTTACAGAAGGATACCCGTATGAGCCGGTGCAAGCATAGGCTGAAATTCCTTCTTCCCGCAAAGATTTTGTTTTTCCTATAAGGTTTTCTACACTGCGTGTGATGCCGTCGGTTCCAAGCAACCCAACAACACAGGTGATACCGCCTTGAATAAGTTGGGAAAGCTGCAAAGGAGGAACTTGTGTGTGGAAACTGCCTTCGCCACCACCGCCTGTAATGTGTACATGAGGGTCGACCAACCCGGGGGTGGCGATCATACCGTTGCAATCCAGTTGGGTGCAAAGAGAAGGGGAAAGAGAGATGTCGTCGGCAATCGCTTCGATTTTTCCTTGAGCAATTAGAATATCTTTTTTGCCAAGAAACGCAGGCGAATACACCGTCGCATTTTTTAGTAATATCATATGAGAAATACTCCTGTCTTAAAATGACCGCCTGCACCGATAACCAGATGGAACAGTGCAGGCGGAGAGAGAATACGAATGATTATACCTCAAAACGATAAACACGGCAACCGTGCGCAGGGATAGTTGCTGTAAACATTGGCTGCAAGAAATCAGCTTTTTCTGTGCTCCATAACTCTTGCAATGCAATCTGTTCGGGCAAGGAAGATTGCATTCCAACAGAAGCAAGCGCAGCTTGCAGCTCGGATTTGCAAACCGATACATCGAACACACTGTCGCTGAGATTGAATAGTGCAAAATAAGCTTTGTTTGTTGCGGAATTATAAGCAGCCCAGATAGCGTGGTTCTTTGTCAGGCAAATTTGACGAGGTCTGCATACAGCGGGAAGCATCTCTAAGATGTCCCGATTCGTAATCAGCGAAAGCGTTTTTTCGTCGAGCAAGGTCAGTTCGGCACCCAACATGAGTGGCGAACCGAACAAACACCACAGACTCATCATCGTTTGTTGTTCTTCAAAGGTGAAATGAGTATCATGCTCGTTGGAAAATCCCTTTCCGAGTTTCCCCAGTGCGAGCATATCGCAGTCGGGGTAGCAGCCCACAGAAATGGAGTTCTGCCACAACTCGCAACGATGGAACATATCTTCCAGCTGTTTCCAGTTATCCCAAAAATCATCCGTAATGCGCCACATATTGGCGTTTTGCTGATAATGCCATGCCTTTTCAATCAAAGCCGGTCCTGGCGACAAACTCAATACGATGGGACGACCGCATTTGAGGATAGCACGGTGGAGCATTTCAATCTCGTGTGCAGCCGAATATTGATTTTCCCGATAGAGAGAGGTGTTGCAAATGTCATCACATTTAATGAAGTCAACCCCCCAAGAAGCGTACAAGGACAACAAAGAGTCGTAGTATGCTTGTCCCTCAGGAGTGTTGCGAACACCGTACATATCGGGATTCCAACCACAAATCGAGGTAGGATCAGCCACTTGGTCAGCCGTTGCGGTAGAGTTGAAAATAGGGGCGTGGTGATGCGCAGCGATGCGTGGGATGCCACGCATAATATGAATGCCAAATTTTAATCCCAAAGAATGTACGTACGCAGCTAAAGGCGCAAACCCTGCACCGTTCGCTGCTGAGGGAAAGCGGGTAGGATCAGGCATCAAACGGGAATAATCATCCATTTCCAGCTGCGAAAAGGGAATATACTGGAATTTGTCACGCATCGACCCTGCACCGTGAGCATACCACTGAATGTCTACAACAACGTACTCCCAACCGAATTTCTTTAAGTGTGCCGCCATATAGTCGGCATTTGCTTTTACTTGTTGTTCGTTTACAGTCGTATCGTAGTAATCGTAGCTGTTCCAACCCATAGGAGGGGTGGGCGCAAAGGTGTTTTTGTCCATTTGTATCAACTCCTTTTTCTGATTTACAAAAAGTAAAAATACTTTTAATAAATACCAATAAACGCCAAGGTAGGTGCAACACGTGCATCGTGTATTACAATGCGCAAACGGTCGGTAGAAACCCTTTCTAAAGGAACGATTTTTTTGTATCCGACAACTGTTCCGTTGTAAACGGACTTCCAACCGCCGTCGACCATAGCTTCGATAGAAAAAGATTCGATGCGCTGGCTGCACAAAATGTTTTCTTTCAAAACAACATATTTGATTGTCTGTACGGTGTCCCAAACAGCTTCAATGCAACATTCCGACACGCCGTCAGGTGTTTTGAAATATTCGTTGTAGTTGTCAACAGCGACACATTCGATACCGTGTCCATCTTCTGCACGATCGACGCAAAGAGTCGCTGTGTCGCACAGATTGGTTTGGAAAGCAGAAGCCAAAAAATCGCCCAGTTCTTTCAAACGTGCAACATCGTTGGGGTGGAACAGCCCATTTTTGGCGGGGGGAATGTTCAGCAAAAAGGTAGCATTTCCACCGACCGAGCGATAATAAATGTCCAAAAGCGATTGCAGCGAGCGAATTTTGTTGTCTTCCTGTTCGTGGTAGAACCAGCCCGGACGGA
>CALWZD010000013.1 GCA_944385945.1 uncultured Anaerofilum sp. | reverse complement strand
AGGGCAAGCAACTCGACCGCATCACACCATGCCCGTATGGGGGATTGGTTTTCGGAAGTGTCTACATATACCCCGGCAACTACTCTGCTTTGTACCACAACTGCAATTTGTTCTTCTACGGTTTTGCAAAATTGTTTGATACGGTCGGCGAAACAGGTTTCGATGCGATTGCGCAAAAGTTTGGCAGGATTTCCGCCGACGATGGAATACGGCGGAACGTCTTTGGTGACGATCGCACCTGCTGCAATGATAGAATGAGAACCGACCGTGATACCGTCGGTGATGACCGCACCGGCACCGATCCAAACGTCGCTGCCGATAACGATGCCTTTACTGGAATTTCCCTGCCGAATAATCGGGCGTAGTACGTCGGCGTGATTGTGATTTTCTGCAATCAAACAGGCCTTTGGTCCAATGCGCACATCGTCGCCCATTTCGATCGGACCTTGCAGATACACTTGTGGATTGAGGGTGGAATTTCGCCCCATTTTTACCTGTGCGGTGCGGATCAAAACGTCTGCCATGATCAGGCAGTCTTGATCCAGTTGTAAGGTCGAGCAACAAATGTTGGCAAGGGGAGAGATATAGCAATTTGCTCCAAAAGACGAGCCGTTTTGAGAAAGCTCGCTTTTTATCTTTTGCTGTTCGCAGGTGTTGCGGTCTGTGATTTTCCATGCGGTGTAGTCGTTGTTGTCGATTGACATAAGTTTCGTCCCTTTCAGTAAAAATAAAAACGGTTCGTTACTTAGCATTATGAACCACCTGTATCGAAATTGCAAGCACAAAAAACAGTTGCATTTTTGTGCGAAATTCTATATAATGAAGAAAAGCTTGTTTCGGGGCGGGGTGAGATTCCCCACCGGTGGTATAGCCCACGACCACAGTTTACGCTGTGCTGATTTGGTGAGATTCCAAAGCCGACGGTATAGTCCGGATGAAAGAAACGGCAAAACCCTGGTTTGCTGCGCCCTTTTGCATCTTTTTGTGTGCAAAAGGGCGTTTTTGTATGCCAAGGCAGCAGCCGACACCATGCAAACAGCTTCAATTACAATCAGGGAGGGTCTTTTTATGAAAACCAAACCAATTTCCGTTCGAAAGCTTGCCGCCATGGGAATGCTTACCGCCATTTCAGCCGTGCTGATGTTCTTTGAAATGCCGTTGCCGCTGATGCCTCCGTTTTTAAAACTGGATATTTCTGCTGTGCCGATTTTGCTTGGAAGCTTTTTGTTTGGACCGTTGGAAGGCGTTGTGATCGCACTGCTGAAAGCTGGCATCCATCTGCTGAGTACCCAAACGGCAGGGGTCGGTGAACTTGCCGATTTTCTCATCACTGCAAGTTTTGCACTTACCGGTGGGCTGGTCTATCGCATTTGGCATAGCAAAAAAGGGGTGGTCGTGGCTTGCGTTGCATCAGTGGCAGCCATTACCATCGTAGGAGCCATCGCCAACTGGACGATTTTGCTGCCGTTCTACGCAGCAGCATATATGCCATACGATGCTATCATCGCAGCTTGTCAGGCGTTGAATCCGGCGATTACCGATTTGACTGGGTATATCGTGTTTGGAGTCGTGCCGTTTAATCTGGTCAAAGGTACCGTCGTTGCAATTCTCACTGTGCTTTTGTATGCCCGTATGGAAACGATTCTAGTCAAAAAGAAGCTGGAAGCAGCTGAATAAAAAAGAAAGTGTCTGTGAATTATGTAATATCACAGGCACTTTTTTGTGTGAAAATAAGAAAAAGAAACCGATAAAACAGGAATCCTATTGAAAGTTCGTGCCTGCCTGATTATAATGAAAGAAAAGAGAAAAGAGTATTTTGCTTATTAAAATAGAATATGGCAAAATACTGTCGGGAGGCGAGAAGATGGACGGATATGCAGCTGTGGCAGTAGCAGAGCCTGGGGTAGGCATCGTGGTGTTTACCGGTGTCACCTTGGTGTTTTTGATTTTGGTTTTAATCATGCTCTTAATTAAAGCACAGGGGATGCTGTTTGACAAAATCGAACAGCATAAAAACAAAATGTCCCCCAAATCAGAGCCAACAGACTTTCTAAAACAACCGCAGCCAACCCCGACACAAGAGCAGGAAATTGCCCCTGAAATAGTAGCTGTTATTGCTGCTGCGGTGGCTGCGATGGAGGGCAACTACCGCATTTGTGACATCAAAGAATGCAAGCCGAAACCAGTGTCGCAGCCGGTCAACGCTTGGGCGCAGGCAGGCAGAGCGACCCTCACCACACCGTTTCGTCGTTAAAGGAGGGGAAAGGCTGTGAGTGCGTTTTTTCAAACGATACAAGGCATCTTGGCGTCTTCAGGCTTCGTAAAGCTGGCGGAAAATTGGGGTTATTTGGCAATGATCCTCATTTCTTGCCTGCTGTTTTATCTGGCGATCGTGAAAAAATTCGAACCGCTGTTGCTTTTGCCCATTGCGTTCGGAATGCTGCTTGCGAACCTGCCGGGCAGTAATATCATCCATATGCAGTATTTCATCGACACACCCACAGGTCACCCGATGTGGGAAGAAATTTTGAATAATGGCGGGCTGGGTGATTTTCTGTATTTGGGGGTCAAGTTGGGCATCTATCCGCCACTCATCTTTTTGGGGATCGGCACCATGACCGACTTCGGCCCGCTGATCTCCAACCCCAAAAGCTTGCTGTTGGGCGCAGCAGCACAGCTGGGAATTTTCCTCACTTACGCCGGTGCGATCGTGTTGGGCTTTGATGCTTTGGAGGCGGCTGCTATTGCAATTATAGGTGGTGCTGATGGGCCTACCGCTATCTTTGTTACAGGAGAGTTGGCACCGCACCTGCTCGGCTCTATCGCTGTTGCTGCGTATAGTTATATGGCGTTGGTGCCGGTGATTCAACCCCCAATTATGAAGCTGCTCACCACCGAAAAAGAACGAAAAATCGTGATGAAACAGCTGCGCACAGTTTCAAAAACCGAGAAAATCGTGTTTCCTATCCTGTGTACCATTGTCATCAGCCTGATTTTGCCCGAGTCGGCAGTACTGGTCGGAATGCTGATGTTGGGAAACTTGATGAAAGAATCGGGCGTAGTAGAACGTATTACCAAAACCGCAGGAAACGAATTGATGAATATTATCACGATTTTTCTGGGATTTTCGGTCGGATGTACCACCAGTGCCGATACTTTCCTGACCGTCGAAAGCGGATTGATTATTTTATTGGGGCTGGTCGCTTTTTCGATCGGTACGGCGGGCGGTGTGCTGTTGGGCAAGCTGATGTGCTGGCTGACCCATGGACAGGTAAACCCGTTGATCGGTTCGGCAGGTGTGTCGGCTGTGCCGATGGCTGCACGAGTTTCGCAAAAGGTGGGGCAGGAGGCGAATCCGCAAAACTTTTTGCTGATGCACGCTATGGGTCCCAACGTTGCCGGTGTGATTGGTTCGGCAGTAGCGGCTGGCATTCTGATCAATCTGTTCCGATGATTTTTTGAAATTTTTTTGCACCCTGAAGCTTTTACGGCACAGGGTGTTTCTCTTTTTTTGGTTTTGTGGTATACTAAAAGCTAAGTATTGCACTTTTTACAAAAGGGAGTAAAAACGGCTATGGAATCCTTGAACCAACGCTTTATCGAGTTGCGTAAAAAATACATTGAATCGCAGTTTGGACGCTTGAATCCCATGCAGAAGCAAGCGGTTTTCCATACACAGGGGCCACTGCTGATTTTGGCAGGTGCAGGCAGCGGAAAAACGACGGTGCTTGTAAACCGTATCGCCAATATGATCCAGTTCGGCAATGCATACGAAAGCGATTGGATGCCTCGCAATGCTACCCAACAGGATTGCGAAGAATTACAGGCAGCGATAGACGGGAAACCGCTTGCGCCGGAGTTGGACGAAATGCTGTGCGACTATCCCGTTCGCCCTTGGAATATCCTTGCCATCACTTTTACCAATAAAGCAGCAGGCGAACTGAAAGAGCGTCTAACCAAAATGTTAGGGGCGACGATGGGCAATGATGTCAACGCATCGACATTCCATTCGGCGTGTGTGCGGATGTTGCGTCGGGATGCCGAACGGCTGGGCTTTCCGAAAAGCTTCACGATTTATGACACCGACGACCAAAAACGTGCCATGAAAGAGGTGTACAAACAACTTTCTGTGGACGAAAAAGCCTTGCCGATTCGCAACTGTATCGGGGCGATCGGACGGATGAAAGACTGCATGATCAGCCCAAAAGATGCAATCGAAGAAGCGAGTGCACCGGATGCAGCTTTGATTGCACAGATTTACATGGAATACCAAAAAAGGCTGCGCACAGCGGGTGCAATGGATTTTGACGACCTGATTTATTATACTGTGCGTTTGCTCGAAAATTTTGAAGAATGCCGCAACTACTACCGTGACCGATTCAAATATATCCTTGTGGACGAATATCAGGATACCAGCCATGCGCAGTTCCGTTTGGTGTATTTGCTGGGGTGTGTCCATCAAAATGTTTGTGTAGTAGGTGACGACGACCAAAGTATTTATCGGTTCCGTGGTGCTACTATCGAAAATATCCTTAGCTTCGAACAGCAGTTTGTTGGCGCAAAGGTGATTCGTTTGGAGCAGAACTATCGCTCGACTGTCAACATTTTGGAGGCAGCAAACCATGTCATTGGACAAAACCGTGTTCGTAAGGGAAAAACTCTTTGGACACAGAACACGAAAGGCGAAAAGCTTCACCACCACGAAGCAGAAACCGAGCGTGACGAGGCACAATGTGTTGCAGCAGTGGTCGGTGATAATCTGAAAAAAGGCGCACAGCTGAAAGAC
>CALWZD010000012.1 GCA_944385945.1 uncultured Anaerofilum sp. | reverse complement strand
AATTTTTCCCAGTTGGAAGTCTGTACCGCATGGAGCAAATAAAAATCGAAATACTCGACTTGACATTTTTCCAACTGTTTGGAAAAGATCTTTTCGCAATCTTCAGGCGTTTCCAAAGCCCAGCCGGGCATCTTGTCGGCAAGGAAAAAGCTTTCCCTTGGGTACTTTTTCAGTGCAGCACCGATCACGTTCTCGCTTTGTCCGCCGTGATAAGGCCATGCAGTGTCAAAATAAGTGATACCGCCCTGATAGGCTGCGTCGATCTCGGCATAGGCTGCGTCGATGTCGATCGCATCTTTCGCAGGGTCGATTTTTGGCAGCCGCATACAGCCTAAGCCTAAAAGCGAAACGGCTTTGCCGGTTTTTTGATGTACACGATATTCCACAGATCATTCCTCCTCATATTTCTCTCTATAAAACAGCCCTCCAGTAAAGCAGGGCAGAAATTGCGATCACTGCAATCACAGCAGCCCAACTTAGTACCAGAAGAAAAGAGAGATTGTTTTTGAATAATTTCCAACCCGAAGGTCGATCGCTGTTTTTTCTTGCCATTTAGCCACCTTTTTTTATCAATGTGTCGATCCAGCGCAAATTGCGGTATTCGCCGTGAAAGGTTTCGAACAAACTGCAAACTTTATCTACGGTGCAGACCAAAACGGCCTCACGACAAAGCGGGGGAAGGGGAACAAGAGGAAACATATGCCGCTGGATGATGTTTTCTTCTTTTTTGGAAAGAGTACAGCACTGCTTAGCGTTTTCCAGTGCAATAAATGGATGACGAAAACCGTGGAAACGAAAACCGTGCGGAAGATGCCAATCATACAAAAAGTAATCATGCAGCAATGCACCACGCAACAGTTCGCTCTCCGATACATTCAATCGCAAAAATCGTGCAAGGCGAAGACTGTACCATGCCACAGCGACGCTATGGGAAAGACAGCTGGTGCTGCCATGCTGGACGTGTTGATGACTTTGTGCGATTTGGCTGGAACACAAAAGCGCACGAAAATGCCGGTGCAATAGAATGCGGTCGGAAGAAACAGGATACTTCATGGAAAACTCCTTCCTGAAAAGTCAATCGTAGATAGCAACCTCTATTTATATACAAATATTATTATAATTCAAAGCCGTGCAAAAGCAAATAAAAAAGACAAAAAATTTTTTTGAATTTTTTTGTATAAAAAATACTGCAAAGAACATATTTTAGGCAACCATTCTGAATAAAAGGAAAAAAGGTGGAAAAATTTTCATAGCAAATTGAAAAACCCTGCTTGGCTGCAAAAAAGTTGGGGATTTTTCTGAAAATTTTAGAAATTTCCTGTTGACATCTACAAAAAATACGTGTACAATATAAGCGTTGTGCCGGGTGCGCAACAGAATTTTATCATTTAGGAAAGGAGGAAGATCATGCCTACATTCAACCAGCTCGTACGCAAAGGCCGTGAGGTATTGGTAAAGAAGAGCACTGCTCCTGCACTGCAGAAGAGCTACAACTCTCTGGACAAAAGCTACAGCAACATGAACAGCCCCCAAAAGCGTGGTGTTTGCACCGCTGTACGTACCATGACCCCCAAAAAGCCTAACTCTGCTCTGCGTAAGGTAGCCCGTGTTAAGCTCACGAATGGTATCGAGGTAACTTCTTACATTCCCGGTATCGGCCATAACCTGCAGGAGCACAGCGTTGTACTGATCCGTGGCGGACGTGTT
This sequence comes from uncultured Anaerofilum sp., assembly GCA_944385945.1. GTDB lineage: Bacteria > Bacillota > Clostridia > Oscillospirales > Ruminococcaceae > Anaerofilum. Next base: position 1,252 of record CALWZD010000012.1, on the reverse strand, counting down.
AAGGACCTTCCCGGTGTTCGTTACCACATTATCCGTGGTACTCTGGATACGCAGGGTGTTGCTAACCGTAACCAAGCCCGTTCGAAGTACGGTGCTAAGCGTCCCAAGGCCGGTGCTAAGAAGTAATTAAGTGATTACCCCGCCAAAAAGGCTTTATATATAGGCCTCGTTTGGCACAACGGGAGTTCATTACTTTCGAGTACCAATGATATCATTCTGTGAAGGAGGGAAGAGAGATGCCTAGAAGAGGTAATATCGCAAAACGTGACGTTTTGGCCGATCCTGTTTACAACAGCAAGATGGTCACTCGTCTGATCAACAGCATAATGTATGACGGTAAGAAGGGTGTAGCCCAGAAGATCGTTTACGACGCATTCGAAATCGTAAAGGAGAAGTCCGGCAACGATCCCCTGGAGATGTTTGAGCAAGCTCTGGAGAACATCATGCCCCTGTTGGAGGTTAAGGCTCGCCGTGTAGGCGGTTCCACCTACCAGGTTCCCATGGAGGTTCGCCCCGAGCGTCGTGAAACTCTGGGTCTGCGTTGGCTGACTACCTATTCCCGCAATCGTAGCGAGCGCACCATGCGTGAGCGTCTGGCTGCTGAGATCATGGATGCATGCAACAACCAGGGTAATGCGGTGAAGAAGCGTGAGGATACTCACAAGATGGCTGAGGCAAACAAGGCGTTTGCTCACTATCGTTATTGATTTCGTGTCTTAATTTAGGAGGTACCGTATGCCAAGAGACGTTTCTCTGCAGATGACCAGAAACATCGGCATTATGGCGCACATTGACGCTGGTAAAACCACCACCACCGAGCGTATCCTGTTCTATACTGGTGTTAACCATAAGATGGGCGAAACTCATGATGGCGGCGCTACCATGGACTGGATGGAGCAGGAGCAGGAGCGTGGTATCACTATCACTTCCGCTGCTACCACCTGTTACTGGAGCCATACCGATTACCAGGGCAATCCTGCACTTGCCAAGAAGAACAGACACCGTATCAATATCATCGACACTCCGGGTCACGTTGACTTTACCGTTGAGGTAGAGCGTTCCCTGCGTGTTCTGGACGGTTCCGTAACCGTTCTGTGCGCAAAGGGTGGCGTTGAGCCCCAGTCTGAGACCGTTTGGCATCAGGCCAACGATTACCACGGTCAGCGTATGGCGTTCGTCAACAAGATGGACGTCATGGCCGCGAAGTTCTTCAACGTGGACGACAGGATGAAGGACCGCTTGAAGTGCCACC
>CALWZD010000011.1 GCA_944385945.1 uncultured Anaerofilum sp. | reverse complement strand
TGATACATCAAAAGCCGGTGGCGTTTTTCGGGTGTTAGGCAATCTGAAAAAAACAGCTGCAATCGCATTGCATCCTTTGGTACTGGTGCCATATCCTTGCAATTTTCCAGCCATTTTTGAAATTCTTCTCTGCCTTTTTGGGTAATGGAATACACCTTTTTTTGCAAAACATTGCCTGATATTTCTACTTTGAAATCGACCAAACCTGCTTCGGTCAAACTTTTCAATTCGGGATAGATTTGGCTGTGTTTAGCCCTCCAAAGGTCAAATAAAGTCGTTTCAAACTCTTTTGTCATATCGTATCCGGTCAAATCGGTTCGATTCAACATTCCTAAAATCGCATAGCGCAAACTTCCCATTTTGTGCCATCCTCTCTTTCCTTTCACACTGCGTTTGCTGTGCGAATGCCATAAGTGTACCATATTTTCAAGCCTTTTTCCAGTAAAAAACGCTTTTTTATAGTTATACATGTATATATTGACATGTTTATTTTTAAGTGATAATATTAAGACAGTGTGCTGCTTTTGTGCGGGAAGAATACAAAGCAGCCAGATATACTATAACCGTGAGGAGCTTTTACATGGAAGAAAAAATAAAACGATATGTTGTGTTTATTGTGGGGCTTTTTGTCAATTCATTAGGGGTAAGCCTTATTACAAAAGCATCCCTTGGCACTTCTCCGATTTCATCCATTCCCTATGTTTTAAGTTTAAAATTTCCATTTACGTTAGGTACATTTACAGTTTTTTTCAGTCTTTTGCTGATTTTTTTGCAACTGATGATTTTAGGCAAAAATTTTAAACCTGAACATATTTTACAGATTCCTGTTTCGTTTGTATTCGGCTATTTTATCGACCTTTGTATGGAACTTCTTTTCTTCATTCATCCCACTGTATACTGGCAACAATTTGTTTATTTGCTGATTGGATGCTTGGTTTTGGGTATTGGCGTTTATATGGAGATGCTTGCCGACGTTGTCATGCTTCCCGGTGAGTCCTTTGTTCGTTCCATCGTTTTTCGTTGGAAAACAGAATTTGGCACTACAAAAGTAATTTTTGACGTATCAATGACCTTAATCGCCGCATTGCTTTCCTTTATTTTTGCAGGTCGGTTGGATGGTGTTCGTGAGGGAACTGTCGTTGCTGCGATTCTCGTTGGTTTTATCGCACGGTTGATTGCACGAAAATTTCCTTTCATCCCCACTCTTTTGTTCGGCAGTTCTTCCTCACAAGCAGCTACCCCTTTGAAAAGCAATTTTTGCATTACGATCGACCGTCAGTACGGAAGTGGTGGACACGATTTGGGCGAACTGCTTGCCAAAAAACTAAACTTCGATTTCTACGACCGTTCGATGATTCAAATGGCAGCCGGTTCCACGGGATACAGCCCCGAGTTCATCGCACGTCGAGAAGAACGTATCACAAACAGCCTTTTATACGACCTTTCTACCCAAATGTATGCCTATTCGCAGAAATCTGCGCCCAACGACACTATTTTTGAAGCAGAAAGTAAAATCGTGTTGGATGCTGCCGACCGTAACAGCTGCATATTCGTTGGACACTGTGCCGACTATGTCTTGCGTGATCGGACGAATTGTTTGCGTATATTCCTATCTGCACCGATTCCTCAGCGTGTTCAACGCATTATGAAAACCGAAAATCTTTCTGAAAAAGAAGCATTGAAAAAAATCCAGCAAATGGATCGTGAACGTGCAGAATATTATCATTATTATACCCATCGTTTTTGGGGAAAAGCTGCCAACTACCATTTATGTATCGACACTTCCATTGGCGCAGAGCAAATTGAAAAAATTATTTTGCAATGTGTACCGGATTCTACCAAAGCTTGCTCCTGATATTTCGATATACCCACCCCTCAAAACTCCCACATTTTTGAATGTGGGAGTTTTTCTTTGAAATGGGATTTTTGAAGCACAGGAAATTCTGTTTTAGTAATCGGATTTCGTTTTCATAACAGCAAGCAAAAAACCGCCTGCATATGCAAGCGGTTTTCGTTTTAACAACCCAGATAGGCTTTTCGGACTTCGATATTATTTGCCAACTCTTGTGCATCGCCTTGCATTTTGATCGTACCCGTTTCCAAAACATATGCACGGTTCGCAATTTCAAGTGCCATTTTTGCGTTCTGCTCAACTAAAAGTATCGTCACGCCGGTTTTGTTTACTTCTTGGATGATTTTAAAGATTTCCTTTACCAGCAATGGCGACAGACCCATGCTCGGCTCGTCTAACAACAGCATTTTGGGCTTGCTCATCAGCGCACGTCCAATCGCCAACATCTGCTGCTCACCACCGGACAGTGTACCCGCCTGCTGCTTGCGCCGTTCCTTTAGGCGTGGAAGCCACTCGTAAATCTGGTCGTAGTCCTTTTGAATCTCGGCAGCACTATCCACACGGGTGTATGCACCCATCTGCAAATTTTGCTGTACGGTAAGCCCTGCAAAAATACGACGCCCCTCTGGAACCTGAGCCAAACCCAGACGGATAATTTTGTGAGCCTCCATTTTTGTAATATCGGTGCCACAAAAACGTATACTGCCTCCTGCTGCACGTTCCAAAGCAGAAATTGCATGGAGAGTGGTGGTTTTTCCTGCACCGTTGGCACCGATCAGCGTTACGATCTCTCCCTGATGCACCTCAAAACTAATGCCTTTTACTGCCTTAATTGCTCCATAATTTACAAGCAGATTTTCTACACAAAGCATCTCTGCCATCTTTAATCTCCCCCCAAATAAGCCGCAATGACCTTTGGATTATTGCGCACTTGGTCACCTGTTCCACTTGCAATCACTCGCCCATAATCCAGAACGGTAATATGTTCGCAAATTCCCATAACGAAGTTCATATCATGTTCAATCAGCAAAATTGCAATTTTAAAATGCTCTTTTACAAAACGAACTGTTTCCATCAGTTCTTCGGTTTCGTGTGGGTTCATTCCGGCTGCCGGTTCGTCCAACAACAACAACTTGGGATTGGTTGCAAGTGCACGGGCAATTTCCAGCTTTCGCTGCTTTCCGTATGGTAGGCTGCTCGCCGGCAGGTGCGCCTCTTGCTCGAGATGGAAAATTTTTAAAAGCTCCATTGCACGTTCGTCCATCGCTTTTTCCTTTCGGAAATAGCTGGGCAGACGCAAAACACCTGTAATCGCACCATATTCGATTTGGTTATGTAATCCCGCTTTGACGTTGTCCAAAACAGTCAATTTATCGAACAATCGAATATTTTGAAAGGTTCTTGCAATTCCGGCTTTACAGATTTTTTCCGGACTTTTTCCCGTAATGTTTTTTCCATCCAAAATAATATCGCCTTCGGTGGGCTTGTACACACCGGTAAGCATATTAAAAACCGTGGTTTTTCCTGCTCCGTTTGGGCCAATCAAACCATACAGATGCCCTTTTTCGATCTTCATATCCAACTGCGATACTGCCTGCAATCCGCCAAAGGCAATGCCCAGATTGGTTACTTCCAAAAGTGCCATATCATTTGCCTCCTTTTGCGGTATCTTTGCTTAAAAATGGGATTTTGGGCAATTTTTGCAAAGTTGCTTCTCGCCATTGGATCATCTTGGGGCTTTGGTTGAAAATCATGATCACGATCAGCACAACGGCATAAATCAACATTCGATAGTCTTTCATGCCCCGCAGCATCTCCGGCAAAATGGTCAAGATAGTAGCCGAAATCATCGCACCACGGAAACTGCTCATACCGCCCAGTACGACGAACAGCAAAATTTGAATCGACATATTGTAGTCGAATTTGCTTGCCTGAAATGCCGAATAGTTATGTCCGTACAAAACACCCGCTGCACCTGCCAAAGCAGCACTGATGGTAAATGCAATCAGCTTATATTTGGTCACGTTCAGTCCCATCGCTTGGGCTGCAATACGGTTGTCACGAATCGCCATGATGGCACGTCCAGTGCGGCTTCGCACCAAATTTTGTACCACAAACAGGGAAACCAAAATCAAAACGATGCCGATTGCAAATGTGGCGATTTTTCTTCCTGATGCAACACCCATCGCACCGCTGATAATCACCTGACCATCCTCCGCCAGATTCAGTTTTGCTTCATCGTCTATTGCTGCACGAATCCCATTTGCATCCATACCAACGTATAAAACGTTCATCACATTTTTTACAATCTCGCCGAACGCCAGAGTAACGATTGCAAGGTAATCGCCTTTCAAACGCAAAACCGGAATCCCAATCAACAGCCCCAGCAGTGCTGCCATCACTGTTCCTACAACAAATCCCAAGAATAGCCTCATCCCATCGGACGGAATGGACTGCTCGGTAGCAATGGTACACAGCACACCGGAAAACGCACCGATGCTCATAAAGGCACCATGACCCAAACTAAGTTCACCGAGGATTCCGACAATCAGTGTAAGCGAAATTGCCATAACAACATATGCACAAATAGGTACCAGCAAACCTTGTAGCGAATTGCTGAGAAATCCACCGCTTACTGCAATCTGCATGATGACAAATGCAACTACCACAATCAGATAATTGGCTAAATCACGTTTTGTATTTTTGTTCAAACCGGTAAAACGGTCGCACAGTTTTTTCATCTTCTCCACCTCACACTTTTTCGTGGATCTTTTTGCCCAACAATCCGGTCGGTTTTACCAGAAGTACAATAATCAACACGCTAAATACCACCGCATCGGACAACTGTGTAGAAATGTACGCTTTACTCAAGCTTTCGATGATGCCAAGCAAAATTCCACCAACCATTGCGCCGGGAATCGAACCGATACCGCCAAAGACCGCTGCTACAAAGGCTTTGATACCAGGCATCGTGCCGACGGTAGGCATCAATAGGGGATATGCCGAACACCATAGTGCGCCTGCAATTGCTGCTAACGCAGAACCGATTGCAAAGGTAATGGAAATCGTAACATCCACATTGATTCCCATCAGCTGTGCTGCGCCCTTATCCTCGGCAACCGCCTGCATTGCACGACCCATTTTAGTTTTGTTGATGAATGTGGTAAGCCCAACCATAACCAGTGCTGCAACCAGAATGGTAACTGTCGTTTCGCCACTGATCGAAAGCGTACCAATTTGGATTTTTGGGAAAGAAACTACCGACGGAAAGCTTTTGCTTCCGGAACCCCAAACCAGTAAAGCCATATTTTGCAGAAAA
>CALWZD010000010.1 GCA_944385945.1 uncultured Anaerofilum sp. | reverse complement strand
ACAAGCAAAACTGTTCGCAGCCCTGCTGTGCAAGCTCCAAAATTTTTTCGGCACACTCGGGGTTTGACAGATGCCCACGACTGCCTGCGATGCGTGCTTTCAGCGCATAGGGATAACTCCCCGTACGCAACATCATGGGGTCGTAATTCGATTCCAGTGCCACCAAATCGGCTTTTGCGACCGCCGTATGTACTTCGTCGCTCAAATACCCTAAATCGGTAGCCATACAAAATGTTCTGCCCTTTGGGGTCACGATCCGGTATCCTTGGCAATCAATCGCATCATGACTTGTAGAAAAAGCTGTGACGCCAAATCCTCCCACTTCTTGCTGCGTCTTGCCTATCTCGTGCAGTGCTGCGCCAGCCGGCACTTGTTCTTTGACCGTCAAAAAGTCCAATGTGACCGCACTGCTATACACGGCAACCGGATTTTTCTTTAAAAATACTTTTAAACCACTTACATGGTCGATATGTTCATGGGTCACCAAAATCCCCTGCATCTGTTCTGGTGAAAGTCCAAGCTGCTCAAGCGACTTTGTTGTCATCTTACAGCTTTTCCCCATATCAATCAGCAAATATTTTCCGTCTTCTTCGATCACCGCACTATTGCCGGAAGAACCGGAGTAAAGTGTTGTAAAACGTGCCATCGTTATCCTTTCGTTCAACAAAGGGCAGGAGCTACCCACCCCTGCCCTTTCTTTATGGTTTTAAAGTGCCTGACGCAATGTTTGCTCAGGAATCGAAATGCGACGAATATCCGCACCCAAGCCCTGCAGTTTTTCTACAATGCCCTCATATCCACGCTCGATATGTGCGATCTCCTCGATCTCGCTGGTGCCGTTGGCTGCCAAAGCCGCAACCACCAAAGCTGCACCTGCTCGAAGGTCACTCGCCCGTACAGGGGCTGCCTGCAATTCGGGAACCCCTTCGATAACTGCCACACGACCGTCTACCTGAATGTTTGCCCCCATACGCAAGAGTTCATCGGCAAAGCGGAAACGGTTTTCCCAAATTCCTTCTGTCACGATGCTAGTACCCTGTGCAATGGTCATCAGCACACTCATCAGAGGCTGCATATCGGTCGGGAAGCCCGGATGCGGCATCGTCTTGATATTCAGCGACTCCAGTTTTCCGGTACGGCAGACACGCACTGCATCATCGTATTCTTCCACCAGAACACCTGCACGCTCCAGTTTAGCTGTGATCGGCTCGAGATGCTTGGGAATCACGTTTTTAATCAAGACATTCCCTCCGGTCATCGCAGCAGCTACCATATAGCTTCCTGCCTCGATTTGGTCGGGGATGATGGAATAATTGCATCCATGCATCTTTTCGACGCCACGAATCTTGATGACATCGGTGCCCGCACCACGTACATCGGCACCCATCGTATTCAAAAAGTTGGCAACATCCACGATATGCGGTTCTTTTGCAACGTTTTCCAGTATGGTCGTTCCATGTGCCATAACCGCTGCCAACATTGCGTTGATGGTCGCACCCACCGATACGGTATCAAAAAACACATGACATCCCTGCAGATTGTCCGACTCCACATGGATCATACCTGCACGAACCGAATCTTCTGCGCCCAAAGCAGTAAATGCCTTCAGGTGTTGGTCGATGGGACGGGGACCCAGATTGCATCCACCGGGCATTGCCACCGATGCTGTACCGAATCTGCCAAGTAAAGCACCCAGAAAATAGTAGCTTGCACGCATCTGTCGGCTCATTTCATTCGGTACTTCGGTACCCATAATATGTGTGGTGTCGATTTCCAATGTGTGCTTGTTCAGCATCTTCACCTGTGCGCCCATTGCACGTAAAATCTCTACCGAAGCAGCAACATCACTGATGTTCGGCAAATTTTCCAGCACACACTTTCCGCCTGCCAATAAGGTAGCTGGCAGGATAGCAACAGCAGCATTTTTGGCACCGCCGATCGTAACTTCACCCATAAGCGGCTTTCCGCCGGTAATAATAAATTTTTCCAAAATACAATACTTCCCTTCGAACAGGTGTTTATCTGGTTCGGGCATTTCCCGTATAAACTCTTTTTGTACAGCAAACCATCACCGTAAACGGCAACGCTTTTGCTAACCCAACGCCTATTATACAACGAAACACCAAGAAATAAAAGTAACAATTTGATTATTTCCAAAAAAGTTTGCTTTATTCTTTGAAAAAAGCCCCTTACACAAGAAAATCGGGTCATCTTTTTGGCATGACCCGACTTTCTGCGCCCGCAAAAGCAATTTTCAAAGCGTTGCTTTTATTTGTTGGGGAAATAATTTCGTGCGCTTACAAGCGTACCATTTTTATAAATCTCAAAATGCAGGTGGTTACCGGTCGACCAGCCTGTGCTGCCCACGTAACCGATGACCTGCCCTTTGCTTACCGATTGTCCTACCGATACGGCAAGCGAGCTACAGTGTGCATACAAAGTTGTGTTACCCGGGCTGTGCTGGATCACGATACTGTATCCATAACCACTGCCTGCGGCATTCCAACCTGCTTTGATTACCACGCCCGAATCGGCAGCCAAAATCGGAGTTCCATACGGAGCAGCCAAGTCAGCACCTTTATGTCCGGAACTCATCCAACGAGTTACCGACGTGTACCCCGGTACAGGCCACAACAACGTGCCTGTGCCAAAGACAGCTGTGGACGACTCCGATCCTTCGGGCATCTTGGTTCCACGGCGGATAATCTCGGTAACAGGCTCTTTTAAGCAAACACGTGAGATCTCTGTCACTTCGGTCAATATTCCATTCACACGGATATATTCGTAGGTAACTTGATCCAAACCATCCTGTCCTTCTTGATCAGTAACGGTCTTTCCGTATGCCAACTCATTGTCATCCTGCTTGGTAGTAGTGAATTCGATGACTTCTTCGGTCGTGACCGTTTCGATGGTTTTGATCTGCAAATAAGGAACTTCTTGGTGAACGACCAGAGTGTCACCGATGGGCCAGTTATAACTGGAATCATTCAGCTTCGGATTCAACTCTTTCAGCTGTGCGCTGGTCAGGTCAAAGCGAGATGCCACCAACGTGAGCGAATCGCCCGCCTGAATTGCATAATCCTGCTGCTGTTCCTTCAAGCCAGACAGCATTTCGATGACCTGTGAAACATCCTGAACAGTTTCGGAAGCATACAGACCATCTACCGTTTGCACGGATTGAACAAATTCTACCCGCAAATTGGGGTTGTTGGGGTCTTCGTATTCCGCTTTGCGCTGTGCCAAATAATCCTGCAACTGCTGTGTACCGTCAGTGATAGCGACCAACTGACCGTCCACTTCAAGACCGGTGGCTTCCTGGATCTGGTCGGAAGATGCCATCAAGATCGCATCCGCCGTGGCGTTCACGTCCATCACTTCCTGTGCAGTTGCCAAAGTAAAGGTGGGGTCGACGTCCCATTGCTGGTCTTGCGCCAAAACGATACGGCTTTTCACCTTATCCTTTGCTTCGTCGAACACCAATTCATCCTCAACGTATCCTACGACCTGCCCGTTACACTCTACCGCAAGCGCATAGGTTTCGCTCATTTTTTCCTGAACGACACTCACAAACAAAAACAAGCCTGCGACCGGCAAAGCATAACTTGCCGCTCTGCCTAAAACACGAAGATACTTTAGAAGTCCGGTGCCGAGATATACAGCACTATGCTTTGCTGCTGTGGTGGCACCTTCTTCCTGATATTTACTTTTTGCCGTGTGTCGCAAACCTTTGAAGCCTTTAAACACACCGACGATGGGCCCGGCAATGTCCTCGCCCAACTCCAATAAAACCCGTTTACACTGCTTTGCAAGGCGCATTCCTGCCCACGCAGCAGCATGAAACAGCATTTGTGCAGCGGATTTTGTCGTGCGCCAGATTCGAACAACGTCGTATTCCGCCCGAAAACCCACTTCGTATAAATACTGTCCGATCAAGTAACTTGCATATGTCTGCGAAAACCGCTTGCGCTTTTTGTGCGTCCAGATCTCCAGATGCGCCAAAGCGGTCTGCCACAAACGACCAGCCTCGCTTTTTAGCTGGCTCCGTTTCCCCGAAAAGCGGGAAGGGTGACTGCCTTGTGTAGGATCTTCTGTTTTTTCTTTATCCTCCATATCTAAAGGCATCGTCCCATCTCCTTTCGTATTTCTGCCGAAAAAGAGGCATAGACAAATTTTGACCCGCATGATTGCCATGCGTATCGTATAATATTATAGCATTTTTCGAATTTTTCGCAAGTGTTTGCACCTTGTTTGACCGTTTTGCCAAAAAACCTTTACATTTTTTACACCTTTTTCACGGAATTTTCGCCTACGATCACTCTATATAGCTGTTGCATATCCTCTGGAGGGGGGACAAAAATCCATTTTTTCCCTTTATTTACAATGCTAGGAACACACATTGCAAAACAGTGGAGTGCCTGTCGGTGGATGTAGGGGTCAGGTTTGCAGCCATACAACCAATCCCCTGCCAACGGGTACCCCAATGCCGCCATATGCACACGTATTTGATGGGTGCGCCCCGTGACCAGATGCAGCCGCAAAGCACTGTATCCGTTGCCGACCGCCAACACTTCATATTCCGTGACGCTCGGCTGACCGTTTTCTGCCACCTCTCGCTTGATAACGGAATCCGCACACCGAGCGATGGGAAGATCTACGACCCCCTTTTTTACAGGCATTTCTCCGCTGACCACCGCCAGATAGATTTTATCAACCCCCTGCGCCAAAATCGGGGCTGCGCAACTATTTTTTGCACATAGCACAAGCCCAGATGTATCACGGTCGATGCGGTTGACAGGACGAAACACCCCTGTTTGCCCTTTTGCTGCCAAATAAGCGATCCACCCATTCGCCAGCGTACCGGACGCATGGTTCAAAGTGGGATGTACGACCATGCCTGCCGGTTTATTGATAAGGGCAAAATGTTCGGTCTGTTGCCGAATATCCAGCACCATCGGCTGCGGAAGAAGATCGCTTGGTTCATTTTCCAAAAAAAATTCTACCTTTTGCCCCTCGCTCACAAGCTGGTTAGTATTCGTACGTACACCATCCACCAGTATTCCGACTTGACTATACTTTACCTGTTTGAGCAATCCTGCCGACACCTGTCGTCTGCGCAAAAAAGCAGACAGACGCATCCCTTCCTCGGTTTTTGTTACGCAAAATTCCAAACGCATTTTTTTTTTTCTTTCTTTTCTCTAACGTTTTTTCTATATTATAACTTTCCTTTGTAATTTTGTCTAAGCTGTTATATAATACCATGCGAATAATATGTGGAACGTACGGCTGCGGCATGGCATTCGCTGTG
>CALWZD010000009.1 GCA_944385945.1 uncultured Anaerofilum sp. | reverse complement strand
GTTTGTGTATAGCCGGCATAGATGGGATACTGTTCATGGAAATAATACATTTTAGAACTTTCAACGGTTTCGGGGTCTAAACCGTAGTTCAGCTCCAGATAAAGCACCGGCAATTCTGTTTCTGCCTGCTGCTTTGTCCATTCCAAAGATTCTTGCTGCAACGCTGCAAAAATCTCTTTCGCCGTTTTTGTATCGTTGATTTTTGCATAGTTGGTCTGTGTATAATCGGTCACCAAAATTTCGATACTTTCTTCGTTTTGCAAATCAATCGAGTGGGGAGATTGTTGCTTTTTCTCCAGATACTCCTTGCTAAAACGCAGTGTATCCAACAAACCGTTATATTCTTGTGTTGCGGGTACTGTGTAGTGTCTACGCATTTCACTTCCGTTGGTCAGCTGGTATGTCACATTTAGATGAACCGTTTCAGCTGTATCTGTCGTTTCGAGATTATCCACTGCATACTGTGCCATTTTTAATATGGTGCCGATATTTTCCGGCTCGATGATATTTTCGGAACCCAAATCCAGATAGCTTTCATTGCTCGATTTATTGGTTCCTTTATAATAGCTGCTTACCGAAACGGCTTGTATCCGCTCCTGCAACGGCACTTTTTCATCGTAGCCGATTATATCCGCATCCATAATTGCATAAAAGCCAAAGCACAGTGCAGTAAGCGCAATCATGGTTTTCCAATGGCTGAAAATGCTGCGAACATCAAAATGGAACACTGCCTCCAAAACCAGATGGCTCAAAACGACACCGATCACGATCCCGGGATATGTCCAACCGGAATTTCCAAACAAAACCAAGATCTGCATAAATGTATATCCGCTTACGACCACAAGATAACATTTGATCGGTAATTTCATCCATTCAAATGCCAAAGCACTGGACGCCATCTCACTTTTTCGTATTTTATACAGCAGTGCTGCACAGCCTGTCAGCACAACACTCACTATCAGCGCAACAATGGCATTTTGTAAGACGTAAATATTGCTATACTGCCCTACCGCTACCGCAGATACCGAAAAATACTGCTCCAGCGGGAAGGTATTCGAGATAAAATCCTCTAACCAACGAATGCCTGCATATGTGCCAAACCATCTTGAACACAAAGTATTCAACAGTGCAGCCGTACCTGGAAGGATAACATGAAAAATACCACACATCACCAGTGCAATAAAACGATTGCCTGTAATGACACACGCCAATACTGCCATACTGTAAAACAGTAAAAAGAAAGCAATGTTGTTGAGTATCCCCATTAACAGAGTGAAAAAATTAAAATCCGGCACGGTGCCGACCAAGCGAACGATCGCCGCAGCAAGAAGATGCATCACCAGATACAGCGGCAACACTGCCAATATCCCCGTAAGGTACAACTGTCCAAACAGTTTCGTGCGCTCGATGGGCAAAGAATGGAAGAAATCGACTTGTTTGCGATGGTGCAGATAGCCAAAAATCAAAATGCCTGCAAAGGTCGCCATTCCAAAAATGCCCAGATTTACAAATCCATTGCCTGCAATGACTTGAAGCCCTAAATAAATCAAAAGTTCTCGACTGCCTGAAGAAGATTGCATCACTATGATAACAGCCAACGGCAGACAGAGAAAAAAGCCAATACCCGAAAGCAGAAGCAGCACCAAATAGCGTTGCAGCATCTCTTTTTGGAACTTAAAAAAGAAGCGACTTGATGTCATATCCCACTACCTCCGTTTCATAAATAAAAATTTCCTCCAGTGACAGTGGCAACATTTCAAAAAATACAGGCTGTGTCGCTGTCACAGCTGCCTGCACCTGCTCTCGTGTTCCACGCACAGTCATCGTACAAAGAGAACCTCGATGCTCCTTGTGTAATATTTCCAGCGGAAGGTTTTCTTCTACACAGCTTTCCGGCTCCCATACAACTTGCACTTTGTGGATACCTAGTTTCATACTGTCCAAATCTTTGGATAACAAGATTCCGCCTCGATGCAGCAAACCGATATGGTCGCAAATATCTTCCAGCTCTCGCAGGTTATGGCTTGCGATAACAGGGGTAATGCCTCGTTCCTCCATATCCTGTGCAAACAGCGATTTCACAGCTTGCCGTGCCACAGGATCCAGCCCGTCAAAGGTTTCGTCGCAAAAGAGATATTCCGCCCCTGCGCAAAGCCCCATAATGACCGAAATCTGCTTTTTCATTCCCTTGGAAAAGGTTCGTATTTTTCTGTTTTCTTCCAATCCGAATGCTTTCATCAGCTTTTTGTATCGTTCGGTATCGAATTGGGGGTAAAATATCGCATAATATCGCTGCAATTCCAGCGGTGTAATTCCCGGGAAAAAGTATTGTTCATCCGAAATATAAAAGCATCGACTTTTTATCTCTGTATTTTCATAGATGTCCTTTCCCTGAATCTGGATTTTTCCTTCGTCCGGCTGCAAAATGCCACTCAATAGCCGAAGAAAGGTCGATTTTCCTGCGCCGTTCGAGCCGATCAGACCAAAAACAGAGCCTTCCTGAATGGTGGCATTTACATGGTCTACCGCACAAAGCGCACCAAAACTTTTGGTAAGATTTTTTGCTTCGATCATTTCTACTCCCCCTTTTCCTGTATCCATTCTATCAACTGCTGTCGGCTTGCCCCCAATTCTACGGCTTGCTCTGCAACATTGCGCAGTTGTTTTTTGATTTCTGACAGCTTTCGTATGCGAAGTTGCTGGCAATCTTTTGAAATAAAGCTTCCCTTTCCTTTTACCGAATAGGTGACCTTTCGATGTTCCAGTTCTGCGTAGGCACGTTGAATGGTATTGGGATTGATGGACAGTTCCATTGCAAGCTGACGCACACTTGGTAGCTGTTCGTCGGGCTGATAGATCCCATGCATTGCCATTTGTTCGATGCCATCTGCTATCTGTTCATAAATGGGGCGGGCATCCCGAAGATCAATCGAAAGCATTGCGACCCTCCTTTCATTTCTACGGTGTACCAACTGTACTATTTGCGTTGTTACAGTTAGTATACGCCTGTTTTTATTCTCTGTCAAGTGTATCATTCTACACTATACTTGGATTTTTTTATAAATAAAATTTGATTCATCTATGCTGATTGCCATTGTGGACAGTTTTACCAAAAGCCCCCCTCTTTTTTGATGGATTCGACAAAATCTATTGACAAAATCCGTGATAAATGCTATCGTTATATTTCGGAAAAAATAACGTTTTGGGAGGATGAATCCATGTTGAAAAAAGCAGCTTCTTTGCTTGCCGTTACCGTGATCCTTAGCAGTCTGTGGGGATGTGCTGCATCCAGTTCCAGCACTTCACAGGCAGTTTCCAGTGAATCCACAACGACCGAAAGCAGCAGTTCGAGTGAAGAAACTTCTTCCAGCCAAACACAACAGTCCGCTTTCCCTGTTACCGTCACTGACGCTGCCGGACGTGAAGTTACCATTGAACAACAGCCCGAAACTTTGGTAAGCGGGTATTACATCACCACCTCTATGCTTATCGCAATGGGACAAGAAGACAAACTGGTGGGAATCGAAGCAAAAGCGGATACTCGCCCGATTTACAGCTTGTCTGCCGAACAACTGCTTAGTTTGCCCAGCGTTGGAACCGCAAAAGAATTTGATTTGGAGGGCTGTGCAGCTCTGGAGCCTGATTTAGTCGTACTTCCTTTGAAGTTGAAAGACAGTGCTGCCGATTTGGAACAGTTGGGCATTACCAGTATCGTTGTTTCTCCCGAAAGTACCGAGGAGCTTTTTGAAACATTGACCATGCTGGGTGCCGCTACCGGTGCCGTTGAACAGGCACAAGCTTTGATCGACTATACCACCGAAAAGCAGGAGTTTTTGACCTCCACATTTGCAGACAGTGAGAAACCTTCGGTATATCTGGCTGGAAACAGCAGCTATTTGAACACTGCCGGTGCAAATATGTATCAAAACACCTTTATCGAACTGGGCGGTGGCATCAACGTTGCTGCTGAATTGGAAGATACCTATTGGAGTGAAGTTTCCTACGAGCAGCTCTTGGCTTGGAATCCCGACGTCATCGTGATTGCACCCGAGGCAGATTACACCAAAGAGGATCTGCTGGCTGATGCACAGCTTTCCAGCCTGACCGCTGTACAAAATGGTGCTGTTTACGCAATGCCTTCTCAAATTGAAGCTTGGGATTCCCCTGTTCCCGGTGCTATCGTAGGCAGCCTGTGGATGGCAAACACCCTTCACAGTGACGTTTACACTTCGGAGCAGTTACTCGCAGATGCAGTAGAGTTCTACCAGACTTTTTATGGATTTGAGCCCACTGCGGATATGTTGGTGAACGGATGAGTTTTTTGCAGAGCAAACGACGCTATTTTCACTTTGCAGCAGCCCTGATTTTGATTGGGGCTGCTGTTGCTGTTTCCTTCACTGTGGGAAAATATCCGCTGGAATGGAGCCTGATTTTTAAAGATGAAATGCAAACCCGCATCTTTTTCACGTTGCGACTCCCACGCACTTTCATGGCACTGCTGGCGGGGTTTTCTCTGGGCATCGCTGGAAGTATCTTTCAGCAAGTTTTTAAAAATCCTCTTGCTTCACCCG
>CALWZD010000008.1 GCA_944385945.1 uncultured Anaerofilum sp. | reverse complement strand
GACTTCACCTGATATTCTGCTGATGGATGAGCCGTTCGGTGCGGTAGATGAGATTACACGAGGACAGCTTCAGACAGAAATGAAACGGATTCACGAGCAAACTGGCATTACCGTATTGTTCGTTACCCACGACATTTCTGAAGCACTGAAGCTTGGTACAAAGGTACTTGTTATGAACAACGGTAAAATTGAGCAGTTTGCAAAGCCGGAAGATCTGCGTCGCAGTCCCGCAATGGAATTTGTGAAAGAACTTGTAAAAAAGGAGCGCCGCACCTGTGATCTGTCGGAAGAACAGTTATCCTCCTGTGAATTCAGTGGTGCTTCTGGCGAAACAAGTAGCTAAGACGCAAAGTGAGGACAAAGCGAAATAGAAATGAGTTGTAGTTCAGAAAGAGGGGTAGTATGGGCGCAGAGGAAAAAACACATTTTGTATTAGATAAAACCAAATGCACGAAATGCGGAAAATGTATCAACACCTATTCCGGTATGGCGCTTGCCTTTGGGAAAGACGGATACCCGGAAATGAAAGAATTTGAACGTTTTGGGTGGCGGGGGTGTTGGAAATGCCAGCATTGTCTTGCCGTATGCCCATAGGGAGCAATTTTTACTTTTGATAAAAAAGCGAAGGATTTCTGTTGCCACCGCCACCTGAAATGGGAACTTATATGGAGCAGCTTATTGTAAACCGCCGTTCCTGCCGAAGATACTTGGATAAAAATGTTGATCCGCAGATCATAAGCAGGATATTAAATACAATGTCGGCTGCTCCGACAGGAGGCAATTCCTACAATGTAGAATATATCGTTATTGACGATAAAGACTGGGTAAAAGAAATTTGGAAACTTGCCTATTCCAAAATGGAATCAGATGCAAAGAAACATATTTATACAAACAGCTTTAGTGATTTCTATTATAGTAAAATGAAACAGTCGGAAAAAACCGTGCGAAAAGATGATCTACTGTTTTGCGGCACTCCCCACCTTTTTATCGCACACGAAAAATGTGCCGGAAAATGGGCGGAGGATTCTAAGGTAAACTGTAATCTTGCGACCGCATATTTTGAACTGCTTGCCAATGCCTTTGGTCTGGGAACAGTGATTATGAGTTATCCAGCAGAGGTATTGCAGGAGCTTGCGCCAAAAGCTAAAGAAATGCTGAATATCCCACAGGATCACTATATGAAGCTGATTGTCGGATTTGGTTATCCTGAGATTCCTTATGCGAGAGACGTGCAAAAAGATAGAGGATGAAAAATCCACCGTTATTTAAAAATAAAACAGGAGGTTTAGCAAAATGAAAGTAATAGGCATTAACGGAAGTGCGAGAAAAGACGGAAACACTGCCATTATCATACAAACGATTTTTGAAAAGCTGCAAGAAAATGAAATCGAAACGGAATTGATTCAATTGCCCGATCTTCATATTGAGCCATGCAGACTATGTGATGGCGGAGAATGTCTGGTGTGCTTGAAAAAAGGTAGTTGCATTTTTATAAATGATGACTTCTATATCGTTTATGAAAAAATCAAAGAGGCAGACGGGTTGATTTTGGGTTCTCCTGTGTATGGTGCAGATGTGACCACAAAAATGAAAATCTTTATTGACCGTCTGGGAATTTCAAGTCTGGGAGACCCGGATGTACTGCGGCGCAAGCCCGGTGCTGCGGTGGCGGCTGTACGCAGGGCAGGAGGAATGACGACTGTTGATACGCTCAATCATTTTATGTTATTCAGAGAAATGCTCGTTGTCGGTTCCACCTATTGGAATATGGTTTACGGTAAAGATGCGGGCGATGTTCGAGATGATGACGAAGGCATGGCAAACATGAGAAATATCGGAGAGAACATGGCATGGCTGCTGAAAAAACTTCACTCCGAACAGGGAAAGTAATATCCACTATAACAGAAAAAAACAATAGGAGGGTTGCCTTATGGATTTTATGGAGATTTCCAAAAAGCGTGTTACGGTGCGCAAATTTGCACAGACACCTGTAGAAGATGATAAAAT
The DNA here is from genome assembly GCA_944385945.1 of uncultured Anaerofilum sp. Taxonomy (GTDB): domain Bacteria; phylum Bacillota; class Clostridia; order Oscillospirales; family Ruminococcaceae; genus Anaerofilum. The sequence goes on along the minus strand of CALWZD010000008.1, from coordinate 1,770 downwards.
ACAAAAAATTTTGGAAGCGGGTCGTTGGTCTCCTACGGCGGTCAATGCGCAGCCGCAGAGGATTCTTGTGCTAAATACGCCGGAAAGCTTGAAAAAGGTAAGTCAATTCTGTTCCTTTGGTTACGATCAGAAATATGTAGATTTGGCTGAAGAATGTAATGATAAAGCGCAGGGAAAGCTGAATTTTATGGCTCCCCACTTGTTCTGTTTGTTGCCTATGACAAAAATGCCTGCTGGACAAATCCGCAAAACGGCAAAACCAGCGGAGCGACGGACGCTGCGATTGTGGCAACCTATATGATGTTGGAAGCGGCAAGTCTTGATATTGGCAGCGTTTGGATTAGCTATTTTGATGAAGAAAAGCAAGAAAACTGCTTTGCTTGTCTGAAAGCTGGCAGCCGGTATGTATGCTTTATATCGGCTATCCTGCAAAGGACTTTGTGCCAAACACAAAGTTAGGCTGTCATAGAAAGCCTCTCACAGAAAACTGCTTTTTTAATACTGTACCAATGCAAAAGGAGGGATAATGTGAATCAGACAGAGCGGAGATTATTCCTGATTAAAAATTTGATTTCTGAACAAACACAATATCAAAATATAGTAATTCCGGAGGATGAAACCGAACAAAAAATGCTGCTTCGCTCTCTGTTCAATATCCGTATGCCGATACCCGCAAGCGAAGATTTTTTGGCGGTGCAGGACGCTTATTTGCAGAAAGAAACAAAGTACAAAGGAATTACGGAAATTGCCATTCTGAATCCGATTGCAGAAGGCTTGTATCTTTGGCAGGGTGATATTACCATACTGCGCTGCGACGCTATCGTAAATGCGGCTAATAGCAGGCTACTCGGCTGTTTCTGCCCAAATCACGGATGTATTGACAATGCGATTCACACCTTTGCAGGCGTTCAGCTTCGTCTCGCCTGCGCCGAACTGATGAAACGGCAAGGTCACGAAGAAGAAACTGGCAAGGCAAAAATTACACCGGCGTTCAATCTGCCTTGCTGCTATGTTATTCACACCGTTGGTCCGATTATTAGGGGGTGGCTTACCCAAAAAGATAAAGAACTGCTTGCTTCCTGTTACCGTTCCTGTTTGGAATTGGCGGATAGAAACAACCTAAAAAGCATTGCATTCTGTTGTATCTGCACAGGAGAATTCCATTTTCCAAATGATAAAGCAGCACAAATTGCGATTCAAACGGTCAAAGACTACAAAGCACAGACGCACAGTGAAATTGAGGTGATTTTCAATGTTTTTAAGGAAACCGATTACAATATTTACCAAAATTTACTTCCAACAAATTGACAGACTGAAAAATGAGATAGAAAATTCTGACACGATCGTGATCGGCGCAGGTGCGGGTCTTTCCACCGCGGCGGGTTTTATCTATATGGGAAAGCGATTCAGCGACTACTTTGCAGATTTCGAGCAGAAATACGGGTTTCACAATATGTATTCTGGTGGATTTTATCCTTACAAGACGTCGGAGGAGCATTGGGCATATTGGAGCAGATATATTTACTTTAACCGCTACGTTAATCCTCCAAAATCCACTTATTCGGATTTACTGCGCCTTGTAAAAGACAAAGATTATTTTGTAATTACAACGAATGTAGACCACTGCTTTCAAAAGACAGGCATTGACAAAAAACGCCTTTTCTATACACAGGGCGATTACGGATTGTTCCAATGCTCCGAGCCATGCTGCGGCGAAACCTTTGATAATGAAAATGTGGTACGGCAAATGCTGAAAGAGCAAAAGGATAT
>CALWZD010000007.1 GCA_944385945.1 uncultured Anaerofilum sp. | reverse complement strand
AACCGTTTTTCTTTTCCTGTCAATTCGTGGTAGGTTCGGCGACGGACACATTCTGTGCGGAACGCTGTCCATTCGTTCAAAATCTCCCGTACACCCATTACCCGTGGCTGCCCCGACACCAGAATATTGAAGTTGCAGGAAAAGCTATCTTCCAGCGGTGTAAGTTTCATCAGCTTTGCCATCAACTTTTCCGGCTCTTGCCCTCGCTTCAAGTCCAGCGTTAGTTTCAAACCGTTCAAGTCGGTTTCATCACGCATATCGCTGATCTCACGTACCTTGCCCGTTTTTACGAGTTCGGCGATTTTATCCATGATCGCCTCTACTGTCGTGGTGGGTGGAATATGTGTGACTTCTATCATGTTGTTTTCTTTCACATATCGCCAAGTTGCACGGACACGAACACTGCCTCTGCCGGTATCGACAATTTTCTGCATCTCCTCCCGACTGTACAAAATGCTTCCACCGCCCACAAAATCGGGACTGGGGAGTGTAGACAAAATGTCGTGCTGGGGATCTTTGATCAAAGCAACGGTCGTTTCGCACAGCTCCCGCAGATTAAACGAACAGATATTGCTCGCCATACCTACTGCGATACCCAGTGTATTATTTGCCAGAATCGTTGGAAAAGTTACCGGCAACAAGGTTGGCTCGGTAGTAGTTGCGTCGTAGTTTGGAACAAAATCGACCGTATCTTTGTCGATGTCCCCAAACAGTTCTTCACATACCGGCTCTAGCTTCGCCTCGGTGTATCGGCTTGCTGCATACGCCATGTCACGGCTGTATGCTTTGCCGAAGTTTCCTTTAGAATCCACAAACGGCAACAGCAAACTTTCGTTTCCTCTGCCCATACGCACCATCGTTTCGTAAATAGCAGCGTCGCCGTGAGGATTCAGATGCATGGTGCTGCCTACGATATTCGCCGATTTTGTCCGTGCCTTTTTCAGCAGCCCCATCTCGTACATGGTATACAGCAATTTTCGATGAGCCGGTTTGAATCCGTCGATCTCGGGCAGCGCACGGGAAACAATAACGCTCATCGCATAGGGCATATAGTTGCTTTCCAAAGTGCGTGTGATCGGGGTTTCCAGCACTTCGCCTGCCGACAAAATCTCTACATGATCGCCCAGTTGGGGACGTGCAGCAGTTTTTTTCACTTGTTTTTTTGCCATAGACTTCTCCTTTTAAGATACATCCAATTCGTCCAGATACTCGCAGCCGTGTTCGGCGATATGCTCTTTTCGTCCTGCAAGATTGTCGCCCAGCAGCAAATCGAACATCTCCGCCGTTGCCTGTGCATCTTCGGGCATGACCTTTATCAATCGACGGCTTTCGGGGTTCATGGTGGTGAGCCACATCATTTCGGGATCGTTTTCACCCAAACCTTTTGAACGTTGGATGGTGAATTTTTTCCCCTCGATGCGCTGCAAAATATTTGCTTTTTCCGGCTCGGTATATGCGAAGTAGGTCTTTTCGCCGCAGTTGATCTCATACAAAGGGCTTTCGGCAATGTAAACGTACCCCTCTTGAATCAGAGTTGGAACCAGACGATAAATCATAGTAAGAATCAACGTGCGAATCTGGTATCCGTCCACGTCTGCATCGGTACAAATGACGATCTTATTCCAACGAAGCTGGTTTAAATCGAATGTAGCCAAATCTTTTTTGCTTTTTCCGCCAAGCTCTACGCCACAACCTAATACTTTAATCAGGTCGGTGATAACATCGCTTTTAAAGATTCTTCCGTAATCCGCTTTCAGGCAGTTCAAAATTTTTCCACGTACCGGCATGATCGCTTGAAATTCGGAGTCACGGCTGGTTTTTACTGCACCCATCGCAGAGTCACCCTCTACGATATACAACTCACGGCGAGCGGTGTCACGGGTACGGCAATCTACAAACTTTTGTACACGGTTTGCAATATCCATTTTTGCCGAAAGTGTGCTTTTTGCACCCAAACGTGCTTTTTCTGCGTGTTCTCGGCTTTGCTTGTTGATCAAAACCTGCTGTGCCAGTTTTTGCGCTTCATCGGGCTTTTCGGTGAAATATACTTCCAACTGATGCTTTAAAAATTCGGTCATCGCCTGTGCGATAAAGCGGTTATTAATCGCCTTTTTGGTTTGGTTTTCGTAACTGGTCTGTGTGGAAAAACTGCTGGACACCAATACAAGACAATCCTGCACATCGACAAAACTGATTTTGCTCTCGTTCTTTTTGTACATCCCCCGTGCTTTCAGATAGGCATCTATTTGGTTGACAAAAGCGGTTTTTACCGCACGGTCGGGGCTTCCGCCGTGTTCCAACCAACTGGAGTTGTGATAATATTCCAGCATCTGCACCTTATTGGAAAAACAAAATGCAACGTTCATCTTCACGGTATAGTCAGGGCGATCCTCTTGGTCACGACCGACAGCAGTCGCACTACAGGTAACGATAGGGGTAAGCGCATCCTGCTGTGCAACTTCTTCCACATAATCCTGAATGCCGTTTTCATAGTAATACTCGGTGGTGAGCATCTCACCCGCCTGCTGGTTGTGGAAAATAAAGTGGATGCCTGCATTTACGATCGCCTGTCGGCGGATGGTATCCTGAAAATATTCCAGAGGTACATTGATGTCGGTGAATACTTCGGTATCGGGTTTCCAGCGAACAATACTGCCTGTACGTTTCTTATTGTAGGGTTCCTTTTGCAGCCCACCGACATTTTCGCCCTTTTTAAAATCCAGATGATAATGGAATCCGTCCCGATATACGTCGGCATACATCCACTCGGACGCATACTGTGTGGCACAAAGGCCCAAACCATTCAAGCCCAGCGAATAGGTGTAATCGTTTTCGCCGTATTTACCGCCTGCATACATCTCGCAAAACAGCAGTTCCCAGTTGTAACGCTGTTCATTTTTGTTGTAATCCACCGGCATACCACGTCCAAAATCTTCGATTTCGATGCTGCCGTCTTCGAAGCGAGTAATAATGATTTTATCGCCATGTCCCTCACGTGCCTCGTCGATCGAGTTGGACAAAATTTCAAAAATAGCATGTGCACAGCCATCCACACCGTCTGAGCCGAAAATAACACCCGGACGCTTTCGCACCCGATCTGCGCCTTTTAAGCTGCTGATGCTTTCATTGGTATATGCCTGCTTTTTCGCCATAAGCTTCCTCCAATAACGTCATAAAGTTTTATTCAATGTAAGTTTCTTCAAAAATTAGGTCAAACACGGATTCAACCGACAGAGCAAGCTCCGTCGGTTGAAATGAGCGAAAAATCGCTGTAAATTGAATTCTTTATCACAATGTTTGATACCACAATGCACCGCCTGCGATGACCATCAAACAAAGCAGTGCTGTAAGTACCGGCAGCCAGCGGATCAACATCCTTGCACGTTCTTCCCGCTCCTGAAAATCGTCATAGTCCAGCTCGTCCTGTTCATCGTCAGCATCATACGCCTCATCGTAGCTGCGGTAATTGGTCTGCACCGGTTGCTCTTTCTCGGGCTGCATTGCTTCACTCACGGAGGGAACCACCTGCGTCGCTTGCATATCGACTTGCTCGGAACGCTCGAAACGCATACTCTTTCCCAAAACCATCTGGGTCGGTTCCTCGTCGATCGTTGGAGAAAGGCTTTCTCCGTTTTGCTCGCAGCGCAAACTTGTAATCATATTTTGCACTAAAATGCGGTCGGCACCGCATTCATCACAGTACACACCTTCTTCGTTTCCCGGGTGGAACGCACCACAAGCGCACTGCCAGCCTCCCTGTAAAACAGCCGGCTCATAGCGCAGCTGTTCGTTACCGGTGTTTTGCTGTAATGCCCTACAAATCTCTGGTTCCAGCTCTTTCTGTTCCGGCAGACGAACACGGTGATATTCAATCAGGCTTACTTCTTCCCCTTCGATGCGCTCGGCACTAACTAAACGCACATCAATGCTGGAAAGAGGATCTTGACTGAGATAAACTGCCTCTGTACCGCCAAATACCTCGCCGGGTTCTGCAACCACTCCCTCGTAGCAAAAGGTAGAATCGCAGACAACTTCGCCCTGCGTATCTTTACATTTGAAACGAATGTTCAAATTTTGCAGGGGTTCCTGTGACACGTTTTTAAAATTAAAACATACTGCAACCTCGCCACTGGAAACTTCACGCAGTAAATCCAGCTGGACAAATTGGATGGGGCTGCCCTTGGTATAGTAGTTTGCCTTGCTGCTTGCCATCAGTTCAAATTTCTGCTTCAAACGCAATGCAACTCCTTTCGGTGACAAATTTAAACGCTCCACAAGGGATATTCACCATAATATTTCAGGTGACACGTTTATAGTATAGCACAAGCCCGCCCACGGCACAAGCACGGGGCGGGCAAAACGTGCAGATATTTTGTTTTTACAATGAGAACAAACGTTCAAGCATGGACAAATAGAACGTCTGCTGTTACGATTCTGTTTCTTGCTGTGCAGTATCCTCTTGCAGCGAAACCTGCTCTGCCATTTCAGCGGTTTGTGCCATCTCTGCGGTTTCGGCGACTTCCGCTGTTTCTACGGGTGCAGATTCCGAAGGCTGCTCGTTCAGCGATTTTCCTTCCATCAGCTTGCGGAACTGCTCACCGCTCAGTTTTTCTCGCTCGATCAACTCTTTTGCAACAAGGTGCAGTTGCTCCATATGATCGCACAAAATGTTGGTAGCACTCTCAAATGCACCGTCTAGCAGATCACGCACTTCGCTGTCGATCTCGGCAGCCACCTGCTCGGAATAACTGCGACTATGCCCCAAATCTCTGCCCAAGAAAGTTTCGCCGGGATCGCTGCCATATACGACCGGTCCCAGTTTTTCGGAGAAGCCATAGCGTGTGACCATCGCACGGGAAATTGCCGTTGCACGTTCCAAGTCGTTGGACGCACCTGTGGAAATGTCCTCCAAAACCAGTTTTTCTGCAACACGACCGCCCAGTAGTGTGATCAACTGCTCACGCATCTGCGTCTTGGTCACAAAACTCTTATCATCTTCCGGCAAACTCATCGTGTAGCCACCCGCCATTCCACGTGGAATGATCGAGATCTCGTGTACAGGATCGGCTGTTTCGCAGCAATAGTGTGTGATGGCATGACCTGCCTCGTGGTAAGCTGTCAGGCGTTTTTCCTTATCGCTTACTACACGGCTCTTTTTCTCGGGGCCCGCAATGACCTTAATGCTTGCTTCTTCAATTTCCTGTTCAGTAATGGCTTTTCGTCCACGGCGAGCAGCCAACAACGCTGCCTCGTTGACAAGGTTTTCCAAATCTGCACCTGCGAAACCGCTGGTGGATTTTGCAATGGTGGACAAATCGACATCCGGTGCAAGAGGCTTGTTGCGAGTGTGGACACGCAAGATCTGCTCACGTCCCTTTACATCGGGCAAACCAACATATACCTGACGGTCAAAACGACCCGGACGCAAAAGTGCCTTATCCAGAACGTCTGCACGGTTGGTCGCTGCAACAACGATCACGCCTTCGTTTGCACCAAAGCCGTCCATTTCTACGAGCAACTGGTTCAAAGTTTGCTCACGCTCATCATGGCCGCCGCCCAGACCTGTTCCACGCTGACGACCTACTGCGTCGATCTCGTCGATAAAAATGATACAAGGTGCTGTGCGTTTGGCTTTGTCGAACAAATCACGCACACGGGATGCACCCACACCAACATACATTTCCACGAAGTCGGAACCGGAAATAGAGTAGAACGGAACACCTGCCTCACCTGCGCAAGCACGAGCAAGCAAGGTCTTACCGGTACCCGGGGGGCCAACAAGCAAAACGCCGTGCGGAATACGTGCGCCCAGTGTGTTGAATTTTCCGGGATTTTTCAAAAACTCAACGATCTCTTGCAGTTCTTCTTTTTCCTCATCAGCACCTGCAACGTCGGCGAAAGTTGCTTTACGCTGGTCGTCAGACAGATTTTTCACCTTTGCACGACCTACGCTCATTGCCTTTCCGCCACCGCCCTGACTAAACATGAAGAACACCAGCAGACCAATGGTACCCGCTGCCAATACCAAGCTGAGAATGATTTCCCAGGGAATTTCGCTTTTCAACTGGGACAGGTCGTAGTCGATGCGGGCATCGGGATTTTTTTCATTGTAATTTTCTACGGCTGTACGGAAGTCTTCGATGAACAGTCCCAAATAAGGAACCTTATAGCGCAAAACTTCTTTGCCTGTTTGTTTATCTGTATTCGCATCTTGCTTTTGCAGCATCTCGCTCAAAGCACTGTAAGAACTGTTCGGGGTCGTTTCCGGCTCCAAGCCCAGTTCTTTCAGAGTGCCCTCTTTCAACTGCAATTCCAGCATACTTGTGTTGAGGTCGATATAAAACTCCTCAACATAACCGTCTTCAATCAGTTCCAGTACCTGCGAATACTTTACCGAACTACGTGTCTGTGTGGAATTGCCGGTAAAAGTAGTCATCAACAACAGCAAAATTGCCAAGCCTACAAAAATCGGCATCACGTTAAATATTCTTGGTCTTTTATCCAATGATTCTTTCACTCCTTCCCTTGTAAGGGAAAATACAAATTATTCCTCGGTGTAAACCTCTGGCTTCAAAATGCCGATATACGGCAGATTGCGGTATTTCTCGTCGTAATCCAGCCCATATCCCACCACAAACTCATCGGGAACTTCAAAACCGATATAGTCTGCTTTCAGGTCTGCTTTGCGACGTGCCGGCTTATCCAGCAAAGTTGCAATGCGAATGGATGCCGGCCCACGATCTTGCAGGATGCCTTTCAAATAACTCAAGGTCAAGCCGGAATCCAAAATATCTTCTACGATCAGAATGTGACGATCTTTCAGTGGCACGTCCAGATCTTTCACGATCTTTACCACACCGCTGGTCTTGGTGCCCGAACCGTACGAAGATACGATCATAAAGTCGATTTCGGCAGGTGTGTCAATCTGGCGCATCAAATCTGCCAAAAATACGACTGCACCCTTTAAAACAGTAACAATCAGCAAATCTTTCCCACGGTATTCCTCTGTAATCTTAGCACCTAACTCGGCTACTTTCTGCTGAATCTCCTGTTCGCTGAGCAAAGTCTTCAGCATATCTTCTTTCATATTTTGGCTAATTCTCATATCCTTCATTCTCCTTTTCGATGCAGTGCGGGAAAATATGCAGGTATTCCTTTGCGTTTTCGGCAAAAAGACCCTCTGCAAATCCATATCCCCAGACCCAAAGCACCTTGTTTTCACTTGCCAACACCGGCAAGCTTCTTCGCAGTACGGCGGGTATCTGCTGCTCTGCATAAAATTTTCTCAATGGTTTTGAAACGCCCCTGCCCCTTGGAGAAAACCAATCACCAGGGCGCATACTTCGCAAAACTGTATCATTAGGTATTTTAGCACAATCAGCCCAATAGTTTAAGTCTTTTTTTTGAATTTCAAAAAAAATTTTATTTCTTTCACAGCTTTCACACCGAATCTCAAGGCAAAAGGGGTCATTTTTGTAAAAAACGCCCTCTTTCAGCGGTATTTCTTCCCTTACAATGCAAGGAGTCATCTGCTCCCACAGAAGAACACCTTTATAATTGCGCAGTTTCCACCCTTTTGTCAGTGTGACACTTTCATTCGGTGCAGAACATACGGCACGAATCGCTTCGATACGCTGGCGGTTGGGCTCCGCTTTTTGGCTGCAAATATGCGCCAGTACAACATTGCCCACTGCCGGATCTTCTTCCAGCAACATTTTTGCGTTCCAGCCATACTGCGTTTTTGCTTTTTCCAAAAGTTTCTCCGCCTGCGCTGTCAAATATCCCTGTACACTGCGCATTTCTTCGCAATATCCTGCTAATTGCTGTACGGCTTTTGGATTTATATCTTTTAAGAGAGGTAAAATCGTGTGACGAATTTTATTGCGTGTATACTTCAAGTTCAGGTTGGAAGAATCCGTGGTATACTGATAGCCAATTTCACGGCAGTATTCTTCCACTTCTTCCCGTTCCGCCCATAGCAACGGACGGATATAGCCTTCTCGGACCGGCAAAATCGCAGCTGACCCTTTGACAGCAGTTCCTCTTGTTAAACGAAACAAGAGGGTTTCGGCTTGGTCATTCGCCGTATGCGCTGTTGCGACCTTGCTGCCTGTATCGCAGATCTGCCTAAAAAAAGCATAGCGTCGTTCTCTCGCCCATTCTTCCTGACCCGAAGATGGCACCGGCTCGTCCCATTCCCGTGCATAAAGCACTGTGAGCGGAATCCCATAGCAAGCGCAAACCTGCCTTACATATTCTTCCTCCTGCTCGCTTTCCTCTTGCCTCATCCGGTGGTTTACATGGACTGCCTGAACCTTTATTTCCAGCTGCGCCGATAAACGATGCAAGCAAAACAACAACGCACCGGAATCTGCACCGCCCGAAAATCCGACCGTGACCGTATCGCCTGCCAAAAGCATTTTATGCTTTTGCAAATAAGCAAGCGTTTTTTGTTCAAACATCTTTGTGTACATATTCAATGTCCATAAAACGGGTATGCTCGCCGTCCCACATCAAATCTACCTTTCCCACCTCGCCATGGCGGTTTTTTGCAATGATGCACTCGGCGGTGTAGTTATCCACTTCGGTTTCGCCAGCCTCTTTGCCGTCTGCTCCGCCGGTCGCCTTATAGTAACCTTCACGGTACAAGAACAAAACAACATCGGCGTCCTGTTCGATCGAACCGGAATCACGCAGATCGCTGAGGACGGGGCGATGATCGGAGCGACCACTGGATTTTTCCGCTGCACGGCTCAACTGGGAAAGCGCAATGACCGGAACATTCAGTTCTTTTGCCATGATTTTAAGGTTACGTGTAATATCGCTGATCTCATGCACACGGTTGTCGCTTCGTTTTCCACTGCTCATTAGCTGTAAATAGTCGATAATGACCAACCCCACATTTTCTTTATTGGGGTCTTGGTTGATGTGCAAAATTTTGGCTTTCATCTCCGGAATCGTGATGGTCGAGGTATCATCCATATAAATAGGCGTTTGGAACATCGTATTCGCAGCAGCTGCAAGGTCGTTCCATTCCTGTCCAGAAAGGTTGCCTGTACGGAACGACATACTGCTGATGCCACCCTCCGCTGACAAAATTCTGCCCGACAGTTGTTCCTTACTCATTTCCAGCGAAAAAATCGCCACTGGGATCTTTTGCCGCTTTGCAACATTAGTGGCGATATTCAGCGCAAAGCTGGTTTTTCCCATGCCGGGACGTGCAGCCAAAATAATCAGGTCTGAACGGCCAAGCCCCGTTAGTTTGATGTCTAAATAGGAGAATCCGGTCGGAATCCCCAAATACTTATCCCTGTCTTCGCCCGAAAGATTTTGCAGATTGTTGTAAATATCCAAAATCGCACTTCCGATATGGCTCAGTTCCGAAGAATCTTTTCCACTGCGCAGTTCATACAACTTTTGCTCTGCGCTTTCCAGCACCATATCGGGGTTTGCTGCATTCTCTGCTTGCTGGATCAAACTGCGTCCCACCTGAATGATTTGACGCATACGGTACTGTTCCTGCACGATTTTTGCGTACTGTGCCGCATTTGAGATGATGGGAACGGTTTCCGCCAACTGTGCCAGATAGATTTTTGCTTCCTCACTGCTGGCAAATAGGTTTGCCTTTTCCACGGCATCCAGCATGGTTACAACGTCGATCGGCAAACCCGCAGTAAACAGACGGGTCATCTCGGTGTAGATTCCTGCATTGTGGGTAGAATAGAACATCTCCGCCCGCAAATTCGATGTCAATTCGCTCAGCAGGGACGGTTCCAGAAGAATTGCGCCCAAAACAGATTGCTCCGCCTGCATATTGTGCGGTTCCGGACCTTGCAAAGCGGTCAGGTCAAATGTCGCCTGTGTACTGTTCTTTTGTGCCATACCTCGTTTTCTCCATTTCAAAAAAGTGCCTATCCACCCACAGCCTTACATTGCTGTGCTGCGAACAGGCACATATTACACTACAAACCCATTGCAAAGTGTTTCACACTTTTACATATAAAGGGAAATTTTTCAATCAATCACTTTGTTCGAATCATGCCTGTTCAATCACCTTTGCAGTGAACGAAGCCGAAACGCCATTGTGCAACTTAACTTCTACGGTATAGCTGCCGAAACTCTTGATTTCTTTCACGCCCAAAGTAATTTTACGCTTGTCGACCGAAATGCCCATTTTCTGGTTCAATGCCTGTGCAATATCTTTTGCTGTGACAGAGCCAAACAGTCGACCGCCTGTACCTGCTTTTGCCTGAATGGTGACAGTCTGATCTTTGATTTTTTCTGCCAACTCTTTTGCGGCTGCCAATTCTTCGGCTGCATGGTGTTCCTTTGCGGCTGCCTTGCTTTTTACTTCGTTTACAGCGGCTGCATTTGCGGGTGCTGCAAGTCCCTTGGGGAACAAATAGTTTCGTGCATATCCATCCGATACTTCACGGATCTCATCTTTTTTGCCGATGCTTTTTACATCTTGTTTCAATACAACTTTCATTTTCTGATCTCCTTATCCTTACAGCACGAAAAAGCCGTGCTGATTCATTCTTCTTCCTTTTCTTTTTGTGCGTTTGCACGTTCTTTTTGTTCGTTGTCACGATACTGGCTGATCGCAGCCAAAATCAGTTCCCGTGCGTGTTCTGCGGTATCGTTCCGCAGCTGTGCGCCTGCCATTGTAAGATGACCACCGCCACCCAGTTGTTCCATAATAACCTGAACATTGACTTCGCCCAAACTGCGGGCAGAAATATTCACATGTCCATTCATTTCCACCGCAACAAAACTTGCCTGCACCCCTTCGATGCCCAGCAGGTCATTTGCTGCCTGCGGAACGACCACAGCCATTTCGGACGGCAAGCCACTGGTCGCCACCACCGCACAGCCCAAATAAAGACCCGCTTCGGTGACCAAACGACTTTTCCATTCGTACGCTGCAAAACTGGAAGAAAACAGTTTTTTAACCTCTTGCGTTTCCGCTCCCATACGCCGCAGATAAGCTGCTGCTTCAAAGGTGCGCACACCTGTATGCAGTGCAAATGTGCGGGTGTCAAGCGTGATACCTGCCAGCAAAGCCTGTGCCTCCAACGGGGTCAGTTTATCTCTGTCATCTGTGGGAACATACTGCAAAAGCTCGCTCATCAGCTCGCAGGTGGAGCTTGCATATGGCTCGTGATATGTAATCACTGCATTGTCAATAAATCCTACACACTTGCGATGGTGGTCGATCAGCACCACATTTTTGCAAGCCTGATACACCTCTTTGCTTTCCAACAGATAGGGCAAATGTGTATCGACGATAATCAACAGTGTTTGCGGTGTGATCGAATCCAGCACCTGTTCGGGCAAAAGAAAGTCCTCTTGATAACCTGCATGAAGCATTTCGTCAATAAGATTCTCTGCTAGGCTTTCTTTTTTCTTTATTACAATAGCTGCCGGTTTTTTACAAATACGGCAGATGCGCAAAGCACCAATGGCTGCACCTACTGCATCAAGGTCTGAAGCCTTATGCCCCATAATCAGAACGCTGTCGCTTTGATTGATAAGGTCGGTAAGTGCTGTTGCAACGATACGGCTGCGAACCTTGCTGCGTTTTTCCACGCTGCGTGAAATGCCTCCAAAAAAGGTGAAACCATCGCTGCTGCGCACGGCTACCTGATCGCCACCACGTCCCAGCGACATATCCAATGCCTGTGCTGCCATTTTCTGGCATTCACGCAAGGTTTTCCCTCCACGGCCGACACCGATTGAAAGTGTAACGGTGATCTTTCCGTTTCCGATTTGTCGTGCCTTGTCCAACACATCAAAACGGGCATCCACCATTTCTCTCATGTGTCGTTCTTCTACCACTGCAATATAGCGGGATGCTGTGACACGGCTTAAAAAACCGCTTGTTCTGCCGATAAAGCCTTCCAGCAAACGGTTGATCTCACCCACAAGTACAGCTCGTTCCGACTCTTTCAATTCACGTACGATCTCATCGTAGGTGTCGATCTCAATAATCATATACGATGGTCTGCTTGCTTCGTACTCATTGGCTTTTTGCTTCAACTGCGTATTTTCCACAAAGTACGCAATATACAAACCTTCTTTTGTTTTGGAAAGATTTCCAAACACTGTATACCGTTTTCCCGCACGTTCTATATCCTGCCCTGTGGGAGAAGAACATTTTTGCAGGTCGATGCCGGGAAAAACTTTGTTGATCGGCTGCAAGCATATATCTTCTTCCGCAAGTACTTGCTGCCGAAAGGAATCGTTGTACCAAATGACATTCTTCCCCGTCAAAATCGCAACCGGAATGGCGAGCGACATCAAGCCATATTGCCCCGTTGCTTCGCCATCCGGACCTCGTAAAATTTTAGCAATTATTTTGCGAATCCTGCGGGTGTTCAGCCAGATACCGATCCCAACCAATACCATAATCAGCAGCACCGGCACCAACATCACCGGCATTACCAAAACGACCGAGATTGCCAGCAGTACCGTAATACAAAGCAGAACAACCAGCAGAATATCAACATTCTGCAACACCTTTTTCATTCCTCTGCTTCCCCCTTGTTCATCCGCCTTTAAGGGCAGGTCTTATACTTCCATCAGAATGGGCAAGATCATCGGGCTGCGCTTGGTACGGCGATACATAAACGCCGAAACCGTTTCACGGATGCGTGTTTTTACACTGTTCCAATCCCGTACATTTTCTTCCCGACAGCGTTCCAGCACATTGCGCACTTGTTCACGTGCATCCTCGATCAGTTTCTCTGCTTCACGCACATATACAAATCCACGTGAAACGATGTCTGGACCTGCCAAAAGTTCGCCGGTGCGAGAATCGACAGTTGCCACGACAATGACCAAACCGTCCTGCGAAAGATGACGGCGGTCACGCAGTACAACATTTCCAACATCGCCTACTCCCAAACCGTCTACCATCACGCTGCCTGCCACGACCGGCTCGCCCAACTTGATGCCATCCTGCGAAAGGGTAATGCAATCGCCCAACTCGGCAATATAGATATTTTCTTGTGGGATTCCCAGTGAAGCAGCCGTCATCGAGTGTTTTTTCAGCTGTTTATACTCACCATGCACCGGCAAAAAGAACTTCGGATCTGCCAAACGCAGCACCAATTTTTGTTCTTCCTGACAAGCGTGACCCGAAACGTGTACGTCGTACATGGATTCGTAAATGACTTCGGCACCCAGCTTCAAAAGCCCGTTGACTACTTTTGTCACCATTTTTTCGTTTCCGGGAATCGGAGTCGCACTGATGATGATGAAATCGCCATCATCCACCCGCACATTGCGATGACTTGCACTGCTCATACGGGACAACGCCGACAACGGCTCGCCCTGACTGCCTGTCGTAATCAATACGATCTGCTCGGGAGGATATTTGTTCAACTGTTCAATATCAATCAAAACACCTTCCGGCGCATGAAGATAGCCCAATTCCAAAGCCATTGCGGTGTTGTTTACCATGCTTCGGCCCGATACTGCGACCTTTCGCCCGTGGCTTACTGCCATGTCGATGATTTGCTGGATACGGTACAGATTCGAGGCAAAGGTTGCGATGATGATTCGCTTTCCCGCAGCCCTTGTAAACAAATTGGCAAAGCTTTCGCCCACCTTATGCTCGGTCATGGTATAGCCGGGACGTTCGGAGTTTGTGGAATCGCTCAGCAATGCCAAAACGCCTTGCTTGCCATATTCCGCAATGGTTGCCAAATCGGTGGTTCCGCCGGAAATCGGGGTGTAATCCACCTTAAAGTCACCGGTGTGAATGATGGTACCTGCCGGTGTTTGGATAGCATATCCGACGGCATCCGGAATCGAGTGATTTACATGGATTGGTTCGATAGTAAAGCAACCCAGATTAAATTTCTGGCGTGGCTGCACCTCGTGCATTCTTGCACTGCCTTTCAAACCATGCTCGTCCAATTTGTTCCCCAAAAGCCCCAAAGTAAGACGGGTCGCATAAATAGGAACATTCAGCTGTTTGAGCAGGTACGGGATGGAACCAATATGATCTTCATGCCCGTGGGTGATGATAAGACCTTTGATTTTCTCTTTATTTTGCAAAACAAAAGTAAAATCGGGGATAACAAGATCTACACCGAACATATCGCTGTCGGGAAAGACCGAACCGCAATCGACGATCAGCATTTCGCCCTGACATTCATATACGGTAAAGTTTTTTCCGACCTCGCCCAGACCGCCCAGAGGATAAATATTGACCGGAATCGCCGCCTGTTTTTTCCTCTGCGGTTGGCGACGGCGTTGTTGCGGTTGACGCCACTGGCGTGGGGTCATTTCCTTTTTCTCAGGCTGTTCTGCCTGTGTCTGCTTTCCAGTGCTAGGTTTTGTTTGATTGCGTGGCATACGTGGTTTTCTTGTACGTTTTTGCTGTGGTTTGCTCTGGGACGCTTCATTTGCAGTTTCCAGATGCTTTTGATTTTCACTCATGGATTTTTTCCTCCTTACTGTGTGCATATACGGCGTCCCTTCCTTTTGTCGGTCAGAAGAACGATCACCTTTATGCAGGTCATTTTTTCAATATGTTTCGTGGTAGAACACCTATCGTTGAACAGCACCTGTCGGACAGTTTCCTTTATGCTGTTTGCTTTTTGCCTGAGCAAAAAGAATTTAAAGTGATTCGGGGCGTTTTCATCAAAACGCACAACATATTCATTATAAATTGTAACCTTTACCCTTTACTTTGTCAATACTGTTCCCCTTTCCCCCAGATCCACAAACTTTGTTTGATACAGCGCATCTCTTGCCTTGTCTGTGGGTGTTTTTTGCTGTATACTATTACCTATCATCACCTTGCAACTAAAAGGAGTATTCTATGAAAACCGTGTATCTATTCACAGACGGTGCCTGTAGCGGAAATCCCGGCCCGGGCGGATGGGGTGCGATCTTACGCTGGAACACCATTGAAAAGGAACTTTCTGGTGGCGATGCCAACACCACAAATAATCGTATGGAAATGATGGCTGTGATCGCAGGATTGCAAGCACTGAAAGAGCCGTGCGAAGTGCATTTGACCAGCGATTCGAAGTATGTCATTGACGCACTCAGCAAAGGTTGGGCAAAGGGCTGGAAAGCACGGGGCTGGAAAAAAGCCGACGGAAAACCTGCCTTGAATGCCGAACTTTGGCAGCAACTTCTTGATTTGTGCGAAAAGCATCAATTGCATTATTATTGGATCAAAGGTCATGCCGGTCATGCCGAAAACGAACGCTGCGACCAACTTGCGGTTGCGCAAAGCAAAAAATATGCCGGTCTGTAACGATACAACGCTGCCTGTTGCGATGGGCAGCGTTCTTTTGCAACTTTACGCAAAACAAAGCAAAAATATGAATTTTTATTGTTTTTTGTTTTTTCTCTTGCAAACTGCACTAAAATGGTATATATTGATACATGGACACGGTTTTGTCCATACTTTTTCGAGGACGTTTGAAAGCAAAGCGATGCTTTCTTTTCATATGCCCCCAAATATTATTTTGTCGGACGGCCTTTCACCACCCGTCATTAGGTAAGGTGAATGATTTGAACGAACTGATTTATTTAGACAACGCTGCAACCACCCCTGTAAGCAAAGACGTTTTGCAGGAAATGTTGCCCTGGTTTTGCGAACACTACGGCAATCCCAGCAGCCATTACAGCATTGGTTACGAAACCAAAGATGCCATCGACAACGCACGCCAGCAGGTCGCTTCTGCTTTGAACTGCCAACCCGGTGAAATTTTCTTCACCGGCTGCGGTACCGAAAGCGACAACTGGGCAATCAAAGGCTCGGCTTTGCGCTGGGCTGCAAAAGGCAAAAAGCATCTTATCACCAGTGCAATCGAGCATCACGCTGTTCTGCACAGCATGAAAGCCTTGGAAAAGCAGGGATTTGAAGTGACCTACCTGCCGGTAGATGCCAAAGGTTTTGTATCGCCCGAGCAACTGCGTGAGGCGATTCGCCCCGACACAGCACTGGTCACTATTATGATGGCAAACAATGAGATCGGCACCATCGAACCGATCGCAGAGCTCGGTGCTGTCTGCCGTGAAAAAGGTGTTTGGTTCCATACCGACGCTGTACAGGCAGCCGGTGCAATCCCCATCGACGTACAGGTAATGAATATCGATATGCTCAGTCTTTCTGCGCACAAATTCAACGGACCCAAAGGCTGTGGCGTTCTGTATATCCGCAAAGGCATCTCCCCCCTCAATTATCTTGACGGTGGCGGACAGGAAAACCGCCGTCGTGCCGGCACCGAGAATGTTGCCGGTATCGTAGGGCTTGGTAAAGCACTGGAGATTGCTGTTGCACAAATGGAGCAGAAATCCGCACATCAAAAACAACTGCGTGATTATGTCATCACACGTGTATTGAAAAACATTCCCGAAACACGTCTGAACGGCGACGCTGACCTTCGTTTGCCCGGAAACGCAAACATCAGTTTCCTCGGTCTGGAAGGTGAAACCATTCTGTTGGATTTGGATATGCATGGCATCTGTGCCTCCACCGGCTCTGCCTGCAACAGCGATAGCCTGGACCCCAGCCATGTTCTGTTGGCGATTGGGCTTCCGCACGAAATTGCTCACGGCACCATGCGTTTCTCGTTTGGGCCGCAGAACACCATGCAGGATGCCGAGTATCTGTGCGAAGTGCTGGAAAAGATCATCCCGCAGCGCAGAGCGATGTCGCCTGTTTGGAACTCGATGCAAAAGTGATTTTTTAAGGATAAAGATTTGATTTTTTATAGAAATAAAGGAGTGTAAATCCCTATGGGTATGTATAGTGCTAAAGTTATGGACCATTTCGCAAATCCCCGCAACGTCGGTGAAATGGCAGATGCAAATGGTGTTGGTGAAGTTGGAAACGCAAAATGCGGCGACATCATGCGGATGTATTTGAAAATCGAAAACAACACCATCGTTGACGTAAGGTTTATGACCTTTGGCTGTGGTGCTGCGATTGCTACCAGCAGCATGGCAACCGAACTGATTAAAGGAAAAAGCTTGGACGACGCTTTGAAGCTGACCAACAAAGCAGTGGTAGAAGCATTGGACGGTCTGCCTCCCGTTAAAGTCCACTGTTCGGTTTTGGCTGAGCAAGCCATCAAAGCTGCCATCGCAGATTACTACACCCGTTTGGGCATCGACCCCGAACCCATCGTAGGAAAACTGGCTGACGATGCACACGACCATCACCACGATTGTTCCTGCGAGGGAGGATGCGATTGTGAGCACTGATATGATCAGCACCGGTTCCAGCTTTTCTACCTTTGAAAAGCTAGAAAAGATTCTGGTTGGACTTTCCGGAGGCGTTGATTCTTCGGTATGCATCCAAATCCTAAAAGATCAGGGGTTTGACGTTTCGGCAGCGGTCATTCGTTTTTCCGACGCACACGACCCTGCGGTAGAAGCTGCCCATAAAGTAGCAGCGCAGTTGAATGTTTTCTGTTATGAGATTGATGCAACCAAAGAGTTTGAGCAAAAGGTGATCCAGCCTTTCTGCGACAGCTACTGTTCCGGCGAAACACCGAACCCTTGCGTTTTGTGCAACCCGAATGTAAAGTTCAAACTGCTTGCTCAGAAAGCAGATGAACTGGGCATCAACCTAATTGCTACGGGACATTACGCTCGTGTAGAAGAACTGGACGACGGTACTTTTGCTGTGGCAGTTCCGGAAAGCGCAGCTCGTGACCAAAGTTATATGCTATACCGTCTGGATCAAAGTATTCTTTCTCGCTTGGTGCTTCCTCTTGGTGAGTTCGAAAAAAGCGATGTTCGTGACACTGCCCGTGATATGGGGCTTGCCAGTGCGGATGCACCCGACAGTCAGGAGATTTGTTTTATTCCTGACGGAGATTACGCCGAGTTCATTAAACAACAAGGCAAACAAAGCCCTGTCGGACGTTTTATCGGTCCCGACGGACAAGACCTTGGCGAGCATAAAGGAATCGCTCACTATACAATCGGACAGCGCAAAGGCTTGAATATCGCTTTGGGCAAGCCCGTTTTTGTAAAATCCATTCAGCCCAACGGCGATATTCTGCTTGGTTGGGCAGGCGACGAATTTTACAGCAGCATTTCCCTGCGTGATTTTTGCACTCCCACCGGTGCCGCTTTACCTGACGGGGAATATCTTGCAAAGATTCGCAGTGCTGCAAAGCCTGCGCTGTGTAACGCACAGACCCAACCGGACGGAACCGTTCTGCTTTCTTTCCCCGAGCCGGTACGTGCGCCTGCTCCCGGGCAGAGTGCTGTTTTGTATCTGGATGGTCATGTTGCAGGCGGTGGATTCATCGCTTCCATCCATGCTTGAGCAACTGCATTTTAAAAGATTTTTTGTATAAAGAAACCCGAGATGCTTTCTGCATCTCGGGTTTCTTTTGTTACTCTCGACGGATTGCTTCAAGTGCGCTGATTTTTACTGCCTTGTTTGCCGGTACAATACCGGATACCAACCCTACAAAGGTTGCAAACACGACTGCACCGACCACCAGCCACCACGGAATGACACTGGATGCACCACCCATTCCTACGCCCATTCCGCCCATCATCATACCACCCATCATATCGTTGGATTCGTTCTGGATCCCTAGCAGTAAAATAATGGTCTGGAGGTTATTGATGATAAAGCTGACAATGTAGCTGATAACGACGCCGACTACACCGCCCAGAAAACCGATCGCCCCCGATTCAATAAGGAACATCCCCCGAATTTTTCCAAGCTCGCAGCCTAATACTTTCATTACACCGATTTCTTTGGTTCGTTCATAAATTGCCATCGTCATGGTGTTTGCAATGTTCAACGCAGCCACCAACAGAGATACCGCTGCCAAGCCGCCAAGTGTAAACTGCTGTTTTTGCACTTGTGCCTGCATCTGTTCACGGATCTGCGAAAGCGATTGAATGTCGTTGTAGCCCAAATCTTTGATTTGTTCTTCTACATCCGCCACATTATCAACGTCATCCACCTTGATATATACCGTGTTATACCCTGTTTGTATATTATTCGTTGAGGCACTGCCTACAAGCTTTTTATAGGTATTTTCCAGATGTTTCAAGTTTGAAACGCTCATCACAATGCCCGAATCGGTAAAATATCCTGCATTAAAGTCGCTTTTCATAACACCTACAACAACAAGCTCATACTCACGTGTCTTGGGGTTGTTCTCATCTCCATCGGTCATGCGCAGAATCATTTTGTCCTTGCTGATGTCTACAAACGGCTCTACCGGATTTCCGTTGGCATCCAGTTGTCCCTGATATATGTATCTCTTTCCCGAATTATAACTTTTACGGGTATCTTCGAAACTGTATCCAAAGTTTTCGCCTACCAATACCGGAATTTTATTTTTTCCGAAATTTTCATTTCCGGTGAGATACTCGCCCGAAGAAATACTGATGCCCATGGCTTCCAACGAAGCCGGGTCCATACCGTAAGCATTAAAATAGGTTTGATAACGATCGCTTTTGCCGGAATACAGCTGCGCATTAAGGCTGTTCGCCTGATACTGCGGTGTTGCTGCAATAACGTGCGGCATCGCCTTAAAAGTTTCGAGCATTGCGTCATCTATCACAGGTGGTGCGTTGTCATTTCGACCACCGCCATAGGTATAGTTGTAGATCTGAATTTTTGTCAGATCACCATAACTGCGCAGCAATTCTTCGTACTGCTGATTCAACGCAATACCAAGGCTGATCATTACCACGATCAGGCAAGTACCGATCACAACACCGATCAGTGTAAGAATGGTTCTGCCTTTCCGACGGCGAAGGTTATCTGTGCTGAGTTTCAGCAAATCAGATATCTTCATCTTCATCCTCCGCTTCCAGCTGTGCCAGCTGTTTTGCCTTTTTCTTCTTCAGTACAACTACTACAACGATAGCAGCCACCACCAGAACACCAACAACAATTCCTACCCAAGCTATTACAGGCAATCCTGTGCTGGGTTCGGGCATCGGTTCCTCGGGAAACTGCATTCCAATGTCGGGATTCATTTCCATTCCGGGGTTTACTGTGCAGGAAAATTCTTTGGTGATGGTTTTGGTCTGACCGTTCGAGCTCTCATATGTAAGGGTGATCAAACCAGCAATCGTGCCTTCTGTATCGGAAGAAATGCTAAATTCGGCAGTATTTTCTGTGCCGGGCTGTACATTACCCAGATACTGGCTTTGTCCCGGATTTTTCAGGTTGGTTCCGCTGATTTCTGCACTTACGTTGCTGATCGCTTCTTTTCCCTTATTTACAAAAGTCACTTCCAGATAACCCTCTTCCCCTACCATCAGGGTTTCGGCACCTTCTACTTTGGTGATTTCAAAACGTTCGGGCTGAACGACCGGTACAGTGATAGTCGCTGTTGCATCACTTTTGGTTCCGTCCGTTTCGCCCACACCACTCATGGTCAGCTGCAAGCTTGCAACACCGCCGGTAAGATTTGCGCTGGGAAGAATTTCGAAAGAGATCTGCTTTGTAGACTCGGGGCTGATTTTTCCCACATACACAGAGGAATTACCGGTCGCCATACTTACGTTTTCAGGCAGAGCAAGCGAAACAGTAACGTCGCTCAGTGCTTGGTCGCCGGAAGTTGCAAAGATGGTCAGATTCAAGGTGAACGGCGAACCGGCAGGTACCGATGCACCACCATAGTTGAACTCTTTGACGATCAAACCGGGAGCACGCAGCTGTGCGCCACTTTGGCTTCCTGTTTTTTCGATGGTATAGCACTGTGGCAAGCTGACCGACAGCGAAGTTACCGGAAGCTGATAGCTGCTTGCATAGGAAATGTCAAATTTGAAAGTGTTATCCCCACCCAAATACTGCAAGCTGTTGAACACGACCTCATAGCTTGTGCCGTTTACACTGGTCACCTTTCCTTCCATCGCAGAAAAGTTTGTACCGTTTTGCGGCATCAACCGTACGTCAGAGGCGACCAAGGCGTTCGGCTGCCCTGCCAAACGCTCATCCACTATAGTAACTTTCAAGGTACCCTGCGGGATCACATCATTGTTTTTGTCACGCACCAAGTCGCCAACATATCCACTGGCATTGCGCAGGTCGTAGTTGGAAACGAACGGTTCGCCCGACACAGGGGACGGGGTCGGGGTTGGCTCTGCTGTCGGGGTAGGGGTCGGTGCCGTGCTGCTGGAGGAGCTGGATTCTGTTTGCAGCGACGTCTGGCTTGACGATGCAGCTACCGATTGGCTTGCTGAAGAAGTGGAACTCGCCTGTACCACTTCTTGACTTGCCGATTGAGCAGACGATGAACCGCTCTCCTCCGCAAGGACTGCGGTACTCATCATCGACACTGTGATTGCCGCTGCAAGCACAGCACTGATTCGTTTCAGCTGTTGTTTCATTCTCATGGTCATTCTTCCTCGCTTTTCACTAACTTAAATTTTATGTATATTTTATGCTTTGGATGCATTGTCCGCCTGTGCTTCTACCGGCTCGTCGGGTACGGAATTCGTTGCGATCCCCTCAAACATCGCCGCACGATTTTTGGCTTTTGTGGCATCATCTACCACGATGTCCGACAGCACATTGCCGTCCTGTATGGTAATAATACGGTCGGCACAGCCTGCAAGGTCTTTTTCATGGGTAACCATTACAAAGGTCGTGCCGTTTTCTTTCGCCATTTCCAGCATACTGTACAGCACTTGACGAGTAGTTTTTGTGTCCAGATTACCGGTGGGCTCATCGGCAAAAATGACCCTTGGTTTCAGTACGAATGCCCTTGCAATTCCCACACGCTGTTGCTGACCACCACTCATCTCGGTGGGTTTGTGGTTTGCCCGCTTTGCCAGCCCCATTCGTTTCAGCTGCGCCATCGCCAGTTTTGTTCGCTCTTTTCTGCCTACTCCTTTGAACATGAGCGGCATTGCAACGTTTTCGACTGCTGTTAGATTTTGCAGCAGATTATAACTTTGAAAGATAAACCCTAAATGTGCCTGCCGAAATTTTGCCAGTTCATTCTCGGTCATCGCACTGATCTCATGCTTTCCAATATATACCTTGCCTCGTGTCGGCTTTTCCAACCCCGCAAGCTGGTTGAGCAGTGTCGATTTTCCGCTGCCGGATGCACCTACAATGCAGCACACCTCTCCGGGCATGATGCCGATGTTCACATCGTTCAATGCTACGACCTTCTCTTTTCCTACTCGGTAGACCTTTCTTAAATGCTCTACCCTTACGATCGGATTCAACCCCAATCACCCCTTTTTATAAATTATCACCGTTTTGGCGGAATGTGATATAATACACGACCCCGATGCCTTCACGCAACCAACTGGGAAGCACTCTAGTCGGCGGTGTCGGTGCAGGAATCCTTGCCACTTGTGTAAAGCCCAACTGTTTCGCCGTCCAAGCTGCCCGCCAACAATGGAAATCGCTTGTTACAAATGCAATCGGCATTGTTTTGTCGATTCCATACTGTGCAAGCACATCCGCAGAAAACGAAAAATTTTCCCACGTATCAGTACTGGCAGACTCTTTCAGCAGATTTTCTTGGGGCACTCCCTTTGCAAGCAGATAATTTTCCATCGCCTGCGCTTCCGGAATCACTTCATCTGCGCCCTGCCCACCACTCAAAACAATGCGCACTTGTGGATGAGCTTTCCAATATGTATATGCAGCGTCTAGGCGTCGTGCCAACATCGCCGTCGGTTGTTCTCCTTTTAGACCTGCGCCCAAAACGATGAGTGCTCGTTCGTCGCCGGTCGCTGTACCGGTGTTTCCGTACACTCCCACGAACACCGCCAAAGATGCCAAAACGAACATACCCGCGTATACCAGCCGACGCAGCCATTTCCACACTCCGGTTTTGCAAAGGCGATTGATTTGCTCGAAAGCCGCCGCATATCCCCAGCATCCTGCTGTAAAAAGATAGATCAGCCCATTGCCTATATTCTGATTGCCCGACACTAACAGCGCACTTTGTACACTTGCCATGGCTGCCACAGCAAACAAAGCAATTCGGCTTAGTCGCATAGTTCCTCCCAGAAAAAATCCCCAAACGCCACTGCCGATCGAACGCTCGCATTCTTTGGATGCCGTGGCATTTGGGGTAGTACTTATTTATGCAGCAGTCGTGTTATGATGTTCATCCACAAACCGCTCCGGGCACTTGTCGGTTGCAGGTTCATCATCATTACTTTCCCCTGCTACACTGGCGAACACATAACTGAGTGCGATCAAAACTGCAACTGCAACTAAAAGAACCTGTAACATTATAAATGCCCCCTTTTGTTTCGTTTTCGAGGTTTTTTCAAAACAAAGAAATATGCAGCTTTTTGCGACACATAATAAAGATAACGTCACAAAATGTGAATTTCAAGGTTTCAAGCTGCCTCGTATCCTATTGCATCGGTCGTCCGGAATCTTCGCTTCTTTCTGACCTTCTTGTACTATATACGAAACACGTCCCGTTTTTCTTTCATAAAAATATTATTTTTTTAAGCGAAGAAAGAAAATAGGCATTTTAACGAAACACTCTATTCTTTTTTATGCAAGTATACAGTTGTTAATCACTTAAAATCTATTATTCTGCGATTTTATCCAACAAACTTTCTCCATCCAAGTGTGCAGGTACTCCCAATGCCTCACAAACCGTCGCTGCGATGCATCCAAATCCCTGCACGGTTCCCAAGTTGGTCCCTGCTTTGACTCCGTTGCCATAGATGAGCAGTGGCACCATCTCACGTGAGTGGTCGGTAGACGGAGTTGCAGGATCACAGCCGTGGTCGGCAGTGATCATCAATACGTCCTCCGGTTGCAGCAGTTCCAGCAGTTGCCCCAGCTGTACGTCAAATTCGGTTGCAGCCGCCGCATATCCTGCCACATCGTTTCGGTGACCATACAACATATCGAAGTCTACCAAGTTGATGAATGCCAAACCGTCAAAGTCCTTTTTGGCAAGTTCGAGCGTAACTTCCATTCCGTTGCGGTTGCCGGTGGTGCGATGTGTTTCACTGACACCTTTACCGTTGAAAATATCGTAAATTTTTCCAACACCGATGGTCGCTTTGCCGGCTTTTTGCAGGATGTCGAGCATGGTATCTTTGGGAGGAGTAAGCGAGTAGTCATGCCGACGAGAGGTTCGGCGGAAATTTTCTGCACGGTCACCCTCGAACGGGCGGGCGATGACTCGACCCACTGCGTGTTCCCCACACAGCAGTTCCCGAGCGATCTCACAGTAGCGATACAATTCCTCGATGGGAACGATCGCCTCGTTTGCAGCAATCTGGAATACGCTGTCGGCACTGGTATAAACGATCAATGCTCCCGTTTTCAGATGCTCCTCACCGTAATCTCGAATAACATCGGTGCCCGAATAAGGCAGGTTGCAGATCACCTTTCTTCCGGTCTTTTGCTCAAATTCAGCCAAAAGCTGCTGCGGAAATCCATTGGGATAAGTAGGCAGTGGTTTGCTGCTTACAATTCCTGCAATCTCCCAGTGACCAATGGTCGTATCTTTGCCTTTGCTCTGTTCTTGCAAACGTGCATAGGCAGCAAGGGGGGCTTGCACTGCTTTTTCGGCAGGTGTCCCCTCAATGTTGAACATTCCGAGTTTTTGCAAATTGGGGGTATTGAAATTGGGATGTGACGCAATGGCTGCCAAAGTGTTGGAACCCTCGTCACCAAAATCGGCAGCGTCGGGCGCATTGCCCACGCCAAAGCTATCCAGAACGATCAAAAATACTCGTTTTTTCATTTCATCACTCCTAAAATATAAAGTATTATTCTTTCGTTTTAACATTTTGCCGTATATCTTTGGGTTATCCTCTTTAGATTCGGGCTAAACTTGTTACAGGCACAAAATGTCCATATGATGTTATATTATAACATATTGATAATCAAATATCAGCATTTCAGACAAACTTTTCGTGACTAGAAATGTAATTTTTTTTTTATAGTTTTATGAATAGTTCTTGCCCGAACGGGTCGAATATGGTATGATAGATGCTGGTCAATACAAGTTGGTGTGTCTTGTTAATAATTTGTCAATCTTATTATCCAAAAGGAGTGTTTATAGATGAATCAGTCTATGCGTAAAACAAAAATCGTATGCACCATGGGTCCCGCTAACCAGGACCCCAACGTACTTCGTGGGATGATGGAAGCCGGCATGAACGTTGCTCGTTTCAACTTCTCTCATGGCAGCCATGAGGAGCATATGGGCCGTTTGAAAAACCTGAAAGCTCTGCGTGAGGAGCTGGGTCTGCCTGTTGCTGCTTTGCTGGACACCAAAGGTCCTGAGATCCGCCTGAAGCAATTTGCAAACGGCAAAGAAGTTCTGGAGCAGGGACAGAAGTTCACCCTGACCTCCCGTGATGTAGAAGGTAACAACGAGATCGTTTCTATCTCCTACACCGGTCTGCCCAACGATGTAAAGGCTGGTTCTACCATTCTTCTGGCAGACGGCTTGATCCGTTTGGAAGTAGAAGAAGTTGTCGACGGTACCGACATCGTTTGCCGTGTTATGAACCGTGGGCCCATCTCCAACAACAAGGGCGTAAACGTTCCCGGTGTTTCTCTGTCCATGCCCTACATGAGCGAGAAAGACAGGTCCGACGTTTTGTTTGCTGTTGAGGCTGGCTTCGACTTCATCGCTGCAAGCTTTACCCGCAATGCACAGGACATCATGGACATCCGTAACCTGTTGAAAACTGTAAACGGTGAACATATCCGCATCATTGCAAAAATCGAGAACCAGGAAGGCATCGACAACATCAAAGAGATTTTGGAAGTTGCAGACGGCATCATGGTTGCTCGTGGCGATATGGGCGTTGAGATCGACTTCACCGAGATTCCCATCATCCAGAAAGACCTGATTTTGCACAGCTTTGCAGCGGGCAAGCCCGTTATCACTGCTACCCAGATGCTGGAGAGCATGATCGAGAACCCCCGTCCCACCCGTGCAGAAATCACCGACGTTGCAAATGCTATCTACGACGGCACCAGTGCTGTTATGCTGAGTGGCGAAACCGCTGCCGGCAAATGGCCTGTTGAGGCTGTTCGCACAATGGCTGCGATCGCAGAGCGTACCGAAAACGATCCTCACTATCAGGAGCGTTATGGCGTTATGCTGGAGGAAAGCAACCTGTCTGTTTCGGCTG
>CALWZD010000006.1 GCA_944385945.1 uncultured Anaerofilum sp. | reverse complement strand
GTATTTGCCGGTTTGAACGTCAACTTACCGACAATGGGTATTTGGTGCTGAAGTTGTTTTTGCACATCAGCCAAAAAGAGCAGAAAAGACGTTTGGAGAAGTTGTGCGAATCGGCAGATACCAGCTGGAGAGTGAGCGCAAATGACTGGTGGCAAAACGAACATTACGAGCAGTGTGTTGACGTGTTCGATTCTTATATGAAAGCCACAAATTTGCCTTGCGCACCGTGGTATATCATTGATGCTAAGCAGAAAAAGTGGGCAGAACTTCAGATCTTGGAAATTTTGGAGTCGGCTGTTCATACCGCAATGCAAAACAAAGCAAATGCTGTTCCATTGCTGCAAAATACATTTGCGCTTCAGCCAATGCCACAGCTTTCGCAGGTCGACCTAAGCCTGTCGCTCCAGCCGGAGGAATATAAGGAACGGTGCAAAAAGTTGCAGGAACGTTTGAGCGAACTGCACAACAAAATTTATCGCAAAAAAATCCCTGTCGTCATCGTTTACGAAGGCTGGGATGCAGCGGGAAAAGGTGGCAATATAAAACGTGTGGCAGCAGCACTCGATGCCCGTGGGTATCAGGTGCATCCAATCGCCAGCCCACGTCCAGATGAAAAAGCAAGGCATTATCTATGGCGTTTTTGGACTCGCCTTCCCAAAAGCGGACACTTTGCTATTTTTGACCGCAGCTGGTACGGACGTGTTATGGTAGAAAGGCTGGAGGGCTTTTGCACAGAAAATGATTGGCAGCGAGCATATAATGAGATCAACGAGTTCGAGGATGAGTTGATTCAATGGGGTGCAGTGGTCATCAAGTTCTGGGTACACATCGACAAGGACACGCAGCTCAAACGGTTTACCGACCGGCAGAATACTCCCGAAAAGCAGTGGAAGATCACCGATGAAGATTGGCGCAACCGTGAGAAGTGGGATGCATACGAGGTGGCTGTAAATGAGATGCTGCAAAAAACAAGCACACAGCAGGCACCGTGGAATATTCTATGTTCGAATGACAAGTTGTACGCACGGGTACAAGCATTGGAAGTGATTATAGAGCGACTGGAAGATGCGCTGAAAAAGCGTGATTGATTTTACGCAGAAGCGTCTTGCAGAAAGTGCAAAACAAACAGGAACCCTTTTGCGGTCGGGTGCATATACTACAATATCCCACACAGGGAAAAACTTTCCAACCAATGAATAGGAGGAATGTAGTATGTCTATGCCCGTAATTTCTATGCCCTGTAATCCCATCACCATGTGTCAGGCAGTTACCAACCTGATCGAAAGCATTGCGCTTGAGGAAACTGCCCTCAGCCATATCCTGAACGCCGAGGGCGAAAAGCTGCAGAAAGCAATCGCAATGGAGTGTATCTCGGTGGCAGCACTGCTGGAGGTAAACGAATCGGTCGTGAATATGGTCGCAGCTGTTTCTTCTTTGGAGGGTGCTTTGAAAGAAAAGTTGGAATTTATTTCCAACAATCTGTACTATCCTTCCCGTGACGGCGAATGCTGCCGCTAAAGCAGAATCAGTGAACCGATAAATCAAGTACCCCCCTATGGTTGAAACGTTTGCACAAGAGCGGCGTTTCCCCATAGGGGATTTGCTTTTTCTTTCGCAGATATGCTATACTGGCTACATGGTGCAACCTTATTGGAGTAGTATGGTTTGAAGAATGTGAGGTGTAAAAAATGGGCTGTTTGGGAAATGTGTTGTGGTTTATTTTTTGTGGTTTTTGGGAAGGTCTGGCATGGCTTGCGGCAGGGATTCTTTGGTGTATCACGATCGTGGGCATCCCGATCGGGCTTCAATGTTTCAAACTGGCAGGCTTGGTCTTTTTTCCGTTTGGGAAAGAAGTGCGTTACGGTGGAGGCAGCTTGTCTTTTTTGGCAAACCTTTTGTGGATCATCTTCAGTGGCATACCATTGGCACTGGTAGCGGTGGTAAACGGATTGCTTTTATGTGTAACCATTATCGGAATCCCGTTTGGCTTGCAGTGTTTTAAAATTGCAAAGCTGGCATTGATGCCATTTGGGGCAGAAGTTGTCTTAATAAACTAAGGAATGCTGTGATGTTTGTGGAATGTGAATAAAACACTTCGGAAACAAATTGATTTTGTTGGACTTACTCACAGTTGCACATAACTAACTCTATGTGCTATAATCATAACTGCAATGGGGCGAAAACGCTTCGTTGCATTATGTTTGGTACATGGTTAGTTTTAGCTAACTGTGAGAGGAGGAGCTACTATAAAAGTTTCAAAAATAACGCTTGGCTTGTCGGCTGCACTTTTGGTAATGTCCATCATTTCCTTGTTCATTGGTGTCATTGATGTTCGCTTTACCGATCTGCTTGCAGGTGATTTTGAAAAAATAGAAGTGTTTTTCATTTCCCGTCTTCCACGATTGTTGGCGATTTTATGCACAGGTGTGGGAATGAGCGTTGCCGGTTTGATTATGCAACAGTTGTGCATGAACAAATTTGTTTCACCCACCACCGGTGCCACGATTTCGTCGGCACAGTTGGGTATTTTGCTTGCATTATTGTTTTTGCCCAATTCCACTTTATGGGGACGTGCAATTTTCGCATTTGTTGCAGCGGTTTTAGGAACGTGGATATTTGTTTGGTTTATCCAGCGCATTCAATTTAAAGATGTTGTTATGGTTCCGCTGGTCGGTATCATGTTCGGCAATGTGATCGGCGGTATAACAAGTTATTTGGCGTATAAATATGAGATGACCCAAGCACTTTCCTCTTGGTTGGTGGGACATTTTTCACTGGTTCTGCGTGGTCGATACGAGATCGTTTACTTGGTCGTTCCCATGGTGGTTTTGGCATTTCTTTTTGCAAATCACTTTAATATCGTGGGTATGGGAAAAGATTTTTCCCACAATTTGGGCGTTCCGTACAATTTAGTTTTGTTCATGGGTCTAAGCATTGCAGCGATCATCACAGCGTCGGTGGTCGTGGTCGTCGGTTCCATTTCCTATATCGGACTGATCGTTCCCAACGTTGTAGCAATGTTTAAGGGTGATCGTATTCAAGGGACTCTGGTAGATACTGCATTGTTTGGTGCATTGTTCGTTCTGGTGTGTGATATGATTGGCAGAGTGGTGATTTATCCCTACGAATTGCCCATTGAACTGATTATCGGTATTCTGGGCAGTATCATTTTTGTTGGTTTGCTGCTTTATCGTTTGAACCATGGCAGAAAAGCGGTTCGTTTGGGTGCCCCAAGCAGTCAAGGATGCTGTGCGATGGCAACGAATCTGGAGGAGGGCAACGAAGAATGCTAAAAACAGCTGCTGTAAAAGCAAACGAGCGAAAATTACTGATTATGGCGGGGCTTGCACTTTTGTGCGCTGCCGGATATATGCTTTTTGATGTAAATTTTGAAAATCAGAAGTTGTTTCAATACGCAATGCGGCTTCGTTTTCCCAAATTGATTGCAATGGCAATCGCTGCACTTACCATTGGTGGTGCGTCAATCGTATTTCAATCCATCATCAACAATACCATTGTGACCCCTTGTTTGCTGGGCATGAATTCTTTGTATACATTGATTCATACGGCAGTGGTGTTTTTTGCCGGATCGGCAAGTATTTTGGCTGTCAACGCAAATTTATCGTTTGCAGTAGATGTGGTGCTGATGGGCATTGTAGCGACAGTAATTTATAGTTACCTGTTCAAAAAAACACGGCATAATGTGTTGTATGTTTTGCTTGTCGGTACGGTGATGACCTCGTTTTTTGGAAGTATCCAAACTACGCTCACCCGTGTTATGGACCCAAACGAATACGATTCACTCTTGGCATCGTTGGTTGCAAGTTTCAACAATATCAACTCGGAAATCATCCTTTTCTCCATTGTGTTGATTGCAGGTGTTGTGTTTGTACTGCGCAAAGAACTTGCATTGCTGGATGTACTTACTTTAGGTAAGCACCAAGCCATCAATCTAGGGGTAGACTATGATCGTTGTATCCGCAAATTGCTGTTGGGTGTTACGTTATGCATTGCTATCGCTACCGCAATGGTGGGACCGATTTCGTTTTTGGGCTTGATTATTGCCAACCTTTCACGTCAACTTCTAAAGACGTATCGACATACCCACTTGATTCTCGGCTCTGCGCTTTTTGGTATGATTGTATTGATGGGTGGACAACTCATTGTAGAGCATATTTATGTGTATGCGGTTCCAATCAGCGTCTTTATCACGGTTGGC
>CALWZD010000005.1 GCA_944385945.1 uncultured Anaerofilum sp. | reverse complement strand
GTGATCCGTCGCAGGCAATGGGGGCGGTTGCGTGAGAACCACGCGAGGGGTGAGATTCCCCGTGGAGCTGGTGAGCTGCCAGCCGTTTGATGACTTCCCACAGCAGTCCGGGGTGTCGAGGACAAATAGGGCTGCTTTGAAATACGGCCGTGCAGCAGGACAGGCAGAAAAATAAGAGGAATATATATTTCCCCAACCTTCCTTCTTCCCTGCTGTTCGGCCTCTACATAGGCGGCGCAGATCGCCTAAATTTCAAAGGGAGGTCATACACCATGAACAGAACATACTTGCGCGGAGATATGTACTATGCCGATTTAGGCCGAGGAGTCGGCTCTGAACAGGAAGGTTATCGTCCGGTTCTGATTATCCAGAACAACACCGGAAACAAATACAGCACAACCGTTATCGTGGCAGCAATCTCCAGTAAGGTGAATGTAAAAGCTAAGTTGCCCACCCACTATCTGCTTAAAGCAGAAAACGGTCTGGAACTTCCTTCTCTTGTCCTTCTGGAGCAACTTTGCACCATAGATAAACGGCGCTTGGAAAACTACATTGGCCGGTTGGACGAGTGTCATATCCGGCGAATCAACCGTGCCTTGGCGATCAGTGTCGGGCTGATTGAAGAAGTTCCCAAAGATTTAATCATGTGCCTCTGCCCTGCCTGTGCCAACAATTTTTACGGCACAGGTTCTTATTATTTGCGGCGACTTAATCTGGCTAAAGAAGGAAAAGATATTTGTTCCTATTGTGGCCAGCGCCCTGGATTTGACTACCAAGTGGTAAAGAAAAATCGGGAGGGAAAATGATGCAACCACAACAAACATATAAACTTCTCTTCTCTGACTTTCCCGACGTTGTCAATATTGCAGAAATGTGTCAGATGCTGGGAGGAATCAGCAAAAAAACCAGGTATCGACTGTTAAAGCAAGGTAATATTAAATACTTTCGGATTGACCAAAGTTATCGCATTCCTAAAGTCAATATTCTTAAATATCTGGATCTAATTGAGAAATCCCTTTCGTAAACTACCATCGCACATTTGTTGTTTAGCTGCATCGCTGATACAATATACGTGTCAATGGCAGATAAATCTACGCTGCAACACTCGAAGTAGGTCTATTCTATGGTTGCAGGACATCTGCGTGAAAAACGAGGATACTATCATATCGTTCTCAGCTATACTGACGAAAACGGACACAGAAAAACGCCATCCAAAACTACGGGACTCCCGGTTAAGGGCAATAAGAAACGGGCAGAAGCAATGCTGCAAGAAGCCCGAAAACAGATGGAAGAAGAATTAAAGAATCGCTTCTCTCAAAGTCACCATAATAGCCAAGATGGAGCGCCCTCAGATCTTGAATTCACTAAGTTCTTGCTGGATTGGCTGGAGATGATGCGTAACAGTATCGAAGATACGACCTATGGTTCCTATGCTATGGGAATAAAAAACAAGATCGTTCCGTACTTTGAAACACATCATCCTGGACTAAAACTGACAGATGTTTCGCCAAAGCTGATTCAAGATTACTACACCTATGAAATGCAGGTAAATCACCTGTCTGCAAACACTGTGATGCATCGCCATGCTAACATTCGTAAAGCACTTCAATACGCCTTCAAAACGGGTCTAATTGACAGCAATCCCGCAGATCGAGTTGAGCGGTCCAAAAAGAAAAAATTCGTTGGAAGCACTTATAACGAAAAAGAATTGGAACAACTCTTTCATGTGGTTAAAGGCGATCCGATTGAACTGGCTGTGATTTTGACCGCATTCTATGGCCTTCGCCGCAGCGAGGCTTTGGGCTTAAAATGGGATGCGATTGATTTCGAGAAAAAAACAATTACTATTCGTCACGTTGTCACCGAAGCGTGTATCGACGGCAAAAGCGTTTTGATAGAAAAAGACCGCACTAAAACCAAATCCAGTTATCGTACATTGCCTCTCGTTCCCCCATTCGAAGAATTGCTTTACCGTCTGAGAGCAAGCCAAGCTGCAAACCGAAAGCTGTGTGGAAGTGCCTACTGTAAGCAGTATCTGGAATATATATTTACGTCAATGAAATCGGAGAAATCGTAAAACCAGGCTATATTACACAGCATTTTCCTTATTTACACGCATCTTGACTACAGTTCAAAAATTGCTTCTGCCAATGCCATTCTCGGAATCTATCCAACCCCAAATGCCCCTGGCATCCAGGCATAAAAAAGCGCCGAAGCAAAACGAAGTTTGCTCCGGCGTGGTGCCGCTAACCGGGGTCGAACCGGTACGGAATCTCTTCCGAAGGATTTTAAGTCCTTTGTGTCTGCCTATTCCACCATAGCGGCATTTGCAAAACTGTAACATTTGTAATAATACACGATTGAATATCATTTGTCAACAGTTTTGCTAAAGTTTATTCTTTTTCCAAAAATTTCGGGGCTAGTCTTTCAATCAAAAATGCACCGATTGGGGCTGTCAGCATGATAGAAAGAACTGCAACCGCAAGAATTGTATTTCCACAAGCAAGCCCAGCCGAAAGAGGAATGCCCCCAATAGCCGCTTGCACTGTTGCTTTTGGAGTGTAGGCAATCATACAAAACAGCTGTTCTTTTACATTCAGTTTTGCAGGCAAAGTTGATACAAAAACTCCGATCATTCGTACAAAAATCGTACCAGCTAACAAAATACCTGCTGCCACACCTGCTGTAAAAAGGTAGAGGATATTTACACTTGCACCTACCAAAACAAATAAAACTGCCTCGGCTGCAATCCACAACTTGGAAAGCTGCTCTTTATTGTTTTCTACGTACTGTTGCCGCTTTTTCTGAACACAAACACCACAAGCCATAACGGCAAGTAAGCCTGAAAATGGTATGATTGGCTTAATAACATCTTCAATTCCCACTAGAAAAAAAGATACACTCAACAAAATAAGCGTCTGCATAGTTACAGTTGTATTCCATATACAGAATAGCTTTGAAATAAGGATTCCTATAATCAGCCCCCCTACGATTCCCAACACAATCGAAAGCGGTATCGTAAGAAGTTGCAATCCAGAAACCTCCTTTCCCTGTGCAATTCCCAAAAAGCTGGTAAAAAGCACGATTACGAATACATCATCTACTGAAGCACCCGATAAAATCATCTGTGGGATTCCTTTTCGATTACCGTATCCTTGTTCCATTAAGTTTAACATTTTAGGAACGATCACAGCTGGAGATACTGCTGCTATTACCGCCCCCAACAACGCAGCTTCCACTAGTGAGAATTTAAACAATACTGGAGCAAAAACCATTGCTGCCCCAATTTCAAAGCAGGCAGGAACAAAACACATCAACGCTGCTGAAAGCCCGATCTTCTTTAATTTTTCAATATCCAGTGAAAGTCCGGCACGTAGCAAAATGATTACAAGTGCCATTTGTCGCAACTGTGTAGATATATTTAGTAAGCTATTATCCAACAATCCCAGTGCATATGGTCCCATAAAAATCCCCGCCAGCAACATCCCCAATAGTGCCGGTAAGCCCAAACGTTTCATCAACTCTCCTGCTCCGATTCCTACTAAAAAAAGCAAGCAAATACTTAATAACATCAAATCTCTCCTATCAAATAAAATAAAAAAGCCGACAACTCCGCCTTGGTTGGCAGAAGTCATCAGCTTTTCAGCGGTTTCCGAAATCTCGGTGGGAGAACTTCATTCCCGTTACAAAATTATAACTTTGGGTTAAATGGAAATTGTTGCTGCAACATCAATCATATTGGTATCAATCGTTTTATGCATCGACAGCGCAACATCAATATCATAGTCTACGATTTTATCTGCACTTACGGCAACGACACGGTTATAAATGCCCTTTTCAAGCAGAGAAACAGCTTGGAAACCCATTGCGGAAGCCGTTACACGATCTCGCAAAGTGGGAGAACCGCCACGCTGAACATGACCCAAGACGGTAGCACGAGAGTCTACACCTGTACGTGCCTGAATCTCATTTGCCAAATCCTGTGCGTGACCAACACCTTCAGCAACGATAACAATGAAATGGCGTTTACCGGTTTTCTGGGTAAAGTTCATGCGACTGATGATGTCACGCTCCAAATCGTATGGACGTTCGGGAATCAAAATTGCAAGCGCACCAACTGCAATACCTGTATTCAATGCAATATATCCTGCATTTCGACCCATAACTTCAACAACACTACAACGATCATGGCTTTGTGTGGTATCACGCAGTTTATCAATCATTTCGATAGCGGTGTTCATTGCAGTATCATAACCAATGGTATACTCACTGCAAGCAATATCGTTGTCAATGGTTCCGGGGATACCGATACAGGGGATTCCCAGAGAAGCCAATGCACGTGCACCGCAGAAAGAGCCGTCGCCGCCAATAACAACCAGCGCATCAATACCAAACTCTTTGCAACGCTCTACACCTTTCATCTGTCCTTCTTTTGTTTTGAATTCCAGACAGCGTGCAGTATAAAGAACCGTACCGCCACGATGGATAATTTCAGAAACGCTGCGCAGATTCATCTCGAAAATATCACCGTTGATCAGTCCATTATAGCCATGGCGAATACCCATCATCTTAAAACCCTTGCTGATACCAGTACGAACAACTGCGCGAACAGCCGCATTCATACCGGGAGCATCGCCACCACTTGTTAGCACTCCAATTGTTTTAATCTCTTTCATAGTATTACCCTCCTAAATGGATTTTCTCCACTGGCTCTTATTATACTACAAACCTTGTTAAATTTGCAACAGCTTCTTTGTCAAATTTTTAACTTTTTTTTGCTACGTTTTCTTTACCTAAAAGAAGTTCCAGCTCACTTACGAATCTAGGTGTCGGATTGCACCACATACTTTTGGGGGCTGCTGCTCGCATTCCCGTATCTGTAAATACGAAGTAGATCGGTTCGCCACCGTCAAAAATGGTTGTCAAATTGCGAATGGTTTTCATTTGTTCACATTCTTTTGATGGCACTCGAATCCAAATCCCTGCATATTTACTGCGTTTTTGCTTTACAGGCAGCTGTGCCTGTGGCATTTTTTTGCCCGGAACGTAAATGGTTTCCATCTCATCGTTCGTCATATGTGTGATGTCGATCACCTCGTCTGCTATTAACTTTGTTGGCTCATCTTCTTTTATGGATGCTTTTCCACGAATCAAAACAACACCGTTTTCACGCACTGCACTTGACGCATCTGTGAGAACTTTGGGAAACATCAACACTTCCATCGTACCCGTAAGATCTTCCACTGTCGCAAATGCCATTGTACTGTTAGAGCGTGTTGTAAGAAACTTTACTTTTACAATAGCACAAATGATATTTACAACACGATTGTCATAGAGTTTGCTTTCTTCTCCAGTAAGTTCGTTGATCGTGCAGCTTGCCAACCGTTCGATTTTGTCCCGATAGCCGTTTAACGGATGACCGCTAAGATACAACCCGCTTACCTCTTTCTCCATCAGTAACAATTCATCGTAGCTATATTCTTCGCAATCCGGAAGATAATAGTTGATGTCACCGAATAATGGTTCTTCTTCCTCTGTTTGCATTCCTGAGAACAAATCCAACTGCCCTTCCAGGTTGCGTCGTGCATCATTCTCTACGCTTTTCAGCATCCCGTCCAACCCTTGCAGCATTGCCTTTCTGCTGGATTCCAGTTGATCGAATGCACCCGCTTTGATCATACTTTCCACAGCCCGTCGATTCAACTCATTTCCTCGCATTCTTTTGCAGAAGTCATAGAGTGTTCGGTAAGGTCCATCCTGTTTTCTTTTTTGCACAACTGCGTTGATCAAATTTCGTCCTACATTCTTCAAAGCCAACAAGCCAAAGTGGATACTGTCATTTTCTACAACAAATCTTGCTTCACTCGTATTGATATTGGGGGGCAAAAGCGGAATACCCAGCCGTTGACATTCTGAAGTGTACTCAATCACCTTATCGGTATTATCCAAAACACTTGTCAGCAATGCTGCCAAAAATTGTTTTGGATAATGGCACTTCAAATAGGCTGTTTGATACGCAACATACGCATAACACGCCGCATGGGACTTGTTAAACGCATAACTTGCAAAGCTGCTCATTTCGTCATAAATGCTGTTTGCAACATCCGCTGGAATCCCATTTGCCACACATCCCACACAGCTATTGCCCTCCTGTGGATTACCATAAACAAAATGCTGACGTTCCTGCTCCATGACTGAATGTTTCTTTTTGCTCATCGCACGACGAACTAAGTCCGCCTGTCCATAAGAAAAGCCCGCCAATTCTCGGCAAATCTGCATGACCTGTTCTTGATAGACAATACATCCATTTGTAACATCCAAAATATGGGCAAGCTGGGGTGTTTTATAACGAACATTTTCGGGTTCATGCCGATTGCGCAGATAGGTGGGAATGGAATCCATCGGTCCCGGACGGTACAACGAAATCAGCGCAATCAAATCCTCAATATCCCGTGGTTTCAGACCTGTAAGCACCTGCTTCATTCCGCTGGATTCCAGCTGAAAAATTCCTTCGCTCTCCCCCATGCTTAGCATTTCGTATGTTTTGGGGTCATTGTAAGGAATCGTTTTGATGGAAAAATCTGCATTCAGCTTTTGAATCATCTGTTCCGCATCATGAATAACCGTCAGCGTT
>CALWZD010000004.1 GCA_944385945.1 uncultured Anaerofilum sp. | reverse complement strand
GTAGTGGAACTCTCCCGACGGCTCGGTCATAACGAACTGTTCACCGATCTGCGCTTTCTCGGTCAAATATTCCGACACAAACCCCGCTTTTTCCACCGCCAAAACAAGCTGGTTGGAAAGTGCCTGTCGTGGCGTGGAAACGATAGAGTACGGTCTGCTTACAAGGCTGTCGCCGATTTTGACTTGGATAGACACATACTGTCCTGCACGGAAAAAAGGAAATGCTTCGCCATCCAATCGACGGAAAGTAAGTTCTCGCATGGTGCCGGTAAGCGTACGAGCCGCCACCAGCTCCACCTGCATATAGCCCGGATGCAATTTATTTGCCAATACATTGGTTCGATACTGCTGTGGCAAGGGTTTATTGTCGCCCTGTGCGAGTTTTTCTCGACGGGTAGGAACCATCTTTTTAAACCGCAGCATATCCATAAAGCCAAACGGCTGTTTTTTGAAATTCATTCTGCCTGCGCCTCCTTTTTCAAATCGCCCACTGTTTGCCGACCGGAAAGATCGCCCGAAATATATGCGCTGGAATAGCCACTGGAACGCATTGCATAGCCACCCACAAAGCGCAGTCCCGGATGCATTTGTGCATCTTCACGCATCATCATCATGCGAGGCATCAGGCTATCCCAGTCGCCGGTTTCATATCCGTAAATAACTCCCTCAGGATGACCGC
This sequence comes from uncultured Anaerofilum sp., assembly GCA_944385945.1. Lineage (GTDB taxonomy): Bacteria > Bacillota > Clostridia > Oscillospirales > Ruminococcaceae > Anaerofilum. The sequence goes on along the minus strand of CALWZD010000004.1, from coordinate 6,780 downwards.
AGTAACGTGCATACGTGGTGGGAGATGCAACGCAAATCTCCTCGATCGCATCACGGATCTTACAGCCGGTTTCCCGTTCAAATACTCGGATCATGTCTTCGGCTACCTTATCCTTTGCCTTGAAGTATTCTTCTTCGGTCACATTTCCCCAATCGTCGGACATAAACATGGTGGTAAAATACATCATGCAGGTACCTTTTGGCGAACATTCCGGATAGGCATTGTTCAGGCAAACCGTTGCTTGCACATGGTTGGTGTCCACTTTTTTCATCAAATCGTACTGTTTTACGGTATCGGCAGTATCGTAGATAAAATAGTTATGGCTGGTAATGCCCAGTTCTTCTGCCGAACGGTTCAGCCCCAAGAACAGGCTGAATCCTCGCCCTGCAAACTTGCGGGTGTTGGTTGCACGCACCATTTGTTCGGTCACTGCCTTTTTGTCCAGCATTTTTCCGAATACAAGATGTGGCGAGCAGTTGGCGATCACATGGCGGGTGTCGATCACTGTGCCGTCTGCAAGCTGTACGCCATTGATTTTTCCATTGTCGTCTGCCAGAATCTTCTCTGCTTCGGACTGATACCAGATCTCACCGCCCAGTTCACGGATGCGGGTATCCAGTGCAAGGCTGATCTCATGCGAGCGCATTTTGGGCATCCATGCATCACGGGTGATGTAACGAATGACCATCGAGCCGTAATGCAAAAAGCTCATACGGTCGCAATCCACACCCAGATAGCACCAGTAAGCATTCAAAATATCTTTGGCTTTCTGGGGCATCTTCAAGGCGTCCAGCACTTCGTTTACCGAATAACTTCCTGCTTTGATAAAATTGGGGAAGTTCTTTTTCATATAAGCAGAATCGGTATTTCCGTTCACAGAGTTGGAGTAGGTCTGCGCATCACGAACTTCGTTGCACAGTTCAAAAAACTCGGTGATCGACTTGCGGGAGTCTGGGCAGTATTCCACCATTTTTTCAATGAATGCCTGCTGACCAAACGGCATGACGCAATCGTATTTTTTATCGGTGGTGATAAGATGGTATGCTTCCGGGATGCGGATCCAATCAATTTTATCTTCGATGCCAAGGTCACGGAACAATTTGCGTACATCGCCCGGCTCCTGCACCGAGCCAAAATCGTTAAGCTCGTGCAAACTTGCCTCAAACTCGAACCGTCCTCGTTTGAAACTGGTTGCAAAACCACCCGGCAGATTGTGTTTTTCCAACAGCAAGCAGGAATATCCCGCTTGCAGCACACGCACAGCAGCGACCAAACCGCCGTTTCCTGCACCGATGACCACTACGTCATAGGCTTTTTTTGCTTTTGTTGCCATAATCGTCCTCCTTTGATTTATACCAACAGGTTGCGTGAACGCTCGAGCCAATAGAGAAGCTGCTGTTCGTTTTGCACCTGCTTATAATAGCTTAAAATAATACGGTAGTATTCGGTAAGTTCCAGACCTAGTTCCTGCTCGGAAAATTCCAGATAGCCCGTAGCCATCATGACCGCCATAGAATAGCAATAGTACTGCATTCGTCGGTGCATTTCTGCTGCCGCTGTACCGGAAAGCTGCAAACTTGCGGCAAGTCGGCGAATGGTTTCGGTCTGGTTCGGGTCTTCGAAGATGGTATCGTTTGCATCACGTTGACGCAAGTAAATCAGCCGAAACAGATTTTTTTCGTTGCGGGCAAAATTCAAAAATGAAAATGCCACTTCTTTGTAACTGGTTGCATCTGTTCGCAAATAGGTTTGGCGGATATAGTCCATCAAAGCGTCCTGCAAAGCTGACATACTTTCGAAAGTTGAATAAATGGGTTGGGTCGAACAATTCATCTCCCGTGCGATCGCTCGCACCGACAATGCCTGCGCACCTTGTTTTCGTACCAGTTCTGTGGCAGCTTGTAAAATATCCTGCCGAAAAATGCGTTTTTGAGGTGGCACTCTCATTCCCTCTTTGTTCCGTTTTAAAATAACACTTGTTATTTTACATTTAATATACTATATTTTTAACACAATTTCAATATCTTTCATCGTTTTTTATGATATTATACACAAAAAACAATGTTGCAATATTTTAAAATCCCTCTTGATTTTTTACAAAGTTCGTGTATAATAAAATTAGAATAATTCTAATATTGACTTTTGTAAGCTGTCGGCTTTTGTCGATGTCTGCATACAAAACCGAGTGAAAAGAAGGTGAACGAATTGAATCATTTGCCCCTATCCGTTCGTGTTCCAATCGAACAGGACAATCCCAGCATCTTGCGCTTCGAGGACAAATGTATCAAATGCGGAATGTGCAAAGATGCCTGTACCAAACTTATGGGAGTACACGGCAGCTATACTTTCGACCAAACCAACGGTCATGCCATCTGCATTTATTGTGGTCAATGTGCCAACGTATGCCCCGTTGACAGCATCGTGGAGCGTGACGAATCGCTTGCTGTACAACAGGCGATCGCAGACCCCGAAAAAATCGTCATCGTAAGCACTTCCCCCTCCGTTCGTGCCGCTCTGGGCGAAGAATTTGGCATGGATGCCGGCACATTCGTCGAGGGTAAAATGGTTGCTCTGCTGCGTGCTTTGGGTGTCGACTATGTATTAGATACCAATTTTGCCGCAGACCTGACCATTGTAGAGGAAGCCAGCGAGTTGGTACAACGTATCCTGCAAAAAGATCGCCCGTTGCCCCAATTCACCAGCTGCTGCCCCGGCTGGGTCCATTTTGCCGAACTGTATTATCCCGAAATTTTGGAAAACCTTTCCACAGCAAAAAGTCCCATCGGGATGCAAGGTGCCACAGTAAAAACCTACTTTGCGAAGCAATCTTCTATCGACCCCCAAAAAATCGTACATATCGCACTGACCCCCTGTACCGCCAAAAAATTCGAGATCCGTCGAGAAGAACTTCATGCCGCTGCCGATTATCACAATTTGCCTAATCTGCGTGATACCGATCATGTCATCACTACCCGTGAGTTGGCAAGATGGGCAAAACAGGCTGGAATTGATTGGAACAGCTTGCCCGACTCGCAATACGACTCTTTGATGGGACGTGCTTCGGGTGCCGGTGTCATTTTCGGAAATACCGGTGGCGTGATGGAAGCCGCTTTGCGTACCGCTTACGAATACGTTACAAAACAGCCTGCACCCGATTCTTTTTATCAACTTCAACCGGTGCGTGGATATGAAGGCGTACGGGAAGCTTGTGTTGAGATCGGCGATTTGTCCGTCAACGTCGCTGTTATCTACGGAACTGCCAACGCCAAGGCGTTTTTGGAGCAGGTGAAGCAGGGCGGAAAACAGTATCATTTTGTGGAGGTAATGGCTTGTCCCGGCGGATGTATCGGTGGCGGTGGACAGCCTAAAAATCTGACAAAAGACGCTGACCAGATCCGTCAAAGTCGAATCGCTTCGCTTTATCGCCGTGACCAGGCAATGACCCTGCGCAAAAGCCATGAAAACCCCGATATTCAGGCACTTTACCAACAATTTTACGGTCAGCCGCTGAGCGAGCTTGCCGAAAAGATGCTGCACACGCATTACACCGACCAAAGCAGCAAATTAAATCAACAGAAAAAAGGAGAAAACAACACAATGAACAAATGGAAATGCACCATCTGCGGTTATATTCACGAAGCCGATACCCTGCCCGATGATTTTGTTTGCCCTCGCTGCAAACAGCCTGCCTCGGTATTTGAAAAGGTAGAGGAACAACCCGCCAAGTCCGGAAATAAATATGCCGGTACACAGACCGAAAAAAATCTTCAGGCTGCTTTCGCCGGCGAATCTCAGGCACGAAACAAATACACCTATTATTCCTCGGTAGCACAAAAAGAGGGCTACGAGCAGATCGCTGCTTTGTTCCTGAAAACTGCCGAGAACGAAAAGGCACACGCCAGAATGTGGTTTGAGGAATTGAACGGTTTGGGCGATACTGCACAAAACCTGCTTCACGCTGCCGAAGGTGACAACTACGAGTGGACCGATATGTACGTCGAATTTGCAAAAACCGCCGAAGCAGAAGGTTTCCCCGAATTGGCTGCAAAATTCCGTCTGGTAGCTGCAATCGAAAAACATCACGAAGAACGCTATCGTGCATTGCTGCGCAATGTAGAAACTGCACAGGTATTTGAAAAAAGCGAAGTAAAAGTATGGGAATGCCGTAACTGTGGACACATCGTTGTGGGTACTTCCGCCCCCGAAGTATGCCCCACCTGCCTGTACTCCAAAAGCTATTTTGAGCTAAACAGCGAAAATTACTAAGTTTCGTTTATCACATTTTCATTGGTCGCCCTAAATCAAAAAAGCCTGCCCGATCACTTGTCGGGCAGGCTTTTATTTGTTAAAAAATAAATTTCTAGTCCTCATCCACATCGCTCTTGATATGCAGATACGCAAGAAGTTTCAAAACTCTCTCTCGTGGAAGAAGATAATTTATCATCAAAGAAACGACAACACCAATACTGGTATCCAGAATACGGTTGAGCGAGTAGGATATATAGGTTTCGACCGGTGTGTTGAATAAAATGATACACAAAACGACACTTCCGGGCTGCACTGCGCCTGCCCACACATTTTGGCTGATAAGAATCAAAACAATGACTCCCACAAACAGCAACAGCAAAATCAGCGGTTGTTTTGTTCCGTCAGGGTAAAAAATCAGATAGAATCGGAACAACAACATCCCCAAAAAACCACCGATTGCCGTACCAAAAAGTCTGTTTCCGCCGTGCAGCTGGCTGTTTTCCATATCAGACCCCATTCCAAACACTGCGCCGATACACGCAAATGTCGGGTTGCGACCGAACGGAAAATATAACAGTGCGCACAAAGTGGCAGAGAGTGCCGTTTTTATATTTCTCATTCCTATATGAAAATTCGGATGGAGTTTCGCTTGTTTTAACGAACGCATCGTATCCCTCTTTTTTATCATACTATATCAATATAATAACACTTATATCGCTGTATAACAAGTTCGATTTCTCTAAAATCGTACATTTAAATCATTTGCAAAAATTTTTTGCATTTCATCCAAAATTTTTAATATAAAACTGTTGCATAACATTCTCTTATAGACGAACTTTCGACAAAGTTGTATAATGAATCATAGATAAACGGGACATACTTCAAATTTTTTCAAAAAGGTATTTTGTACGGAAGTTTTTTAAACAGGAGAAAAATCATGGAATATCTAACAAAAAATGAGTTCTTTGCAAAATATGCAAGCGAAACAGAGAAGCGCAATATAAAAACAGCTTGCGTGCTTACTTATCTGAGTGTAGCGATCATGTTGTTTATTGCATTTGAAATGCACAGCCTGTACATTGCGCTTTCTTCCCTGCCGCTTTTGGCACTGGGACTTGGCGTACATATCGCCAAAAGCCGTGTATGTTCTGTCCTTCTTCTGATATACAGCTGCGTGGATACTGTTCTTTTATCCATACATATGCAAAGACCGTGGGGTTGGTGGGTGATTATAGCGGGCGTTCTTGCTGTTATTTCTACTTTCCTTTTTGACAAAAAATACCGTGCATTTGTAGAAGAAGGGGCAGCTGCACAACTTGCTATGGAATCTGCTCCTGCCGAAGCGGCAGTTCCTCCAAAGAAGCACGCCCAACTACTCTTTACTCTTTTACCTTTTTGTGGTATGTTTGCAGGAATCGGAATTATTTTTCTTTCCATCCATCCAACTTTTTTGAACCTGCTTATCGGCAATGCAGAATCTTCAAAAGCACTGCTGCAAGCCTACGGGTGGTGGTATGCTGCTGTTATCGGCGGTGTTGTCATTGCTATATTGCTGACCCTTGCGGGTATCGTTGTTGCTGCTGTTAAAGGAATACACAGCTTTCAATCCGTTAAATTGATGCTCGTTTGCCTTGCTTTCCCGACCCTTCTGGGCGGAGCGATGGTATTGACCGAAGATGTTCCCCAACTGCTTTTTCATGCATGGGAAGATGTTGCGCAAATCGACAATGACCAGCTGCAAGAAATGACCGTCTGGTTAAGTCCTCAAACTCGTTCGGAACGTTTTCCCGGTCCGTACACAGAAGGGCAACCCGAACCATTGACCCGTTATACCGGTATCGGCGAAGATACCGAAAATGAGTGGGTAGAATTTTATCTGCCAAATTGCTTTGATGCTTCTTTAGACCCCGATGCGCTTTTTGCAGAAAATGAAAGCAATGGTTGGAATACAGGATATGATCAGCAGTACCGTGTGCGCTTTACCGAGCATTTTCATCTGGTGGTTTCCATCGAACCGGTTGCCTAAATTTTTATCCCTGTACAGATATACCTAATAATGGATTCTTTTATAAAGTTTTTATTTGCAAGCCAAGATGTCGGAATGTGTGAGTTTATTCTCATCCTTTTCGGCATCTTTTTGTTTTGGCAAAATTTTTTGCTTATGCACAAATTTATTTTCTACTCTTGACAGCGTAACAATGTTATGATATTATTTAATCGTAACATTGTTACGGAGGTTTGTTATGAGTGACCTTATTTCCAAAAAAGAACTTTTAAAACGATACGGAATCTCTTATGGTGCTTTATACCGCTGGAAACGTCTTGGTCTTATCCCCGAAAGCTGGTTTATCAAAAAATCTGCGGTAACAGGGCAGGAAACTTTCTTTGAAAAAGAACAGATCTGCCAACGGGTAGAACTGATCCTGCACCGAAAGGACGGCGTTTCATTAGAGGAATTGGCAGACGAATTAGCCGGAAAGTGCAACTCTCAACGTTCTAAACGACGACTTGTGCTGGAAAATCACTTCGAAT
>CALWZD010000003.1 GCA_944385945.1 uncultured Anaerofilum sp. | reverse complement strand
GTACGGTTGCCAGTTTTTGCAGCTTTCTCCACAGGATGAAACGCTTTTGTGCCAGGAGATTTTTGCAATGCAATCCGACGAGTTGAACCGTTGGAGGAATGTGAAATAGCAAAGGGCATAAAAACATTTAAAACAAGATAACAAAAGCAGCTAGCGATTCCATTTCGCTAGCTGCTTTTTTATCTTCACCAAAAAAGCCCCTCTGCAAATGCAGAGGGGCGAACACTCTTTACAAGAGCCGATTAGCACTTCTCGCTGAAGTATTTGATGGTGCGAACCATCTGGCTGGTGTAGCTGTTCTCGTTGTCGTACCAGGAAACAACCTGAACCTGAGCGGTATTGTCGTCGATCTTGGTAACCATGGTCTGGGTAGCATCGAACAGGCTGCCGTAACGGATACCGATAACGTCGGAAGAAACAATAGGATCGGTGTTGTAACCGAAGGTTTCGCTCTCCTGAGCCTTCATAGCTGCGTTTACAGACTCAACGGTAACGTCGCTGCCCTTAACAACTGCAACCAGAATGGTGGTAGAACCGGTGGGAACGGGTACACGCTGAGCAGAACCGATCAGCTTGCCGTTCAGCTCGGGGATAACCAGACCGATAGCCTTAGCAGCACCGGTGCTGTTGGGAACGATGTTAGCAGCACCTGCACGTGCACGGCGCAGGTCGCCCTTGCGGTGAGGACCGTCCAGGATCATCTGGTCGCCGGTGTAAGCGTGAACGGTGGTCATGATACCGCTCTCGATGGGATATACATCGTTCAGAGCCTTAGCCATGGGAGCCAAGCAGTTGGTGGTGCAGGAAGCAGCAGAAATGATCTGGTCTTCGCTGGTCAGAGTTTCGTGGTTTACGTTGTAAACGATGGTCTTGGTCTCTTTGTCAGCAGGAGCAGAGATAACAACCTTACGTGCGCCAGCCTCGATGTGAGCCATAGCCTTTGCCTTAGTGGTGAAGAAGCCGGTGCACTCCAGAACAACGTCTACACCCAGCTCGCCCCAGGGCAGCTCAGCAGGATTGGGTTTTGCATAGATGGTGATCTTCTTACCGTCAACAGTGATGGAATCGTCATCGCTCTCTACGGTGTGACCCTCGTAACGACCCTGAGCGGTGTCGTATTTCAGCAGGTGAGCCAGCATAGCGGGGCTGGTCAGGTCGTTGATTGCAACGATCTCGTAACCCTCTGCGCCGAACATCTGACGGAAAGCCAAACGGCCGATACGGCCAAAGCCATTGATAGCAACTTTAACTGCCATGATAGATAATCCTCCTTAAAATGGAAAAGGTTTAGTGGATGTATTCTCCATTGGTATCCATTGTACTCCATCTTTGCAAAAACTGCAAGAGTATTGTTAAGGTTTTAACAAAAAAATTCTACTTTTTTGATTTTCGGGGCAATAATACCGCCCGATTTGGGCAAAATGCCATATTTTTTCTCAGCGGTCTTCCAACAGTGTATAAGGATGTACATCCCCCAGATACTTATAGGCAGGGCGCATGATACGGTTGGCAAATACGACTTCTTCCAACCGATGCGCACACCAGCCCGGAATACGGCTGATAGCAAACAGCGGTGTGAACAGATCCTGCGAGATGCCCAGCATCCGGTAGATCAATCCACTGTACAGGTCAACGTTTGCGCACACTTTTTTGCTGCCTTTGATTTCGGAGTACACCTGCTGCCCAAGACGCTCGATGGCACACAGCAGGTGGAATTCTTCTTCGTACCCTTTCACCTGTGCCAAATGCTCCGCTTTGCTGCGCAGCAGTTGCGCACGTGGGTCGCTGATGGTGTAAACGGCATGACCCATTCCGTAAATCAAACCGGTTCCGTCCCCTGCCTGTTTCAGCAGAACACGCCTGAGATAATCGGCAACTTCGTCGTCGTTGTATACGTCCGAAATTTCGTGCATCATACGGTCCATCTGCTCCATCACTTTCAGGTTTGCGCCACCATGCTTGGGGCCTTTCAAACTTCCGATGGCAGCCGACAGGGCAGCATATGTATCGGTTCCCGACGAAGAAAGCACACGGCAGGCGAAGGTAGAGTTATTGCCACCGCCATGGTCAGCATGAAGCATCAGGCACAGATCCAGCAGCTTTGCCTCCTCGTGGGTATATCGTTGATCGGAACGGTAGGTCGACAGGATATGCTCCGCCGTGCTTTCGCCGGGACGAGGCAGATGGAAATACATACTTTGACGGTCGAACACCCGCCGTTTTATCTGGTAGGCACCTACCATCATAGTCGGCAGCGATGCGATGAGCCGAATAGACTGGCGCAGGATATTCTCCAGCGAGGAGTCCTCAGGATTATCATCATAACTGTACATTGCCAACACGCTACGTGCCATTTTGTTCATGATGTTTGCGCTGGGTGCCTTGATGATCATATCCTCGGCAAAGCCTTTGGGCAATTCTCTGCTTTCTTCCAGCATCTCGGTAAACATTTGCAGTTGCTGACTGGTAGGCAAGGTGCCAAACAACAACAGCCAAATTACTTCCTCAAAAATGAAACGGTCTTGTTCGTAGGCGGTTTTTGCCAAATCGTTGACATCTACACCCCGATAGATCAATCGTCCGGGCGCAGGCATCGGCACACCGTCTTTCATTTCATAGCCCACTACATCGCAGATATTGGTCAAACCGGCAAGCACACCTGTGCCATCCGGATTGCGCAGCCCTCGTTTTACTCCCAGCCGTTCACAGGTTTCAGGGTCGATATAGTTATTTTTGCGAAAGGTATCGCATAGATATTCCATAGACCATTTTTCCTGCCGGACTTGTTCCTGTTCTTTTTCCCACTGCATAAAAATCACACTTCCCCTCTTTATCGTTTTGCAGGCATTCGCAAAAACGCCTGCTTGCGCACAGCTTGTTTCCCCTCTTATGCCCTCGGCATACAAACAGCTGTTCTTTATACTATACTCCTATTTTAAAAAATTCGCAACCAGAAAACCAAAGAAATCGGAGGAATAAAAAATGAAACGCATCCTTGGCATCGCCATATTTTTCGCTCTTTGCAGTCTGCTTCTCCCCTTTGTGGGCGTTTGGGTAGGGCAGCTATGGCAAACAGACGGTTCTTCGCCCTATTCCGGCTCTCCTAGCATCACTGCCAGCCCCGCTCCTACTGCGCCGACATCTTCGCAAAGCATCCCGGTTTTCATCACCGACAGCCAAACGGTGGAACAGATCCCGCTGGAAGAATTTGTCCTTGGTTCGGTGGCAAGCGAAATGCCCATCACATGGCCGGATGAAGCACTCAAAGCACAGGCGATCGCCAGCCGCAGTTATGCACTTGCACGGGTACAGCTGAACGACGGCAGCGACGAAAGCTTGCAAGGTGCTGCATTTTCGGCAAGCCCGAAGCAGCATCTGGGCTTTGTGCGCACCGAACAGATGCAGCAGATGTGGGGCAGTGAATACGAGCAAAATTATGCTCGTCTAAAAGCACTGGTGGAATCCACCGCCGGCATGGTACTGCAATACAACGGGGATACTGCCCTTGCCTGTTATCATGCCATCAGTGCAGGACATACCGAAGCAAGCGAAAATGTGTGGGCGACTGCATTGCCATATCTGGCGGGGGTAGATTCTTCGTTAGACATGACCAGCCCTGACTATGAAGTATCGACCGAAATGACCTCACAAGAGGTCTACTATGCATTGCAGATGGCATTTCCCGACCTGCAACTGGAGGGTGATCCGGTGGAATGGTTCGGCGAACCACTGCTTACCGATGCCGGCTACATAGAAACTTTACCGGTGGGAACGGCGTTTTTGAAAGGGGTAGATGTACGCACCGCTTTGGGATTGCGCAGTGCCTGTTTCAGCATAGCGTATGCTGATGGAGTCTTCACTTTTACTACAAAAGGCTACGGACACGGTGTAGGGATGAGCCAATACGGTGCCTACACACTGGCACTTACCGGCAAGACCTACGATGCGATCCTTGCCACTTACTATCCCTCTACCAGTATCGTTTCACAAAGCTAGTCATTCTTTCCGCCGATAAAATAGCACTGTAAAACGCAGGTCGAATGTGATATAATCGCTATTGCGGGATTGGATTCCGCCGATTATTACAGGGCATTTGTCCTTTGCGGAAAGTGTGTGAAGAATGAAACAAAAACTGCGTCATTTTTTCCAAACCGAAACAGTGCTGTGCATCTCGGCGGTGCTGGCACTGATTTCTTGTTTTCTTGTCCCACCCGACAGCGGGTATCTGGCATACATCGACACCCACACATTGGTGCTGTTATTCTGCCTGATGACGGTCATGGCGGGCTTTCAGCAAGCGGGGCTGTTTTCCAAGGTCAGTTCTTTCCTGCTGAAGAATACAGGCTCGCAACGGTCACTTGCATTCGTGCTTGTGCTTTTGTGTTTTTGCTCCAGCATGGTCATCACAAACGATGTCGCTTTGATTACTTTTGTACCACTGGGCATTCTTGCTATGAAGATGGCGGGCATGGAGCAGCATCTTTGCGCCGTTGTTACTTTGATGACCATTGCTGCCAATCTGGGCAGTATGCTCACCCCCATCGGAAACCCCCAAAACTTGTATCTGTATAGCTGTTCCGGACTTTCTTTAGGCGGATTCGTTTCCATCACCGCCCCTTACACGATCATATCTGCCCTTTTGCTTATTGTCGCACTTCTCTTTTGCTGTGGCAAACACAGCAGTTCGCTTCGCATCGAAATGGCACAAAGCGACCTGCGAACAAAACCTGTATTGGTGTATTCTTTGTTGTTTGTGCTTGCATTGGGTGCAGTGGCTGGTATCGCCTCGGTGTGGGTCGTATTTGCTGTTGTGGTGGGGGCTGTGCTTATCTTCGACCGCACGATTCTGGGCAAAGTGGATTATAGTCTGCTCGCCACCTTTGCTGCTTTTTTCATTTTTATTGGAAATATGGGCAGACTGGAAGTATTCTACAATTTTATTGCAGGAATCGTGGCACAAAACGAGCAGCTTACCGCTGTTTTTTCCAGTCAAATCATCAGCAATGTTCCGGCAGCACTGTTGCTGTCCGGGTTTACGAACGAATGGCGTGAATTGATTGTCGGCACCAATTTGGGCGGACTCGGCACTTTGATCGCATCTATGGCAAGCTTGATTTCTTACAAACAGGTCTGTTTGCATTATCCCGAGAAAAAGTCTGGTTATCTGGTCTGCTTTACCCTTTGGAATCTGGGATTTCTCGCTGTACAGCTTGTATTTTCCTTTGTGGTTCTGCCGATTTTGGGCATATAATACGACAAAACCGAGCGTCCTTTTACAGAACGCTCGGTTTTATTATTTCCAGCCGGTCAATTTTCTTGCCCAGTCGATTTTTTTGTAATAGACGAGGAAAGCAAGTGAACTAAGCGACCATGTAAGCGGATAGACCCAGTACACCATCTGGATACTATTGGTAAGAGGAACAGTGATGGTCAAAAAGCTTACACGGATAACGCACCAGCAAACCAACATCACGACCATTGGCACGACCGCTTTGCCTGCACCACGCAAAACCGCAGCCACCGAATGAGAAAAAGCCAGCAAGAAGAAGAACCACGCTGCACTGCGAGCCTTTTCTACCCCAAATTGTACCACTTCGGGGTGTGAATCGAAGATAGCGATCAGCTGAGGTGCAAGCACAAACACCACGATGCCGATCAGTTCTGCCAGTATCATCGTAAGCAAAATCCCAAATTTTGCGCCTTTCTGGGCACGTTCATACTCTTTTGCGCCGATATTTTGCCCCACAAAGGTGGTGAGTGCCATGGTAAAGCTGGTGATAGGCAAAAAGACAAAGCCCTCGATTTTGGAATATGCACCGCAACCTGCCATTGCCATTTCGCCAAATGCGTTGATGTTAGACTGCACCACCACATTGGCAAATGCGATGATAGAATTTTGCATACCGGCGGGCAGACCCATTTCGATAATACGTTTGAGCATTGGCAGATCGAAGCGGATTTGGGAAAGATACAGCCGATAGCACTCTTTCGTGCGCACAAGCTGTATCAAACACAGCAATGCACTTACTACCTGCGAAATGACGGTTGCCAAAGCTGCGCCACCTACACCGCTGTGGAAAAACACGATGAACACCACATCTAGAATAAGGTTGACCACCGACGAAACCATCAAGTAATACAAAGGGTGTTTGCTGTCCCCCACCGCCTGCAAAATTCCCACGAACACGTTGTACATTACGAACGCAAGCGAACCGGAAAAATAAATACGGAGATAGCTTACCGAGCCTTCCATAACATTTTCGGGGGTCCCCATCAATCGCAGAATTTGGGGCGAGAGAGCCATTCCCACCACCGTCATCACGATTCCCGCCACGATACCGAACGCAACGGTGGTATGGATGGCAGTTTTCATATTTTCGTGGTCTTTCGCACCAAAATATCGAGCCACCACAACACCCGCACCTGCCGAAATGCCGCTTAAAAAGCCGATAAGCATAAAAATTAGGCTGCCGGATGAGCTGACTGCTGCCAGCGCACTGCTGCCTAAGAAGTTGCCTACGATCACCGAGTCGACGGTATTGTAAAGCTGTTGAAATAAATTGCCTAAAAATATCGGCAAAGCAAAAAAGACGATTTGTTTGCCGATATTGCCTTGTGTCATCGGCACTGCTGTTTTCTGCATTGTTTCCACACTCCTGCCAATCGTTGCTGCTATTTTGTCGTGCTTTTCTATTGTACACGATTTCGGCAGTTTTGTCGATTCTCAGTGTATATTTTTTCGATGACGAAGCAATTTTCTGCATTTTTAACCGTTTTAACAGCCTGCTTTCCAATCATGCGGAAAGCAGGCTGTCATGATTTTTTATTCTTGCTCCCAACGGCAAGACCAGTTTCCTTTCCAATCCAGTATGCCTGTTTTTCCGTCTTTTTGCACCGAAACGCCATGCTCGGTGATTTCATAGATCACCTCTAATTCCTGTAAAAGAAGTTCCCCCTCTATCGAAAACACGTCGATCGTCGGCTTTTGTACACGGTTTGCACAAAGCACCATATCTTCACCGCATTTTGCAGTCCAGACATAGCTATACCCTTGCTTTTCCCATAAAAGCTGTGCATTTTCATCTAACATTTTCAGGGTTTGCTGTTCAAGGCAGGCAATGCGGTCTTGTGCGATGATCTCGAGCCAATCTGCCGGCTGACGCAAAAACAGCTGTCGACCCTGTGCATCCCATAGCACCTGCTCTTGCGCTCCCTGTGCCATGTAATACATCGGCTGCCCGACATAGGGCCAACTGTTCAAAAAATCCGCACGATATTCTTTGCCGTCAACTTCAAAGAAAATACCGTCCTGTTGTTGTTCCAGTTGCAGCTCATCTAGGTAGACCCGCCAGTTTTGCGAACCGGTATACTGTTCTTTTCCGCTGTCCGCCTGCACCACGGAGTAGCCATCTTCTGTCTGTAACAGGACACGCCCCTGTCCTACCATTCGCTGCACACCGGAATAACGCACCTTGCCGGTATCGTCGATGAGCACATCTCCGCTTTGATACCAACCGTCCAGACCGCTTGCAGCCCACAGATAATCCTGCGAAAATCTGCGCTCCTCTTTTCCGTCGGAGCTTAATAACACGCTTCCGCCCTCGTCCAACCCACACAAGAGCAGTTGTCCACTGGGCTGGATTTCTGCTCGTTCAAAGCGATATGACTTCCCGCCGGTTTTCAGTGTCCATTTCTGCCCTTCGGGTTGTACAGCGATGAGCGTTTCGCCCAGTTGCAGCAGTTGCTCTCCTGCGTTTCCCTCCCACACGGTTTTGCCATCGTGCGAAATAATGCTTTGCAACGGCTTTTCGTTTTCCCAATCGGTCACCACAAAATTTCCCCACTCGTTGCGCACGGCTTCACCGTCGCCTTGCCAAATCACTTCGCCTCTTTGGCTCATCAGGGTACTTTGTCCGTCCAAAAGCAGGCTCCAAACTTCTTGTGGTTGTTCTGTACAGCCAGACAACAAAACGACCGCCATCAGCACCGGTAAATATTTTTTATGTAAACGCATTTTCATCGTAAATTCCTCATCTTTCCGCTTGCATCTGCTTACAAATATACTTTTGCAGCCGTATAAAATTCCATTTTCCTATTTATTAGACGATAAAGCAAGGGAAAATATTGCAGCATTTTTCCACTTGATACCTCTACTTTTTGCAAACGGAAACCATACTTTCCCACTATTGCAGTAATCGCTCGATTGAAAGCAAAAAAAGAGTGTGCCGCTCGATCAAACGACACACCGTTATATTTATTCCTGTGCAGTGATGCTTTTGATTACAACAGGGGTCACGGGTTTATCCTGGAAACCGGTAGGGACGTTTGCGATCTCGTCCACAACTTCCATACCCGAAACTACTTTGCCGAATGCAGCATATTGACCATCCAGATGGGGTGCATCTTCGTGCATGATGAAGAACTGGCTGCCTGCCGAATCAGGATTCATGCTACGTGCCATGCTGATAACACCACGGGTGTGCAGGATGGGATTGTTCCAACCGTTGCGGGCAAATTCGCCCTTGATGCTCCAACCGGGGCCACCCATGCCGGTTCCCTCAGGGCAACCGCCTTGGATCATAAATCCAGGGATGATGCGGTGGAAGGTCAAACCGTCATAAAAGCCATCTTTTACCAGCTTCAAAAAGTTTTCCACTGTAATGGGGGCTGCCTTTTCGTCCAGTTCGAGAGTAATTTTTTTGCCGTCCTGCATTTCAATTACAACCATTGTTCATTGCTCCTTTTCAGTGCAAACGCACAAATTTCATTCATATGCACCTGATGGCGCAGTTCGCAGTGCGCAAAAGCCATGCTGCAAACCTTTTTGAAATTATACCAGATTTGTAACAAAATTTCCAGCATATCTTGTCGGATTTATGCTCACTCCTACAATAGGTCTTGCATTTCGTGCATATATGCCCAATAACGCTTGGGGCAATGTGTGCGTCGACAGTTCAAATTTTCCCGTTCAGAAATGGCAATCGTGTTGTAAAACCGTTTCCACAAGGCTCGGTATTGCTGTTCTCCTGCCGACGGATTGGGCGGTGTAAACTGCTGCATATCAAAAATTTCGGCTTTTCCGTCTTTCCAGTACAAAGCAGCTTTGTGCGTCTTATCCCATATCATAAACGTTTCTTTTCCAAAACGAGTGCAGAAATGGTGTGCAAGAAAAGGCAGAACATAATGTTTGGGCCCTATCACAGCCCCAAGTGTTCCGCCATAGTCAGAAAATCGCAAAAAGCCTTTTAGCAGGTGTGTTTCATTCAGCAATGCTTTTTCGGCGTCGATCATTGGTGCAACGTCGGGATGTCCCAGCATTTTACATACTGATGTTCCATGCTGATACCCAAGCAGCAGAAAGCGCAAGATTTTGAGTTCTTTTTGTTCGACACTGGTAAAAAAGACGTGCTCTACCAGTTCTTTTGCACATTCGCCCATTTTTTTCGGAATCGACACTGCCACCCGCTTTGCCCGCTGCGGGTCGGTATAAATGGCTTTTGTGTCGAACAGGGTAGGGCTGGCTTCTTCTTCCACCCAAATATCCACCGGCATCTCCTTTTCTGCCACTGCGGTAAATACACAACACAGCAGTCCTTCCATACTGCCGTCGTAGAGGTAGATCACATCGTTTTTACCAAGCATCTTACTGCCTCCTCCTGCACCTCCTGTGCCGCTTTTATAGCAGTGGTGCCCTGCTGTACCAAGCGATGCAGATCGGGCGCAGCGAAAAAGCTGAGTTGTTCATTGCCCACCGAAAACGCTGCCGGGTCTAACAAAGCACGAACCACCTGCTCACCGGCATTGCCTGTACAGTGATACCCTTTGCACTGGATAAAGTATTGCGCACGTTTCAGCACGACCCCGATTCGTTTCAATGCATCCAAATCGAGCGCACCACTTTTGCGGGCGGTCACGATGCGTTTTGCACTTTTGGGGCCCACACCGGGAATGCGCAGTAAATCGGCGTAGTCGGCTTTGTTTACATCGACCGGAAAACGCTCCATATGATGGATCGCCCAGTTACACTTGGGGTCGACATATGGATTCAGGTTGGGGGTATCTTCGTCTAAAATCTCCTGTGCAGAAAACCGATAGAAGCGCAGCAGCCAATCTGCCTGATACAAGCGATGCTCTCGCAAAAGCGGCGGTGGTGTATCCAACGCAGGCAGACGGCTATCCTGTGCCACAGGGATATATGCCGAAAAGAAAACACGTTTTAGTGAATATTTTTGATATAACCCCTCTGCCAACTGCACGATATGGCGGTCGGTTTCGGGGCTTGCGCCAACGATCATTTGGGTACTTTGTCCAGCGGGGGCAAAGCGTGGGGCGTGGCGATACTGCACCAGTTCTTGCTTGTTTTGCAAAACAGCACCTGCGATTTGTTTCATGGGACGCAAAATAGCAGTTTTTCCCTTGTCGGGTGCCAGTAATTTTAGGCTTTGCTCGCTGGGAAGCTCGATATTGACGCTCAAACGATCGGCAAGCAGTCCCATTTTCTGCACCAGTAGCGGATCGGCACCGGGAATGGTTTTGGCATGGATATATCCCCGAAAGCGATACTCTCCACGCAGCAATTCCAGCACACGGATCATCTGTTCCATCGTGTAGTCGGGGTCACGCAGTACCGCACTGGACAAAAACAAGCCCTCGATATAGTTTCGCCGATAAAATTCGATGGTCAGATCGGCGAGTTCACGGGGAGTGAATGCTGCACGGGGCAGGTCGTTGCTTTTACGATTGATACAGTAACTGCAATCGTAAATGCAGACGTTACTTAGCAATACTTTCAACAAGCTGATGCACCGTCCATCCGCCGAAAAGGCGTGGCAAATACCTGATGCAGAACAACTTCCCAAGTCGGTTCCGTTGCCTTTACGGTCAGCCCCGCTGGAAGTACAAGCAACATCGTATTTTGCGCTGTCTGCTAAAATCTCCAATTTTCGCATCAGTTCCATCTTACTGTCCCTGCCTTTTCTGTTTGCGAGCAAGCTTGCCCTATACTTTTAAAAAGGGTACACGAAACAAAGCCTTTTTGCTTCTCTCTGCAAAAAAGCCAAAATCCCAGCGTTCTTTCTACAAAGCAGTTACCACTTTGTTTTGGTTTCTACCACACGTCCTGCGATATAAAGGTGGTCCAGATCTTCCCCTGCGATCACCTGCGATTTATAGGCAGGATTGAACGGCTGAAGAATAATTGCCTGCCCTTGGCGAATATACTTTTTCAGGGTTCCTTCTCCGTCGCCATACACTACGACGCCCAACTCACCACTTTCCAAGGTTTGTTGGCGACGGACCAAAGCAAGGTCGCCGTCGTGGATGCGCGGCTCCATGCTGTCGCCACGGACGATCAAATAAAAGTACTGCGAAGGATCTTTTACATTTGCCGGTTCACAGCCATAGTCTTCTTCAAAGGCAAGTGCGCCGAACCCTGCTTTCACAGTCCCCAGCACACGCACCATTGTTTCACCGCCGGTACCGTTTGCGCCTAACAGGTAATCCACCGTTGTGCTTAAAATCTCGGACAGTTTGGTGAGGGTCTGCGGATCGGGTGTGCAGCGACCGGTTTCCCATTTTCCTACCGCCTGCTGCGAAATGCCTAGTGCTTGTGACAAGCCCACTTGGGTAAAGCCTCTTTGCTTGCGTAGTTCCTTCAAACGTTCCTTGAACATCATTTCACGCCCCTTTCTGTATTTATTATACAACTATCTGTTGTTCTTGTAAAGAATTTTATTTCAATAAAGTAAAAAAAGTTGTCTAAAATTGTTGACAACCTCTAATTGTTGTTGTATTCTTTATGTAAACTACATTAAGTTGTTTCATGTTCTGTTTTCTGTATCAAAGCGCATTTGCACAAATCAATTTTCGGTCGTTGAAAAGGGAGGCTATTTTATGTTGTATCGTATCCTTCAGTTTGTTGGTCAAATGGGTATTCTTGGATGTTTATTGGGTTGTTTTGCTGCGCTTTGTATGTGGTGCGATCATAATCTTACCACGCTTTCATTTTTGGGCAGCATTGCAATTTTGGGCGGTGGGGTGTATTTTTTGTTCTGGTTATGTTTTCCTGAAGAACGCTCCTCGTTTTTCCCTGCCGCACATGATGCATCATCTCCTTATCACACCGATCACAAAAACAGTGCCGCATGATAAAAGCGGTCTGCCCTTTAAAAGGCAGACCGCTTTGGCATGAAAAAAGCAGGGAGCAACTCCCTGCTTTGTTTGTTTTTAATAGAACCCGCCTTGCCGTCTGCGACTAATCAAAACCTACCGAAATGGCAGGTGGGTGCTCTGTGTACGATTCCATGCTCCCTTCTTCCGAACTCCCTTCAAGAGGGCGGGAGGTCTGCAATCCTTCGGCCAACTCCAAGCTCCCGATGAATGATTAGTAGGATTATATCAAGCCGCAACAAATCGAACAAGGCAGGATACTAAGCAACTGTCAACCCTCGATGTCGTACAGATCTTTCAGACGCTGTGCAAACATCCCGCTTACTTCATACAGCTCGTTGTCATCGTCCACGATGTCCAGATACTCGCCTTCATCATCCTCGGCAACTTTCATGATGATCAGTTCCATATCCTCCTCCAACATTTTGGAGGGGTCTTCCAAATAAGGAACCACAGCCATATAGCGTTCGTCTTTAAAATCAGCGGCGTCGATCACCTCGAAAGTATGCTCGTTGCCGTCTTCGTCCTCTAAGGTGATCAGGTCGGGGGTGTAATCTTCCATCTCCTCGCCCTGAGGCATCTTCAGTTCGTCACTCATGGTTGTATATCCTTTCTCAAAAAGGGCAAGCCTTTTTGTGTGCAGTCTGTGCAAAATCTCTGTTACTAATATATCCTTTTTTCACGCATTCGTCAAGAGAATCTGAAAATATTTTTATTCGTTCAAAAAGTTCACAAGTGCATCAAGACTTTTGTAGCAAAATATGATATACTGTTTTTTAAGATAACAGAGATATATTTTATACATTCCCATTTTATGCGAATTTTATGCGTATG
The DNA here is from genome assembly GCA_944385945.1 of uncultured Anaerofilum sp. GTDB lineage: Bacteria > Bacillota > Clostridia > Oscillospirales > Ruminococcaceae > Anaerofilum. Next base: position 43,869 of record CALWZD010000003.1, on the reverse strand, counting down.
ATGTTCAGTGAGGTAACCATGAAACGGATTTTTTACGCTTTTTTATGTATATTGCTTGTGCTTGGTGTGTTGGTGGGCTGTGGAGATTCCCAACAGATCAAAACCAAAAAACGTCCCGATGTCGAGTCGGAACAGCTTCAATTTCAGCAGCCGACAGAAAACGCTCCGATTGCCATTTTCACCACCGAATACGGCGAATTTCGTGCAGTGCTTTATCCCGACCTAGCCCCAATGGCGGTAGAAAATTTTATTGCATTGGCAAATGAGGGCTATTTTAATGGCTTGCCTTTTCATCGTGTTATTGGTGATTTTATCATTCAATCGGGCGACGGCACCGGCAGTGGCACAGGTGGCACCACTTGTTGGGACGGTTTTCCGTTTCCGGTAGAAATTTCCAGTCAATTGCACCATTATTCGGGTGCGCTGTGCATGGCACACCTTGGGCAGGACACCACGGCCAACTTCAGTCAATTTTATATCGTGCAGACCCCTGCCAATTCGATTTCGGAAGAAGACGCCAACACCTTGATTTCCCAAGGAATGGACGAAGCCGTTGCAAAGACTTACCAAGCAGCGGGCGGTGCACCGTATCTTGATTTAAAGAACACGATTTTTGGGCAGATATACCAAGGCATGGAGGTAGTTGACCAAATCGCTTTGGCGTCAAATGCAAACAGTGAAGGGAAACCCACTACACCTGTTACCATTACGTCGGTGCTGATTTCCTCTTACGGTCAGCCCGACCCCACCCCTCTGCCGACCACACAGCCTGCATCGTCGGCAAGTTCTTCTGCATCCGATACACAGCCATAAGTTTTTTCTGTGGTTTTTCATTTGCTCACACAAAATCCCCTCTAATGCAGTCTGTTTCCTGCATTAGAGGGGATTTTGTCATTATTCCATTTTTATTGGGTCTGCTCAAAGTTTCAAGCAAAGTATTCTTTGCATTGGCAAAAGTTGAACTATTTACCCTGTCACAAAACGGCTTGCTCCTAGGCATTTTCAACACCGCACGTTTTTATAAAGGCAGAAAATTTCCACTTTTATAAAACTTTAGGTATACTTCACTTCTTTAGAAATCACGGAAGTAATACCATAATATTCTGCATACGCCTCATTTGTCCAGTAGGCGGGATCGTCCGTTATATCCTCCAACTGGAAGAATACACTGTAAGGATTGGAACTTACGATCGAATAGGTTTCAATTTGTTCTTTTCCCTGCTCTTTTTGCTCCATTACGCTTGCCTGACGAGCATTCCAGTAGCCATAATTCAAATAGCAGTGATATACATTTGGCACAACTAAGAAAAAGCACAGTACTGCACCGATTCCACACAATGCATAGGACAAAAATGCAGCCGTTGACTTTTGCAGTTCAGCGATCAAGATACTTGCTGCAATCGCAAACAAAGCAAACACACCAAACAACGAACGGTAAGAAATATACGGCGCCATCACCATAGAGTATGCACACGCAAAAGCCCCGACGATAAAGATCCCTGCCCGCAGCAGTATATGCTTGTCCAACTTCATTGCAAGCGCACAGCCAAACAGCATCGCACAAAGCACGATAAGGGGAGCCATATTTTTCTGCAGTTGCAGTGTACAATCCACAAATCGCCAAAGCAGCAACGAAAAAGTCATCGGTACATCAGCGTTTTCAGCTACTAAGCGGGCGTTGTTCCCCGGTGCCAAAATCATCACCAACCAGCCCGCAAAACCGGAAGAACAGCTTAAAATCATCCATATTTTCCACTTTTTCTTTTCATAAAGGCGGAGCAAAAGCAACAAGCCTACGATCAGTAAAACAGCAGCGGAAGTGTTTTCATTACAAAAGCCTGCAAAAAATGCGTATACAACGACCCCGGCCTGCTCGTATCGATTGATCTGCTCTTTTTCTATAAGCTTATCTATCCAAGCCAGCCAACCAATGGAAACGATAGCTCCCCACAAATAATTTGCGGAGCCTACCGTCCACAGCATCGTTTGGCCAAACGCCGGCGCAAACAAAAAGATGATCAAAATCAGGCACACATATACCGTAAGCGAAAATTGTTTTTTGTCTTTCGAAAACTGAAGCAAGATCCAGCTAAATCCAACCCCAGCCACTGCGTTTACCACATCGAACGCACGATCCGGCAAAAATAACAACATCAACTGCGCAATTGTGTGGACGACTAAACGTCCTCCTTGAATGTTGAATAGAGCGCTTTTTCCTTGATAATGAGCCATCATTGACGGAATGATTTGCAGCGGATTTTCGATTCTAGTGCCATCAAAAAAGCTATTCACGTACACATAATCATCTGCTACTTTGGGGGATAAACCGTTGAGTACAAACAAAACCCCCAACATAGCAATGGAAAAAAAACAAAAGCCTACCTTTTTGTAATTCATTTTAATCGCCTTCCTATACCACAACTACATCTTTGTGTGGTCTGTTATTCTTTATTTTTCAGTGGCGAATGCTTGGTGCAATTTGTCAACAATGTAGAACACCGCATAGCCATCACTTCATGTAATCGCCCGTATTATGGACGGTTCCTGCCAATACAACACACATCGCAAGTAGGGTAAGTTTTCTAATATTTACGATGCCTTTTCTTTTCAAGCATTGCTCGCAAAAAGAAAGTTACATTCAACCGGTTCTATTTTATCGCAAATTGCCAGATAAATTATAATCAAAAATATTTTTCATGTCAACTTTCACCCCTCGTTTTTTACCGCAACATTTCAGGCTTATTGGGAAATTTTCTACTTTCGAATACCTATTTTCGGAAACAAAAAAGCCTGTAGTTGACGTTTTGATATAGATGCTGTACAGATTGGGAAAAACAGCTTGTGAAAAAAAAGCTTATCTGCTATAATTATTGTGTTGTAGTATGCTCTTTTTTACACAAAACTCCCGCTAGGCTGTAAACTGCCGTACACATTCGCCAGCAGTTGAAAGCGCACGGGTTTTGTGGCACTACTGCATGAGGTAAAATGTGAAAGTGGCACAGTACCCAATCATAAGCCTCTTGAAAATATGTAAAATTTTAAGGAGATGCGATATACATGAAATTAGGTATCGTGGGGCTTCCCAACGTTGGAAAAAGCACCCTGTTCAACGCAATCACCAGCACCAAAAATGCTGCTGCTGCAAACTATCCTTTCTGCACCATCGACCCGAACACCGGCATCGTTCCGGTTCCCGACGCACGGCTCGATAAACTGGCTGAAATTTGGGACACCAACAAAAAAACGCCTGCGATCGTTGAATTTGTTGATATTGCAGGTCTGGTAAAGGGTGCATCAAAAGGCGAAGGTCTGGGCAACAAATTCTTGGGCAACATTCGTGAATGCGATGCGATCGTTCACGTTGTACGTTGTTTTGGTGGCACCGACATCGTTCACGTTGACGGTTCGGTCGACCCCATCCGTGACATCGAAACCATCGACACCGAGTTGATTCTCAGCGACTTGGAAGTCGTTTCCAACCGTGCTGCAAAATTTGCAAAAGCAGCCAAAACCGGCGACAAAAAGGCAGGGGCTGCTGCTGCATGGCTGACTCAGCTGGAACAACACCTGTCCGAGGGAAAAAATGCCCGTACTTTTGATTGGGACGAAAGCGACGAAGATATGATGCTTCAGCGCAAAGAGATGGGACTTTTGACCAGCAAACCCGTCATTTACGCAGCTAACATGAGCGAAGACGACCTGATGGACGGCATGGAGAACAACCCCTACTACCACAAGGTAAAAGAGCTTGCTGCAAACGAAGGTGCCGAGTGCATTCCCATCTGCGCAAAAACCGAAGAAGACATTGCCGACTACACCCCTGAGGAAAAGAAAGAATTTTTGGCAGAAATGGGCATCGAAGCAACCGGTCTGGATAATCTCATCAAAGCCAGCTACTCGCTGCTTGGTTTGATCAGCTACCTGACCGACGGCAAAAAAGAGTGCCGTGCATGGACCATTCGCAAAGGCACCAAAGCACCGCAGGCAGCCGGTAAGATCCACTCCGACTTCGAGCGAGGTTTTATCCGTGCTACCGTTGTCAGCTATGAAGATTTGGCAGCGTGTGATTTCAACATGGCTACCGTAAAAGCAAAGGGTTTGCAACGCACCGAGGGCAAAGAGTATGTTGTAAAAGACGGCGACATCATCGAATTTTTGTTTAACGTATAATAAAGGAGGCACAACGATGCTTACCGCAATTATGGGCGCAATGCCCGACGAAGTAGACCAGCTGGCAGCGCTGCTGGAAAACAAAACGACCGAAACCTATGCCGGCATCGAGTATGTACAGGGCATTTTTGCAGGTCATCCGGTGGTACTTTGCTGTGGTGGTATGGGCAAAGCCAACGCAGCTTCCACCGTTCAGGTACTTATCACCCGTTATGGTGCCGAGCAGTTGATTTTCTCGGGCATTGCCGGAAACATGACCAGCAAAATCGGCGTTGGTGATGTTGTTATCGGCAAAGAAGTCGTATACCACGATGCACAGCCCGACATGATTTGCCAGAGCGCACCCTACCTGAAAGAATTTTCGGGTGATGCAAAATTGGTAGAATTGGCAGAAAAAGCTTGTCAAACGGTCGGTGTCAACTATCTGGTCGGTAAAATTGCGACCGGCGACCAGTTTGTCGGCGACAGTGCTACCAAGCACGCCATTGCAGAAAAGTGCGCTCCCGATTGTGTCGAAATGGAGGGCGCAGCGGTTTGCCAAATCGCTGCTCGTAACGGCATCCCCTGCGTTGTACTGCGTGCAATGAGCGACAACGCCGACGAATCGGGGCATGAACTTTTGGTAGTAAAGAAGTTCAGCATCAGCGAATACATCGCCACTGCAACCGCTATCGTTCACGAAATGATGAAACAAATGGCGTAATCTTTTCAACAAAAAACCAGCTTCCTGTGGAAAACGGGAAGCTGGTTTTTTAGTTTTGAATACAGACTATCAACCTGCAAAACAATTCAAATCAGCGATTGTTGTAAAAATTATGAAACCGTTCCTTTTGCATAATCAATCAAGTCCATTCCGTCTTTTATGTTTGTTATCTTTCCTGTTTTGCAATATCCCATTTTTTCATATAAATGGCATAATTTATCTTCTTGTAAAATCGTATCTAGTTCCCATCGCTGTGCATTCGGATATGCTTTTTCCACAGCCTTTATTGCATCCTGTGCGTATCCACAATTTTGAAATTCCGGAAGAATAAATATCTGCTTCAATTTGCAAAGTTCCCCAAAGTCGCATATGCGAATCGCCCCGATACGCTTTTCTTCCAATTCGATCATCCAATAATCTGTATTCGGCTGTCGAAAGCGTTCGTAAAACCGTTCGATAGTTTCTGCACCGGGATTGGACTCCTCATCTTGGTACTTTTCCAAAAGTGCTTGAAACGATTTGATTTGCAATTCGTATATTTCAGAACAGCTTTCAACTTCTGCTTTTATCAGGTTTATCGCCATTTTAATTCCCCTTTCTCAGTGTGTTTCTCCCATAGCGGTTTTGCTTTCCTGTTTGCAACAAAGTGCAGCTGTAATCGCTTCTTGCAGCCCTTGTACCATCATAGCCTCCGACATAAATGGGGTATTCGCTGCTTTTCCGATGACCTGCCCGCTTTCATATGGCACATGAATGAATCCACCCCGTACGGTGGGATATTCTTTCTCGATGGTGTACATCAAATGATAAAAAATACTGTTGCATACGTAAGTTCCGGCTGTGTAGGAAACCGCTGCCGGAATACCTGCTTGCTGCATCTGTTGCACCATCGCTTTTATGGGAAGATTGGAAAAATAAGCTGTGGGGCCATCTGTGCAAATCGGTTCGTCGACTGGTTGTTTGCCGTCGTTGTCGGGAATGCGTGCTTCGGCAAGGTTGATTGCGACCTTTTCGACGGTTATACAGGCACGTCCCCCTGCTTGCCCGACACAAATTACTAAGTCGGGCTGGTGTTGCTGCATTGCCTGCTCCAACTTCTGCGCACTGCCTGCAAACGAGGTCGGCAGTTCCAATTTTATCACCTGTGCCTGTGCAATGGTGTCTGGCAGCTGTTTCACCGCTTGGTAAGCCGGGTTGATGGACTCTCCGCCAAAGGGGTCAAATCCTGTCAGCAATACTTTCATTGTTCGTCACCTCTTACATCGTATAAAACTACGTCGCCGACTTGGAATGCTACTGCAAGATTTTGTTGATACCATGCTTCGTTTACCACAAATTGTGCCCGTTCGTAAGGGCTGATGAGTACATAGTCGATCTCCCACTGGAGCAACAGTTCATTTGATGGCTGTTGATACAACTGGGTCGCTGCATTGCTCTGCATGGTATAGTGTACACCATGATAATACAGGTAGCTGGGACTTCCACACAGGATATTTCTTCCGGTAAGGGCAGCCACTAGATTATTGTGGTTGTTTGCAGTCAAAATCAGGGAATCGGCATCGGTATTTTCTTTGATGTATTCTGCCATTTTCAAATCAGATTTACCGAACAGCTGATAGTCAGACACCGCTTCCCTGCCCAAGGTCAAAACACCGCTCGCTGTTGCCAAAAACACCACACAGCCCAGCACTGCTTTCGCCAAATGCTTTGTGCGAAATTTACAGTAGACCTCCCACACAAGGTTTGCCACCATACCGCAGCCGAGAAGATGCCACACAAACAGCAGCTTGTTGTTGTCGTATGGATTGGGCTGGAAAATCAAAATTTCGCTGATAAGCAAAATCCCTAAACTTGCAGCGTAAAATATCCGCTGTTTTTTATTCGCATATAACAAAGCAGGGATCAGCAAAAGGTAAACGATACCGATATTTTTGATGTAGAACCACAGGTAAAAATCGCTTTGGTTCACCCAGTTCCACGAAAACCGCACGAACTGCTCTCCCTGCGCCTGACGAAAGGTAAACCCAAACAACTGCCAGCTTGCCAGCAATACTGTTCCAACGCCGTAAAGCATCCAGCTTTTGAGTGCTGTGAGCGAACGCTGTTTCCACAGGTCGATGACCATAAGTACCGCACTCAGAATCCCCAGTGCCAAAAATGAGTGGGTATGCAGCAGCGGTAATCCTCCAGCCAGCACTGCCAACGGAATAAAGTATTCCTTTTTCTGTTCGATGGCTGCACGGTATAACAGAAAGATGCAAGCAAACAAAATCGACCAACCCATTAAAGTTGCCCGTTGGGGAATCAACAGGTCAGCGACCGGATTTACCCAGTAAATATTTTCTTCTATGTAATTGGTAGGGGTTTCGTAAAAGGCGGTAAAGATGCGGGTAAAATTCTGCCAACTTCCGCCAATGAAGTAAAGAAAACCAAATCCTCCACCCAAAAAGAAAAATACATATCCCAAAACGGCTTTTGCCGTCGATGCAAACATCTGCCGAAACAGCAAAAACACGCCCAGAAATACCACCAACAACGCCCATAAGGCAGGCAAGATATATGCCCAGCGTAACGACAGACCCAAAGTGTAAAAAGTCGAAGAAACACTATCGCACAAAAACGGATAGCCTACACTATTCCCCGGCAATAGAGAATAATCGGGCGGAAAAGTTTGCTGTGCCGAAATACTGGTCACAAAGCCCAGATGCATCGCCATATCTCCATAGGTAGATTGTCCTGTATGCAAGCTGCCATCGGCTGCCTGTCGCAAGGTATGGGTACGCAGCAGATAGAAACAAAAAAGCCACAACGGAACCACACAGGCAAGCGGTGCTTTCCATTCATAAATCTGCAACTTTGCATCCGGCTTTTTTATTCTTGCGATCGTTCCTGCCCCTGCTATCGCTGTGACCATAGCAGCCACCTGCGCTGTCACGGTAAAACCAAAAACAAACGCCCATAAAGCCGGCAGCCAAATGAGCGCAAACAGCCCCAGCACTCCGCTCAACCAAAGCTGCACCATACCGCTTTCACAAGAAAAAATTCTTCTGCAAATTACAAATCCCAATAATAAACAAGCTATCGGCAATAACCATACAATCACCGCCATCAAATCCCCCCTTTTACACAAAAACGGCAAACCGCACAAACATAAAATTTTGTACGGTTCACCGTTATTTTACCAACTGCCTTGGGACAGCCGAATCATTTTACAGTTTTGCACGACCGGCTTTGAGGCGAGCAAGGCTTTCCTCTTTGCCCAGAATCTCCATCAGCTCGGTAGCACCTCCGGGTGTTACCGATACACCGGCTACTGCGATGCGTACCGCCCACATCACAGCACCGCTCTTTACGCCCTGCTGCTCAGCCAGTGCTTTCAGCACTTCGAACAGTGCGGGGCTGTTCCAATCGGTACAGTTTTCCAGTACAGGAATGGCTGCATCCAGAATGGCTGCACAGCTTTCGGGAGTGGTCTTGTTCTTTTTGTTGGTGTACAGTTCCACATCGTAGTCGGGCAGCTTTGCCAAGAATCCGATCTTTTCGGGAATTTCGCTGAATACAGAAACACGGCTTTGCAGCAATGCAGCCACTGCCTTTTTATTTTCCACGTTGGGGATCGCAGCATTCAGGTATGACATTGCCTTTTCACAGAATGCATCGAAGTCCATCTTTTTGATGTATTCGCCATTGAACCAAAGCAGCTTGTCATAGTCGAATACCGACGGCGATTTGTTGATGGCAGCAATGCTGAACTGCTCTTTCAGGCTGTCGAGGGTGAAGAACTCCTCGTTCGTTTCTTTCGGACACCAGCCCAGCAAAGCGATATAGTTCACAATGGCTTCGGGCAGATAACCTTTTTCTACCAGATCCTGAAAACTTACTGCACCGTGGCGTTTGGAAAGCTTGGAAATGTTGCCTTCGGCATCTTTGCCCATCAGCAAGGGCAGATGGCAGTAAATGGGGCGTTCCCAACCGAATGCATCGTATAGCAAAACGTATTTCGGGGTACTGGTCAGGTATTCGCTGCCACGCACAACATGGGTAACCTGCATCAGATGGTCGTCAATAACGTGTGCAAAGTTGTAGGTGGGATACCCGTCGGCTTTAATCAAAATCTGGTCTTGCAGCTGGCTGTTTTCCATGCTGATCTCGCCAAAAACTTCATCTTTATAAGAAGTCGTACCCTCCAGCGGCATTTTCTGGCGGATAACATAAGGAATACCAGCAGCCAGATTTTTTTCCACTTCTTCTTTGCTCAGGTTACGACAGTGACGGTCGTAGCCGCCGAAGCCGTCGCCCTCTTTCAGGGCAGACAGACGCTCGGGGGTGCAGAAGCAGTAGTAAGCATGACCGCTTTCGATCAGCTGTTTTGCATACTCCATATAGATGGGCTTACGCTCGCTTTGAATGTAGGGGCCATGTTCACCGCCCACAACAGGGCCTTCATCGTAGTCCAGACCGGTCTGTTTGAGGGTGTTCAGAATCACGTCTACTGCACCTTCTACCAGACGTTCTTGGTCGGTATCCTCGATACGTACCAAAAAGCGACCGCCCTGCGATTTCGAAATCAGGTAAGAATACAGTGCCGTGCGCAGATTGCCAATATGCATATATCCCGTAGGGCTGGGCGCAAAACGGGTCACAACAGTGTTTGCCATAATGAATCTTCTCCTTTTGTGCTTACAGCGTTTTGCTGAAGCTGTCTTTTAAGGTAACAATGCGGTTGTATACGCCTTCGTGTTTCGAGTCGGGGGTAAAATAACCCATGCGTACAAACTGGAAGCGTTCGCCGGGCTTTGCCTCGTCCATGCAAGCCTCCAATTTTGCGTGAGGCAAAATCTTTACCGAATCGGGGTTCAGGTAATCGTCGTAGGTCTTGCCTTCGGGCAGTTCGCCCAGATTCTCCTCGGTAAAGAAATTGTCGTACAGACGAATCTCGGCATCCACTGCATGGGCAGCACTTACCCAGTGGATAGTACCACGCACCTTGCGGCCGTCAGCAGGCATTCCGTTTGCGGTTTCCAGATCGGCGGTGCATTTCAGTTCGACAATCTCGCCGTTTTCGTCTTTCACGATCTCATTGCACTTTACGATATACGCACCCATCAGACGAACCTCACCATCCGGCTTCAGACGCTGGAATTTTGGCGGGGGCACTTCAGCGAAGTCGCTCCGCTCGATCCATACCGTGCCGCTGAATGCGACCTGACGCACCGAGTCATCGTTTGCTGCTTTGTTGGGGTTATTTGCAACCTCAAAATACTCCACCTTGTCAGCGGGATAGTTGGTGATGGTCAACTTGATGGGGTCGGTAACTGCCATACGACGCAAAGCAGTGGTTTCCAGCTCGGTACGAATGCAGTGTTCGAGCAAACGGTTGTCTACCAAGCTGTTGGCTTTGGCAACACCTGCACGGCGAACGAATTCAAAGATACTGGTGGGGGTATATCCACGACGGCGCAGACCGCACAAAGTCGGCATACGGGGGTCGTCCCAACCGTCGGCAACTCCGGTTTCCACCAGTTTGCGCAGATAACGCTTGCTCATAACGGTGTGGGTAACATTCAAACGAGCAAATTCACGCTGAATGGGGAACGGGCCCAGATGCAAGTTCTCGATGACCCAATCGTACAGGGGACGATGGTTTTCGAACTCCAAGCTGCACATACTGTGGGTAATGCCCTCGATGGCGTCCTGAATGGGGTGTGCAAAGTCATACAGAGGATAGATGCACCATTTATCCCCCTGACGGTGGTGATGCGCACGCATGATGCGGTAGATGGCAGGGTCACGCAGATTCATGTTAGGACTTGCCAAATCGATTTTTGCACGCAAGGTCTTGCTGCCGTCGGGGAACTCGCCGTCACGCATTCTGCGGAACAAGTCAAGGTTTTCTTCGGGGGTACGGTCACGGTAGGGGCTGGGCTTGGAGGGCTTGCCTGCGTCCTGTCCACGGTACTCCTGCATTTCTTCACGGGTGAGGTCGTCTACATAGGCTTTTCCCTCACGAATGAGCAGTTCGGCATACTCATAGCATTTGTCGAAGTAATCACTGCCGTAGAATACACCGCCGTTTGGCACAGCACCCAGCCAGTTCAAATCTTCCTGAATGCTTTCCACATACTCGACGTCCTCATGGGAGGGGTTGGTGTCGTCGAAGCGCAGGTTGAACTTTCCGCCGTACTGCTTTGCAATGGTATAGTTGATGTAGATCGCTTTCGCACTGCCGATGTGCAGGTAGCCGTTTGGCTCGGGCGGAAAACGGGTGTGTATCTCCTTCACCTTTCCTTCGGCAAGGTCAGCCTCGATGATTTCGGTTAGGAAATTGCTCATTTTTTCTTCCATGGTTAACTCCCCTTATATACTGGTGAACCCACAAACACAGCCATGCGCCGATTTTGTGGGATATAAAATACAAATACCATTTTATTATAGCGTTTTTGGGCTGCGTTTGCAAACAATTTTGCAGATTTTTTGCTTTGTTCCCCGATTGTTTTTGCAAAAGAAAAGAACGCCCGTAAAAAGGAGGAAAACTCCCCAAAAATTCTTCAAAATTATCATGGCTTATTCGATGGCAAAGTTGTAGATAGGCTATCATATCATCAAAAAAGCTGGTATAATATGACGTACTTTGATTTAAGAAAAGGTGAGAAATTTTATGTACATTCGTACAGCAACTATGCAAGACTTGGAACAAATCGCTCAAATCGAACAAGAATGCTTTCCGGCTGCGGAAGCCGCCGACCGCCACGCATTTGAAAATCGAATTTACCACTTTTCCGACAGCTTTTTTGTGCTTGAGAAAGACGGTGTACTTTGCGGATTCATCAACGGAAGCGTGACCGATCGCACTACCATTGCAGATGAAATGTACGAAAACGCTGCATTGCACGATCCAAACGGAGCCTATCAGGCTGTGTTTGGGCTGGATGTTCTACCCCAATATCAAAAACAAGGGCTTGCAAAAGCACTGATGGAGCATCTGATCGCCCAAAGCAAACTTCGTGGACGTAAAGGCGTTATCTTGACCTGTAAAGAAACCCTCATCCCCTTTTATGAACAATTTGGCTTTGTTTGCAAAGGAATCTCGGATTCGACCCACGGAAACGCTGTTTGGTATGATATGCAGCTTAAATTTTAAAAAAAGCTTGACAAACGGATTTCAATACGCTATAATAATTGCTGTCACCGAAAGGGACATCCGGGTGTAGCGCAGTTTGGTAGCGCGCTTGAATGGGGTTCAAGAGGCCGTGAGTTCGACTCTCGCCACTCGGACCAAAGCCATCAGTCTTTTGACTGGTGGCTTTTTTGTTGTTATATCGTGGCTTTTTTCTTCTTTTTTCGATTTTGCGCTGCCTGTTTATGCTTTCATTTTGCAGCCGCTCTGTAACCGATTTTCAGACCGTAATAAACAATATAATGAATGGCGGCAGAGGAATCAATTCCCCTGCCGCCATTTTGCAGCAAAAATCTGTAAATTGAGCAAAAAATGCAGCTTTTTGTTGATTCAAAAACTTTGAAACATCTATTTTACAAAACAAACGTTTTCTTCATTACAATTTCGTCTGCGAGGGCAATGGCACATCCGCAAACAGACCCAGCAATTCATCCAACAATTCTGATGCAGACATCCCTTCATAGTACCAAAGCAGTCGAGGCTCTTGCGTGTCGAGTGTAATTACAATCGGTATTTTACTCCCGTGATAATGTTGTAATATCTTGACCTCCATCGGAGCATTTACATCATCCAAAGCCACATTCAGAGCTGTTTTGATATACTCTATGATACAGGATGTATCCCCATCCCACTCTGCAACCTCCTCTTGCGTCAGGGCAGACCTTAATTTTTGACTGACAGTAGTTTCGAACATAGATTTGATACTTCCTTCCATTGTCTATGCTGGTAACTTGGATCGCATTGCTTTAAAAACTCGATATTCTGTATATCCACGCAGCATCACCATTCGACCCAGTTGAATCGAATAGCCTTTTGACTAACCTCTTGACGATTTTAATCTTCCATGCTATTCTCATTTTGCCTATTTTTATTTTACAATTCATTTAAAAAATAGAAAGTAGTTACGTATAATTTGATGTTATGTGCGCAAAATTCGACATTTATTGCAGGAGGAAAGACAATGATATTGCGGATCGCTGTATGTGATGACGAAGAAAAACAACGCAATGAAATGGCAGCATTGCTGAAATCGTATTTTAGCTCTCGACCAGACCTGCATGGGTTAGTCGAAACGTTTCAAAACGGCAAAGAACTGATGGCACGTGCAGGAAACTTAGAAAATTTTGACATTTACATATTGGATATTATTATGCCGGAGCTAAACGGAATCGAGCTCGGTCGTCACTTGCGGGCACTGGGCGATGGTGGTGAGATTGTTTATCTTACCAGTTCCAACGACTTCGCCGCTGATAGCTACGATGTCTATGCGTTCTTCTACCTGCTTAAACCCGTAAACCAAAGCAAACTCTTTCAAGTACTGGATGGGGCATTGGAAAAACTTAATCAACGGCGAAACAGCGCAGTTGTGGTAACTACGGAAGACGGTCCCCGTCGTATCTTGTTGGAACGCATTCAGTATGTTGAACGGATAGGGCGTTGTATCCGTTATTCCTGTACCGACGGTATTGTGGATTCTCAAACCATCCGCATTTCTTTTCGCAAGATGGTCGCTCCCCTGCTTGCCGATCGGCGTTTTTGCCTGTGCGGTGCCAGTTTTGTACTGAATTTCCAGCACGTAACGGGGGTAAACGGTCAGGTAGCACTGTTAGACAGCGGTCAGACGGTGGTACTGCCTCGAACAGCGGCAACAGAGTTCAAAAAAGCTGGGGGAACTATTGGCTGGGGGAACACACATTATGACAAACATGATTTTTCTGGTCGTTCGTACGTTTTTTATCACAATGATGACCATTGGAATGATGGCAAGTTTAACCGAATTTCGTTTTGGACGTAAAAAACTGTTGTTTCTTCTAGCGATTTACGGTATTTGGGTAGTCTGTTCCAGTATGTTTCTGATATATATAGGCGGAGAGTTATTGTTGATACGTCTATTTTATTTTACCATTTCTATTCCGGCGGCAGTGCTTACCTATTGGGCTGCCAACGACAGCCCTGTGCAATCCGTTTTCAACCATATGACACAGATTTTATTTTCTGTACTAATGGCTTCTATACTCCGTGTGTTCACCGAGCATCTGGGCCTGTCGGGATCTGCAAACATCCTTTTAATGGGCATCTTTTATTGTGCGATCATCTATTTGGAGTACCGTTTTCTACGACAGCCTTTTCGTATGTTGATCCAAGCGATCCCTACCCGTTGGGGCATCCTCACCTTGATCCCTTGTGTATTCTGTGGTTACTTGATTTTTGTGGCCTCTTGGCCGGACAGTTACCTGAAAAATCCTTCGCAGATGGCTTACGTCTATGCTACTGTGATTCCCCTGATTATCGTATATATCGTAGTATTCAAAAGTCTTTATGATCTGTACCATATCCATATGGAGCAGCACCGGTCTTCGCTGATGGCAGTGCAGATCACAGCTCTGAAAGACAAGATACAAAAAGTGAAAGACGTGGAAGAAGAAGTTCGAATCCAACGCCACGATTTGCGCCACCAGCTTCAAGTAGTTGCCGAATTGGTGACACGGGATGAAACGGAAACTGCACTGGAGTTTCTGAATGCCACCCAAAAACGGCTGGATGAGCAGAAAGAAACGCTCTGGTGCCGACCACCGGTATTGAATGCCGTGTTTTCCTCTTACTTTGACCAAGCCAGAAACCAAGGCATCGCCGTAGAAACCGAAATTTCTCTGCCCGATGATCTTCCGGTAGACGAAGGGGAACTCGCCATCGTTCTTGCGAATGCTTTAGAAAATGCTATTCATGCCAACCTACTTTATCCGTACGAGCAGAGAAAGCTTCGGTGCAAAATGATAGGAACGCCCAGCATTATGTTGGAGATTTCCAATCCCTGTATGGGTGATATTATTTTTGACAGCAACGGTTTACCGGTCGCCCAAAGAAAAGGGCATGGTCGGGGTGTGCAATCCATTTCTGCCTTTTGCCAAAAAAACGGAGCCGTTTGCCAGTTTGACCTGATCGACGGCTGGTTTCGATTTCGATTGGTCTTATAGTTTTAAAAACAAAAACAAAACGATAGAATCCCACAGACAAACCAAACATTTCTTTTGGTCGGTCTGTGGGATTCTGGCATAAAATCACTTTTTAAACAGATCTATGATGTCGCTGGAAAATTCTTTATGCAGCAAGGTTCCTGTCTGGGCATCAAAGGCAACGGTTTCCAAGGGACGATCTAAAATCGTGTCGTACAATACCGCTTTGAAAGTCGATTCCTGCGAAATGACGGCGGTATCGTTTAGTTTGATTATAACATTTTCATCGTTGAGATCAAACGAAACAGTGCCTTTTTCGCCAAACAACTGCACATCCAGCAATGTCTGGTCGAAGTCCGCTTGCTGTTTGCTTATCACGCCGCAGAATTGTTCAATATTATTTGGCTGTTCGCCGTATCCCTGCCACGCTTTCGACAGCACCGGTGCAAGTGCTGGTTCGTTATTTGCAAGATACAGCAAATAATTTTCGTCTTGCAGCACCATAGTAAGATAGGTTTGCAAATCAGATTCCACCATCACATCGTTAGCAAGCAAAATCCGCTGGTATTTTTGGTAGTCCTCGTCCAACTGCTCACAGTGGGGATTCTGTTGTTTTTGATAATCGGGATAACGCTGTTTAACAAACTGTGCAAGGTGCGTGCTCACCTTTTGTGCACCGTAATAGTTTAGATGTGCATTGTCTTGAAAATCAGTGCTATAGTCCAGTTCGATTGCGTCTGCACTGTTTCCGATATAGCTGATATAAGGAATACCATGTTCGGCTGCATATTGCTCTATCCACAAATCAATTCCCGCTTCTGTTTCATTGTAGATATAAGGAACCATGGTAAAAATCAGATCGACATTCTTTTTTTCACACAACTGCACGATTTTATCCAGATATTCCACACAGTATTCATACGGCACATATGGCTCTGTCACCGCAAAAGACGGTTGCTGCTGTGGTACACTTTGGTATGAAATACCGTACCCTTTTAAAAAGTCTTTGGCATTGTGTGGGTCATAGGTCAACATACGTGCATCTAAATTTTTCCAGCGGGCGTGATAGCGTGGAAGATTTAAAAACTCCTCGTATGGACGCAAATCAATCCCTACGTGTTCGGCTGTTTGAATCAGTGACAGGTAGTTCAAATTCATGTCGATATTGAAGCTGGTCTGGTAGTTCACACGATCAATTTCCTGCGGCACCATGTAGGAATTGCCATAGGTCATGCCGTACATATCCAGCACCACCAACTCGACGTCCTGTTCACTGAATGCCTCGATGATGTAGTGGTAGGCAGTCCACATCGGCTGTGCCCACGAGTAGACATTGCAGGCTGAACGTTCACTTTCCTGCCAAAATACGTTGGGAATTACCCCATTGTTGACATGGCTGGAGCCTACAATAATCATATCCACACTGCCCGACGGCTCGGAATAAAAACTGGAAAGTGTCGTTTCACGATCTCGAAGAATATTTGCAGTGCCATAAAGCATCGCAAATGTGATGGCACAAAACAAAAGCGAAAAAAACAAACGTTTGTATTTTCTCATAGGTCAGCCTCATTTTAGAATTGGAAGTAGATAAACGGAGCACTGTCGTAGCTGGGTCCGTAGACACCAAAAATGACCACCGAAAAGATGAGCAACCAATAAATAACCCATCGGATAGGACGTTTTTGTGCCGTGATCCAACCATAAATATCCACTTTGCGGTAAACCAGCAAATCGCCACACCATAACACTGCCAGCGCAACGACCGCCACAACAAAGTCTTTCACGTCCAGTCCAAAGGTAAAAAAGCTTTGCTGAAACAAACTGGTAATGTGGGTATCGGTGAAGATAGAGCGCACAATAGAAAGTGCCTGCGAAAGGCTGTCGGCACGGAAAAAGATATAGGTAAAGCAAACACAAAGGAATACGAATACCATCTGCAAATACTGGAACTGTTTGCTTTTGGTGTTGATCTTCAGTTTTTTATAAAGTTTCTTTTTTGGTTTTTTGGTCAATATTTCTGCGATGCGCAAAAAAGCGTGTAACAATCCCCAAATAACAAAGGTCCAGCTTGCACCGTGCCAGAAACCACTGATAAAAAATACCACAAAAATCGAAAATCCTGCTGCCCAGCGATGATCTTTCAATTTCCAAGCAAGCGGTTCGAAGATGTAGTCCTGAAACCATGTACTCAAAGAGATATGCCAGCGTGACCAATACTCGGCAAAGCTTTTGGAAAAATAGGGCGTGTTAAAATTGAGCATCAGCCGATAGCCCATAACACGTGCTGCACCACGGGCGATGTTAGAGTAAGAAGCAAAGTCGCAGTAGATTTGGATGGCAAACAGCAAGGTTGCCAGCAAAAGATATGCTCCGTCGACTGCTGTATACTGGTTATAGATGCTGTCGACAAACAGAGCAAGGCGGTCGGCAATCACCACTTTTTGGAACATTCCCCAGCCCATCAGCAACAGACCGCTGCGCATATTTTCGTAGTTGAAAGAAGTGCGCTGCTTGATCTGCGCCAACAAATTGGAAGAACGCTCGATGGGTCCGGCGACCAGCTGCGGATAAAAGCTGATGAACAGAGCGTAGGTAAACGGATTTTTTTCTGCTTTGATGGTTTTTCGGGAAACGTCAATGACATACCCAAGTGCCTGAAATGTGTAAAAGCTGATGCCCACCGGCAGCGCAAACTGAAACAGGGGCAGCAAAATGCGGTCACCGGAAATGGCAGCAAGATTTTCTGCAAAAAAGTTATAGTATTTGAATACAAATAAAATCAGAAGATTGCTGCCGATGGTTGCCCAAAAAACGGATTTTTCCAAAAAGGGTTTCTTTTTTTGGGAAAAATACTCGATCAAAAGCCCTCCCAGGTAGGTAACAACGATTGAAAACCCAATCAGCAAGATATATTTTGCCTTCCAGCACATATAAAAGTAAAGGCTGCATCCAAGCAAAAACAAATTGCGCACCTTGGGCGGGATCGCAAAACAAAGCAATGTTACGATAGGAAAAAACAAAAGAAAGTCGATGGAATTAAAAAGCATTTTTACCTCCTGCTGTTCTGTTCAGCAATCCGGTTCCAGACCTTTGGAGATACGGATTCTTGTACGGAAATACGATTTCCATCTTCTGCTGTCATCATCAAAGCAGAATCGCTTTTATTATACTAAATTTATATTTTCGTTGCAATACAAATCGGCAAAATAGTCGGTATACAGGCAGATGCAGGGCATTGCAGCAAATTGTGATTAGGGCAACAAGAAAAGCGAACATCTCCTGATGGAAATGCTCGCTCTTTTGTTATCGAATCGCACGGCATTCAAAGTAGCAACGTTTTTCTTTTGCTTTACCGATACTGAAAGTCTTTTTCGGTAACACTCCGCCTGCAATGACCCCTTTGAACAAGTCACTTTTATAGAACTGTGGTAAAATGATGCCCACTGCATTGTTTTGGCAAACCAGTTCTTCGACTGCATCTTCTCCGTGGATGTAGTCCACCTTTGCGTTTGGGTATTGTGCCGTAAACTGAGCCAGAAAGTTTTCGATCACTCCCACAGCCAAAGGTTCTTTACAGCACCGCAAGCCGATGGTCGTTTTACGGTTGCGGGTGACGATTTCAAACACATACTGTGGTGTAGTATTATCCAATACGATACCCTCTTGGTCGTAATAAGCGGTCGATGCAAGCATCAGGCTGATGGGGGTCGCACCGAACACCACACGGTGGATGGGTTCCACCTGAATCGCAGG
This sequence comes from uncultured Anaerofilum sp., assembly GCA_944385945.1. Classification (GTDB taxonomy): domain Bacteria; phylum Bacillota; class Clostridia; order Oscillospirales; family Ruminococcaceae; genus Anaerofilum. Next base: position 25,112 of record CALWZD010000003.1, on the reverse strand, counting down.
GCTGTGCAGATTGCACACTTCTGCCAAACAATAGCGGGCGGGGTGATGCTCCCATTCGCTTTCGGGCAAAGTGCGCTTTACATCTTCCCAGCAAGCTTTTGCGGTGGCAAGGCTGTGATTTCCGTCCCCTACGACCATTCCCAGTGGCGACCGACCTGCATAGGCGGGATAGCGTTTGTCAAATTCTTGTTGGGAGCAAAGGCGCAACATTGCCTGTTCGATTTGAGCAATGAGCTGCGGAGATTCCACCGCCCAACCGGTGACCTCACCACTGCCCATCGCAAAGCTGCCTTGGTACAGCAGATGCATCTGCTGTTTTTGGGCTGCGATTGCTTCTATCAGGGTCTTTTCGGGGTCGTTCACCAACATCATGATATGCGGAGATTCCAACGGCGCATTTTTTCGCACTGCCATGCGGGGCGGAATACGTTCCAAAACTGTTTTTTCGGTAGGACGAATCAATGCATCTGCTCCTTGCTCATAGCTGTAAGCCTCCAAATCGACCGCACCGACCAATCCTTGCCGAATGCTGCCATCTTGCAGGGTACGCTCAACGTAGACGAATCCGTTGACCTTACGGGTAAGCACGTTTTGTTGATATTCATACATGGTTTGATGGATTTTTTGAATCCGCTCGTCCACATTTTGCTCCAAATACACTTCGGGCAGAATGATATGCAGCGCACTTGGGCGGTTGGCTATTTGTGAAGCCATCTGCTCCCAGTAGGCAGGCTGACTGGTGAACTGGTCGCAGGCAAGGCATCCCCACTGGCTTACCGGAATATCTTGCGACGGCAGTAAAATTTCGGTTGCACAAAAACAGCTTTTCATTCTATCACCTTCATTTTTGTATTTGTATTAAGAACACTTTTTGTGATACCTCCATCACATCGGTTTCTTGTTTTTTATCATATCACAGCAAAATATTTAAATTCAATGTGCTGTTACGCCAGTATATTTCTTGTTTTTTTGCATATTTTTGTAATAGCACACAAAAACAGGCTTCCTTTCCCTTTTGTGTCGATTTTTGTATTTGAATCAAGAACAAAAAAGGAGTTGATAGAATGAACCCGAGGCGTTTGATCGGTTGTTTTTGGATTTTTGCCGCTGCTGCTGCCTCCAGCATCGGTGGTGTATGCTTTCTTTCCATTCCACTCATGTCACTTGCATCCAATAGCATCCGCTGTGGCATCGCTGCGATCATTAGCATCTTGTTTTTGAAAAAGGACGGCAAACGTTTTTGCTGCAATCCGACCACCCTTGTCGGCGGACTCTGCTTTGCACTCACCACACAATTTTTTTCGCTCGCTGTTCCGCTGGCAGGGGCAGGTATTTCTACTTTACTGCTCAATACCAGCCCCCTGTTCGTTTTACTGTTTCAAAGTATTGCCAACAAAAAAATTCCCGCCTTATACCAAATCGGATGTGCCGTTTTGGTGTTGACAGGAATTTTTGTTCTTGTACAAAATAGGCAAAGCCAAGGTTCGCTTTTAGGTGTCTTATTCGGTCTGTGCAGCGGTGCGTGTTACAGTGGTATTTTTTTGGCTGCACAGGGCGTAAATGCCGATGCTCCCTCCGCCTTTTTGACCGGACAACTTCTCGGCTGTCTTGTCGGTCTGCCGTTTTTGTTTCGTTCCAACTTTGGCGCCTTGTCTTTTACAAGCATCCTCGCTCTTGCCACGCTTGGTATCGTGCAGTTGGGGCTTAGTTATCGCTGTATGGCAAAGGGGCTTTTGATCACTCCGCCACTTACCGCCAGCCTTATCTGCAACATCGAACCGGTACTTGCAGCCCTATGGGCAGCAATATTTGTCGGCGAACAGCTTGGTCCTTCTTTTGTTGTAGGCAGCGGAATGGTTTTGTGTGGCATCGTTGCCCAACAAGTTTTTTCTCAGCACAATCCCAAAATCACCGGAACTATCGCAGAACACAGCACACCATTGAATACCGACAGCACAACGGTTTCTTCGTCGGTGTAACGCACGATCATCGACAGAGTTGTATCTTCGCTTGTGGCACCTGCCGGTGCGATACAGGTGTAGTAATTCAAACGACGGGCAATAATCGGAATGCAGAAAAAGGAAAGCATTTCACGCATCAGATTGCTCAAAAAGCCGATACTTCCCATCGTTGCGCCAAACATTTCGGTAAGTACCACACCGTTCAGACTATACCAGCCCATGCCACTTGCCACTGCAATCCCCTGATTGAGCGGGATACGCAGCAACAACGCCGCCAGCAATCCCCCCAGAATCGAACCTGTGACCACGCCGAACGGAATGATAAAAATTTTTACATGGTGTTCTTTGATGCGTTGGACGATACCACGATGCAGACCGACGCTGATGCCGACCAGAAACATCAATAGATACAAAATCCAATCCGAATGGATCTGGATGAGGTCGATGGGGGTACCGTCGGGACCAAAAGCTCCCCAAAGTACCCCCAAAATAAGTGCAGACAATGCCAGCAGTACCATCTTATTCCCTCCTGCGTTTTTTGGGTTTCATCAGCCACTCGGTCAGCAAATAGACGATCGCTACCGACCCCAAAATGCCTCCCAATGCCAGCACAAGACTTACCAACCCGATACTGGAAAGTTGACTCATCAAATCATCACGGTTTCCCAACATCAAGCCCATTGCAAAAATCAGCAAAATGGTACACACCATCTGCCCGATCTCGTTTTGGCGCTTGAATTTTTTGGGGAATATCTTCGCACCGATCACGACCCCGATCATCATTACGATCAAAATATCCACAGTTACACCTCTCGCAAAAAAATGCCGCACTGCCCCCAAAGGTGTGCGGCGTTTTGTTTTACATCAACCGAAAACCGGCTGCTTTCAAGTCGTTTCGGATCTGCTCTACCTGCTGATGGTCACGGGTTTCCATTGTGATGCGCAGATAGCAACTGTTGATTGCCATATTGGCATCGGCTCGGTCGTGGTGAACTCCCACCACGTTTCCGCCGCAGTTGCTGATGATCTCGCTTACCTGCTGCAACTGACCGGGTTTATCCTCCAGTGCGATGACCAGCGTTGCATTTCTTCCGCCCATCACCAGACCACGGGTAATGACACGGTTCAGGATATTCACATCAATGTTGCCGCCACTTACCACACACACGACCTTTTTGTCTTTCAGATCCAGCTTGCCGAACATCGCCGCCGCTACCGCTACCGCACCGGCACCTTCGGCGATCATCTTTTGTTTTTCGATCAGCGCAAGGATGGCAGCTGCGATTTCGTCCTCGCTGACGGTCACTACCTCGTCCACATACTGTTTTACCAGTTGATAGGTGGTGTCGCCCGGATGTTTTACCGCAATACCGTCAGCGAAGGTAGAAACGCTGTCCAGCGTGATCTGCTCGCCCTGTTCCAGCGAACGGTACATACTGGGAGCGTTTGCAGCCTGTACGCCGTACACCTTACACTCGGGGCGCAACTGTTTGATGGCATACGCCACACCGCTGACCAATCCACCGCCACCGATAGGCACCAGAACTGCATCCACATCCGAAAGCTGGTCTAAAATTTCCAAGCCGATGGTACCCTGTCCTGCAATGACTTCATCATCCTCAAAGGGGTGGATAAAGGTATACCCTTTTTCCTGCTGCAATTTTTGCGCATACGCAGCAGCATCGTCATAGGCACCTTTTACCAGTTCAACTTTTGCGCCGTACGACTTTGTGGCTTCTACCTTGCTGATAGGTGCGCCGTCAGGCATACAGATCACGCTTTCGATACCACTGCGTTGGGCAGCCAGTGCCACACCCTGCGCATGGTTGCCTGCACTGCAAGCAATGATGCCGTGCGATTTTTCTTCCTCGCTCAGCTGACTGATTTTGTAATAAGCACCACGCACCTTAAAACTGCCGGTGACCTGTAAGTTTTCGGTCTTTAGGTACAGCTCGCAGTTGTTGGTAAGCGCAGGGGCTGCGATGAGGTCGGTTTTGCGGGCGACCTTTTTCAAAACATAGGCGGCATGATAGATTTTGTCCAATGTAACCATAAACTCTTTCCCACTTTCCAATTTCATTCATCTTGCAAAAAGCAATAAAAAACAGCCAACATCCTTGCAATCTGTGCAAAGACGAAGGCTGTGTGCAACAATTTCAGCTTCCGTGGTACCACTCTGCTTGCCGCCAAAAGGCGACCACTTTTCCCCGTCCGAACGAACAGGCTGACTGCTAACGGTGTCTGCCGACCTTGCTTACTGAACGGGTTCGGCAAGGCTGCTTGCAGGGGGATACCTTCTTACGTGCGCAACGTCGGCTTTGCAGCAACCGCCGACTCTCTGAGGATGCACTTGCGTAAGGGCGTTGCCCTGCTGTAACGCATTTGTCTGTTATTCCTAAACATAGCACCAAAGACAGCGATTGTCAAGATTTTTGCAAAAAATTTCTGGTTTTTGTTGTCTGCCTGTTTTGCCTGTGTTACAATGGAGGCAAGCAAAGTTGGTTTTGCTTTTATAGAGAGGTGATATTGTATGATGAATCCGTATGCACAGCTGTCCACCCGCCTCCATGCACTGGTCATCTTCCGCAGTCTTCTGCAAGACCCCGTTGTGTGCGCACTGGACAAGCTGCTCACTTGTTGCCCTGCCGACAGGCACCAGACCGCCGACGCATGGGCATGCTTTTGCAGCGAGCTGTTCTGCCGTTCGGTGAACTGGAGCGAGTATCTGTTTTCTTGCATTGCAGAAAACGAAAACTTGTATGTGCTTGCCAAATGTAAAGGCGAGGTTCCCGCTTTGTTGGACGATTGTTTAAACAGCGAACTTTGCTTTTTGCAGCAGCTTTCGGAATTTTCGGGCGATGAGATTTTGGCAGATATGCAGCTGGACTTTTCTCTGCCTCGCTGGCAGACCGGTCAAATCGACTTTTCCGGCGAATATCGGGGGCGTTTGTCACAGCTTTCAAAAAAAGGCTACGGCATTTTTGCGCAGTATTCATTCTTCACCGTCAAAGACGGCGGTCTTTGCCCGGTAAAATACCCCGACCATCAAACGCTTTCCGAGCTTTCGGGCTATGAACGGGAGCGTCAGCAGGTCATCGACAACACAAAAACGCTGCTTGCCGGCGGCCCTGCGGCGAACGTTTTGCTCTACGGCGATGCAGGTACCGGAAAGAGCAGTACGGTAAAAGCAGTTGCAGCGGCTTTTGCCGATGAAGGTGTACGGCTGATCGAGGTAAAAAAATCCCAGCTTTATCAAATTCCTGCTTTGGTAGATTCGCTTGCGGTCAATCCGCTGAAATTTATTTTATTCATCGACGACCTTTCGTTTTCTACCAACGACGATGATTTTGCAGCTTTGAAAGCGATCCTAGAGGGAAGTGTTTCGGGACGGACTGCCAATCTGGTCGTTTATGCCACCAGCAACCGCCGTCACCTGATCAAAGAAACGCTCAGCGACCGTGAGGGGGACGACATCCATCTTGCCGACACGATGCAGGAGCTGATGAGCCTTTCGGCACGGTTCGGGCTTACCATCACCTATTCCCGTCCCGACAAGGACGCTTATCTTTCCATCGTGCATGACCTTGCCAAATTGTACGATCTGGACATGGAGCAAACGCAGCTCGACACCCGTGCCGAGGCACACGCCATCCGTCACGGCGGAAGAAGCCCTCGTGTTGCAAAGCAGTTTATCCAAAGCTTGAAAGCACAGCACACTTGATAAAAAAGGGACTGTTGCAATATGCAGCAGTCCTTTTTCGTTTATTATTTAGGTCATGCAGTTTCTTCGTCCGGCAAATGGTTGATTTCTTTTTGGTAGACCCTCTGCATTACCACAACGCTCATCACCAGCGAAACGACCTCTGCGATGGGGAACGCCCACCATACAAGATGCAGATTACCGGTGAGGCTAAGCAGATAAGCAACCGGCACCAACACGCCCAACTGACGTGCCACCGAAATGATGAGGCTGGACATTCCATGTCCCAGTGCCTGAAAGACCGAGCTTGCCACGATGGAGAAACCCGCCATGACGAAACTAAAGCTGATCACACGCAGTGCCACACTGCCGATGCGCAGCATATCGGGGGACGCATTGAAGAAATTCAACAGCACATCGGGAACGAATTGAAAAATCAAAGTACCGATCAGCATGATGCTCATTGCATAGTAGCTGGCATAACGGGCGGTATCTTTCACACGTTTTTTCTTGCGGGCGCCATAGTTATAGCTGATAATGGGAACCATGCCGTTGTTCAATCCAAATACCGGCATGAATACAAAGCTCTGCAGTTTAAAGTAAACACCAAACACTGCCGTTGCAGTAGAACTGAAGCCCATCAAAATGGCATTCATTGCCAAAACCATGACACTTGAAACACTCGTCATCAAAATGCTGGGGATACCTACCGCATAGATACGCTTGATCGTTTCCAGATGTGGAACGAATCTTTTCAGATCCAGATGGATCTCGTGGTTTTTGCGCAGATTGAAATAGATAGACAGCAACATTGCTGCGATCTGCCCAATGACAGTTGCCACCGCTGCACCGGCAACGCCCATTTTAGGGAACGGACCGATACCAAAGATAAACAGCGGGTCCAGCACGATATTGGTGATAGCACCCAGTCCCTGTGTGTACATGGTATAGAGTGTTCTTCCGGTAGAGATCAGCAATTTATCCAGCATCACCTGAAAGAACAGACCCACACAGAACACGCAAATAATGCTCAGGTAGCTGCTGCCAAACTCGACGATGCGAGCGTCCTTTGTCTGCGCAGCAAAGAAAGGACGAACGCAGAAAATACCAAATACTATAAATACGATAGTTCCGATCAATGCCAAAAAAAGTGCATTTTCGGCAGCACGGTTGGCTGCCTGATGATTTTTTTCGCCCAAATTTTTACTCAGCAATGCGTTCACACCGACACTCGTGCCAACCGAAATGGCGATCATCAAGGTTTGCACCGGAAATGCCAAACTGACTGCTGTCAGCGCATCTTCACCGATGTAGGACACGAACACACTGTCCACCACGTTGTAAAGTGCCTGTACCAGCATCGAAAGCATCATCGGAACCGACATACTGATGAGCAACCGATTTACTGGCACATAACCCATTTTATTCTCCTGTACAGGGGGATTCGACATCAATCTTCCTCACTTTCAACAAATGCCTTTACTGCCTGCTTCAGAATCTGTACGCAGGCATCCTCGCCGATCGAGGAATCCAGAGTGATGTGAAAATTCTTCGCATCACCCCAGTGTTGTTGGGTATAGTAATTATAGTAGTTTGCACGGCTTTTGTCCTCACGCTGCAAAATCGACTGCAACACGTGCTCACGCTCGTCTGCTTCGTACATACGCAGCATATCCACACGATGCTCGAGCGGTGCGTGGATAAACACACGCAAGCAGTTGGGGTTATCCCGCAGAACATAATCGGAACAACGACCAACCAATACACAAGGACCTTTTTCGGCAAGTTCCCGAATGATTTTGGATTGCACCAAGTACACCTGATCTGCCACAGGCAGTTCTTTGCTCATCGAGTACAAACTATACAGCAAACTGCCGGTGTGCCGCTTTTTGCTTTCACGGATGGCTTCTTCGGAAAGCCCGCTTTCTTTGGCTGCAAGGGTGATGATCTCCTTATCATAGTAAGGGACTTGCAGTTCTTCTGCCAATTTTTTTGCAATGTCCTGCCCACCCGAGCAGTATTCACGACTGATCGCAACTACACAATATTCTTTCATTCTTGCCACTCCTCTCACAACAAAAGCTTTTCCGGTGATATACTATTATATCAGACAAATTTCATATTTTTCAAGAGTAACCGCCCTGCTGCGTGGAAATCTTGCGAAATTGATGATAAAAATTGTAAAAAAGTAAAATTTATAGTATAATGTGCGATATATTGCAAAAAATTGTTTCCTGCTGCGGGATAACCCTGTACCATTTTGCATAGGCTGATGAAGAAGGACAGCTAAAATGCATTTTGCGTATTGCAACGAAAGAAAGGATTTTATAATGAAACGACTTTTCTGCTTACTTTTACTCTGTACGTTACTGTTGGGCGGTTGTTCCTCCTCTGTTCCTGCCAATACGGATTTTACTTCGGTGCCGACCACAGCGGCGCCGTCCGAAGCAACACCTGCCCCTGTTCCCACGACCGACAGCGATTACCGTGCCATGTGGATAAGCTATCTGGAGTTACAAACGCTGAACGGTCTAAGCGAAGCCGATTTCCGCACGCAGGTACAAACCATGCTGGAAAACTCGGTTTCGTTGGGAATGAATACCGTGATCGTACAGGTACGACCGTTCAGTGATGCTTTGTACCAAAGCGATATTTTTCCGCAAAGCCATATCCTTGCCTCGCAGCAAGGGCAGGAGGTCGGATACGATGCGCTGCAAATTTTTATCGAACTGGGACATACGCTGGGGCTAGAGGTAGAGGCATGGATCAACCCCTACCGCATCAAACTCAGCGACACCCAACCGGCACAGCTGAGTGAAAACAATCCGGCTGTGCTGCATCCCGAGTGGACACGCAGCGCAAACGGTGGGCTTTACTATGACCCGTCTTTGCCCGAAGTACGTCAGCTCGTGGTGGACGGTGTCACCGAGATCGTATCTCGCTACGAGGTAGACGGTATTCATTTCGACGACTATTTCTATCCCACCACCGAAGAATCTTTCGACGCCGACCGATATGCGGCTTCGGGCAGCGAGCTATCCCTTGCCGATTGGCGACGGGACAATGTAAATCAACTGGTTTCGCAGGTATATACTGCGATCAAAGCCATCGACCCCACTGTGCGCTTCGGCATCAGCCCCCAAGGGAACAACGCCAACAACTATGACCAGCAGTACAGCGACGTTTGTTTATGGCTCAGTCAGCCGGGATATGTGGATTATATTTTGCCGCAGTTGTACTGGGGATTTGATTATCTCACTGCATCCGGACGAACCGACTACCAATTTGCCGGTCTGTGCAAACAATGGGCAGATTATCCACGCTGTGAACAGGTACAGCTTTATATTGGATTGGGTGCATGGCGCATCGGCGACGGTGATGGCGGTTCCAACGATCAGGCGGAATGGAGCAGTGGCGAAAACCTTGCCAAAATGGTGGAAAGCCTACGGCAAGCGGGCTGTGGCGGGTTTGCGTTGTATCGTTACGGCAGCCTGTACACAAGCACCTACCCCGAATTGGCAGCATTGGAACGCCAAGCACTGGGTGAACTGCTGAATGCACAATAAAAAGCAGCTGCCGTTCTTGGCAGCTGCCCCATATTGACCTTACTTGATTAAAACCTTTGTGTTGTATCCGCATTCCTCAAGCACCTTTGCCAGCTGCTTGCCATTTTCCTCGGTTCCGGCAAACGAAGCGTAGTGATACGGAACGATGAGCTTGGGGGGCTGGTCCATACACTGTATCTGCTGCGGTACCAGTTGCAAAAAGTTGGGCATATTATAAATGCCGTCGCACACAACAAACAGCACATCACAGTCGGTGTCCTGTGCCAAACGGTCGGTATCGCCCGAAAGATAATACCGCACATTGTCCATCTCGACCACGATGCCGAAACCAAATCCCAACGGATGGTTTTTGTTTTCCGCTTCTACCGGGGTAATGCTTACACCGAACTCGTAGCAGATGTTGGGGGTATCACAGCTTACGACGGTAATGTACTCGTCGGGGATATGCAGTAGCTTGCGCAGCTTATTTGCCACATCGGCTGTGGTGGCAAAGCAGGTGTCCGGCTTTGCGATCTTTTGAATGTCTTCTGGCGAAAAGTGATCCGAGTGGCTATGGGTAATGATGATTAAGTCTGCATCCTCATGTGTATGCTCCAACTGATACGGGTCCACATACACAACGGTTTCATCGCTGCTCAGGCAAACGGTGCCATGCTTTACAAATCGTACCTGTTTTAATAGATCCATCTTTTCTTATTTCCAACTCCTAACATTTCTGCTGCTTGTACAGCAAGCGATTGTGGTTTATAATATGGTACAAGGGGAAACCTTGCTACAAGACCATTTTAACCGAGGTTTAAAAAAATGTCAAAGCAAACCCCATAAATTAACAAAGATTTTCCATTTGGAGGACAAACAATGAAACGATTGATTCGAGCAGCCGCATTTACGCTGACCATATGTCTGCTGTTGGGTATGTTTTCCGCTTGCGGATTGATCAAGCGATTGGACGAGATCGAAGAAGAAGCCAGCTACACCTATTGCGAAGCAGGTGGAACCGTTTCTTTTCCCGAGGGCTTTACTCCGACCGGTTCCAAAAATACGATTGAAACCGTGTTGATGGACACCACGCTGTGTGGCAGTTTCACACAGGTGCCGGCAAGCAAAAGCACCGATTACTTCTATCCATCTTCGGATACGCTTACCGTTACCGCCAACGGCACGACCGACGGCGTTCTGGAACAGTTCCGCATCAACTTGTGGCGACGTACCGAAACCGGAACCGAATGGGTGAAAACACTTTATTTCCGCACGGACGGCGAAACGGCTACCGGTACTTTTACCGGCTTAGATACCACCAGCAAATATCGTATCTCGATCGCATTCAGTGGTGCGACTACAAGCTGCACCGGCAGCTTTAATGTATCCCCTATCGTTGCATACACCGCTTCTTCTTCGTCGGCGACAGAGGAGGAATAACATGAAAAACCGCTGGTTATTCCTTCTTGCGGCTTCAGCCATCGTGCTGATTTGTGCCGGAACCATGTGCCTGTTTTGGTCTGGTGAAGCCCTAAGCTTTTTGCCTAAAATCATGGGCGCAGGGTTTGTGTGTGCGGGAGTTGCCCAGCTGTTTTTCTATTTTTTCCACCATCGAGCTGGGCTTTTCCCCTGCTTTGGTTGGCTTGCCGGATTGGCTACCCTTGCTACGGGGGTCACATTTCTGCTAAACAATTATGTCAGCCTGCTGTTTTTTTGCCTATGCTGTGGTATATGGGCATTGCTCTGGGGTGGGTTCCGTTGTTATATGTCGCAAAAAAAGCGTCTGCTTTCGTTGCCTTGGCGGCTTGCTTTTTGCGGCAGTATTGTGTACATATGTTTGGGTGTGCTTTTATTGCTTTCACCCTTTGTGAACTTTATAAATTCCATTCGTATCGTGGGCATGTTGCTGTTTATTTCCGGCATTGGTTTACTTTACGGGTGGTACAGCGCCGATGCTTTTTTCGAGCGTCTTTTGCAGGCGGCAAACTCTATCGGTAAAAATTCGGAAAATGACTCCCCCTCAAATGAACAACCACCCGAAGATTGATTTTTTTGATCGCCCCGCCTTCAATATGCGGGGCGATTGTTATTTAATAGTCAACTTGTATAATAATTGTATGTGATTTTTGTACCCTATGCTTTATTTTTCGTTTAATCGCACAATAAAAATACTATTGACTTGTGCAAGATGATAGTGTATAATGAAGATGTTCCAAGGGGAACAGCACAGATGCGAACACGACCGCATTGTGCAGGGATAAAACCGCGCAGCCAACAGTTGGCTGGCAGCGAAGATACGACACGGTCGTATGGGAAACGAGAAAGGTGGAGTAAATGATGAATCAGAAATTGTTCCGTATTTTGGCAGAAGCAGCTTGCGCAATGACCATTTGCAGCGAAGGCGACAGCCGTTACGCACTGCTGGGAAATTTGTAATAACCAAGGAGTATGCACCTTTTGAGAAAAGGTGCGCCAAAACCCAACCTTTTGAAAAAGGTTGACGAAAACTTTTACCAAAAAAGGGCAGGTCGAAACGACCTGCCCTTTGCTGTTGTATGTAGATAAAAATTTATTTGCTGGGCATCATGCTAAAGCGGAAACTTTGTCCTTTTGCAAGCCACAAGAGGTGTTCGGGATGCGTTTTTGCACCCCAACTGTTGTCGCCTCCAACGCCCATTTGCCCCATTGCACAGCGTACAACGGCTTTTACCGAAGCAGGCAGGTCGTATACATGGCGTGCATTTTCCAACTCGAGCGGTGTATAGGGCAGAGCAGAAAAATGCATCCCCTCTGCCAAGAAGGTCAAACCGTTTTCTCCCTCGGTCAGATTTGCTTCATACACCTCGGTGCGCCCACCACATTCCTGCGGAATGACGTATTCCGACACGTTTTCGTTTACCGAATAGCCGAACCGTCCCAGACGTGCGCCGGCACTGCGGTCTACGGTACACTCCAACGGGCCGTTGCCGAAATAATCGACCTCGGCATTTTGTGCGTCCAGCATCAGCATCATACCAAACTCGGGCATAGTGGTTTTTTCACCGTTCCATGTCAGGGTAACGTCCAGTCGTCCGCTTCCGTCTGCAAGGTATTCTACGGTTACGGTGTCTGTTTCGGGGCGACCTGCCAGCGCATAAGTCGCAGTGAGTGCTGCCTGATTTCCACGCTGCTCGGCAACGGTGCCTGTGCAACGGGCAAACATCCCTGCTACTGCCCAACTTGCGTACTCATGGGGCATTTTGCAGCCACGGTCGTTATCGGTAGAAGCTCGCCAGAAGTTCAGTTCGACCGGCTGACGGATCCACTGCTTTCCGCCCGTCAGGTAGGAAACGAGCGCACCACTGGAGCGATCGAAGTGGATGGAAAAATCGTTGCCCTGCATTCCGTAGTTATAAGTACCCTCGATCAGCTGTACTTTCATGCTGCTTTCTGTCAATTCGGTGTCCCGATGGAGAACCATTTGTCCAAATGCAACCTCGTATCCTTTTTCTGCCCAACGGGTATCGTTTTTCAACAAAAGGGCTGCGTCGATGTTGATATGTTCGCCTGTTTCGGGAATTTCGAAAGGCAGCGGCAAGGTGACGCTTTCACCGGGCAGCACCTGCACATCATCGAGATACTGTTCGCTCTCCAACCAGCCGTTTTCGTATAGACGAACGACCAGATCGTAGCCCGAAAGGTCGGTAAACAAGCTGTGATTGGTGATGGTAAGACCATCTTCGCTGATGTCCAGCACAAAGTCCTGATAGCAAGCCTTTACCTCCTGCATTTTGGGGCTGTTTTTGCGGTCGGCATAGACCAAACCGTTCACGCAGAAGTTGTAATCGGCGGGTGCATCGCCATAATCTCCACCGTAGGCAAGGTAGTCTTTTCCGTCAGGGCTTTTTTTCAGCAAACCTTGGTCGATGTAGTCCCAAATAAATCCGCCTTGATAGCGAGGCTCCTGCCATGCAAGGTCGGTATAGTAGTCCAATGCGCCGTTGCTGTTGCCCATTGCATGGCTGTACTCACACAGCATGAACGGTTTTTCGGGGTTGTTTTCCAAGAATGTTTTAATGTCGGCTACACAGGTGTACATCTGGCTTTCCATATCGGAAGTAGCGGGATAACGACGGTCGTTTTTGATGCCCTCGTAGTGTACCAATCGGCTGCTGTCACGGTGGCGGAAATATTCGCTCATCTCCCAAATATCCTTACCGCCGAAGCTCTCGTTGCCACAGCTCCACATCAAAATGCTGGGATGGTTTTTATCACGTTCCAGCATACTTTTTGCACGGTCGAGCACTGCCTCCAACCACTCCGGACGATCGCTGGGAACTGCGATTTCGGGAGTAAGTCCTTTGCAATTTTGCCATGTACCGTGGGTTTCCAGATTGGTTTCGTCGATGACATACAAGCCGTACTCATCACACAAGTCATAGAACTCGACCCGATTGGGATAATGGCTCGTACGCACAGCATTCATGTTGTGACGTTTCATGTTTTCCACGTCCCAGATCATATCTTCCATTGTAACGGTACGACCGGTACGGCAGTTCCATTCGTGGCGGTTTGCGCCTTTGAAAACGATGCGCTTGCCGTTGAGCATCATCAAACCGTCTTTCAGTTCGAACCGACGGAAACCGGCTTTTGCAGATACTACTTCGACACAGCCGTCCGTATCTTCTACTTCAATGGTATAAGGATACAGATTGGGATGCTCTGCGCTCCACAAAGCAGGCTGTTCGATCTCCAGTTCCAGCACAGCCTTTTTGTCGGTTGCTGCAAAGGTCTTTTTCACGGTTTTGCCAAATGCCGAAAGGCGCAGGGTGTATTCGCCCTCGGTTTTCATGGTGCAGTTTGCCTGCAATGTTCCGTGAGAAAAATCGTCATTCAAAAGTGCTTTTGTTTCCAGATCCTGTACATGGATGCGGGGTGTCGTCACCAACCAAACGCTGCGGAACAAACCGGAGAACCGCCAGAAATCCTGATCTTCCAACCAACTGCCTGTGCAAAAACGGAATACCTGCACGGTCAGGCGATTCTTGCCCTCTTTGATACAGGGGGTCAGGTCAAATTCCGAGGGGGTAAAGGTATCTTCGCCATAGCCCACAAATTCCCCGTTACACCATACCGCCAGTGCGCTGTCGGCACCGTCGAATCGGATCTGTACATTATCCCAACCGGCGGGAACGGTAAAATCCAATGCATAGGTACCAACGGGGTCATACCGTGTGGGCAACTCACCGGGTTTCAGGTCTTCATGTCCATCCCAAGGGTACATGGTGTTGACGTAATGGGGAACACCGTATTTTCCATCCCCTTGCAGCTGGATAAAACCGGGAACCACAATGTCATCCCATTCGGTTATATCACAAGACGGCTTCGAAAAATCGGCAGGTACATCAGCAGGTACTACTGCGTAGTGGAACTTCCAATTCCCGTCCAATTTTTTTTCAAAAGTTTCCCCTCCCAATGCTGTGCAGCGATGGGAAGAATGTGCAGGCAAGCGGTTCACTTGGAACACGGTGGGGTCTGCACGCCATGCAGGGTTAAAGTTCATATCAATCATCTCCTCTTTTGTTTGGATAAACTGCAAATAGCGAAATAGCAGCCGAACACGCCTTAAAAATCCGTGAACGGTGACTATTTCGCTATCGGTTCAAAGGCAGCACAGCCGAAAGGTATCGGTGTGTGCCGCCTTTTTGATTTTACCAGTACAATTTCCAGTCTTTTACCAGACGGGTCAGTGCTTCCATGTAGAAGTAGTCGCCCCAAGAAACGCACTCGTCTACGCCTGCCTCGCCACAGGTATTGTAGGGAGTCTTTTTAGCGTAGGTGCCATGCTCGACCAGACCGCATCCAACAGGGCCCTCTTTTACGGCATAGATGTCTGCCAAGCTTTTCAGCATCTGTGCTGCCAGTTTGCGGTATTGAGCAGCTTCGTCCTCGTCCACATATTTTGCCATTTCCAGCAGACCACAGGCAACGATCGCAGCCGAAGAAGAATCACGAGGCTCCTCGTTGCCGTCCATAAAGATCATATCCCAGTAGGGTACGAGATCTTCGGGCAGACGGGTGAGGTAATATTCCAGAACGGTGCGGAACTTTTCGATGTACTCGGGGTTTTTGGTGTAACGGTAGCTGATTGCAGTACCGTATACGCCCCATGCCTGTCCACGTGCCCAGCAGGAGTCGTCTTTGTAGCCCTGGCAGGTCGCACCGTGGCTGGGCGCACCTGTTTCGGGGTCCATAAAGAAGGTGTGGTAGGTGCTGCCGTCCTCACGGATAGAATACTTCAGGCAGGTGGTGATGTGGCGATGTGCGATGTCGTTATATTTGGGGTCGCCGGTCACTTCACTTGCCCAGTACAGCAAAGGCAGGTTGAGCAAGCAGTCGATGATGTAGCGATAGTTTTCTTTTGCGCCGAAAGCACCCCATGCCTGAATGAACTGTCCCTTTTCCTGAAAACGGCTCACCAGCTGGTCGGCAGCCATCAATGCAGCTTCCTTTGCTTTTTCACAACCGGTCAGCTTGTAGGCAGCTACGCAGGAGGGGCTGTACAAAAATCCCATGTCGTGGTGATCTACTTCGATTTTCTTCTCGATACGCTCTTTAAAGCTGTCTACCATATGCAGTGCAGCCTCTTTGAATGCATCGTCGCCGGTATGTTCCCAAGCCAGCCAAACCTCGCCGGGCCAGAAGCCGGTGGTCCACTCTACATTGTCGATGGCTTTGTAGATGCCGTTGGTGCAGGAATGGTCCTGACACTTATCGGTGTAGGTGGGCAGATTCTGTTTGATGATTGCACACGCAATATCCAAGGCAGCATTTGCTTGTTGGGTATCCAGTACGGGGTTTTCAAACTGTTTCATTTGTATTTCCTACCTTTTTGATTGATCGCTGTCCAAACAGCGTTTATGTTCTCTGTTTCCTATTCTACCGATTTCCCCCGTAGCTTTCAACTGTTTGATATGGAATTTTTGCTCTTTCTTTTGCACAAATATCTTTTTGTTATTTTTTTATTGAAAATCAAGCTTTTTTGATTAAAATTTGTTGACAGTTTCCTTTTTTCGGAGTAGTTTTATAGGCAGCAAAGAATTTTGGAAGCATTGTACCGTGGCATTTTTAAAGATTCGTTTTGAATAATTAAGGAGTGTTTTTTATGTTTTGTGAGTGTCTTAGCCGACTGCCTGCGCAGCTTTCGCACTGGCGGCCTTGTTCTTCCGACAACCCCCAAGCGTGGCAACAGCTGCCCACAGCCACCCGTGAGCGTGTGATTGCAGGGGGCGAACATTTTCTAAAGAAAGAAATTCCTTTCCTTTCTGCCAGCCAATATCTTGCATTTTCCCGTGAGGGCGACCGTGTGATTTATGAAAAGCCCTACTTTCTGCGTCGACGTATTTTGTGCCATCTGGTAACGGCAGAATGCTGCGAAAATAAGGGTCGTTTTCTAGACCGCATTGTCGACCTGATTTGGGCGATTTGCGAAGAAACCGCTTGGCAGATCCCTGCACACAACGCCTATGTGCGTGATTCCCGTCAAGAGGTTTTGCCGGATCAAAACCGCCCTGTTATCGACCTGTTTGCAGCCGAAACAGGTGCGTTGCTCGCTATGACTTACTATTTGCTGAAACCTCGTCTGGACGAGGTCAGCCCGCTTATCTGCGAACGCATCGAGCAGGAGATGCAAAAACGCATCTTTACGCCCTACCTTGATTGTCATTTTTGGTGGATGGGACGGGGCGACGAACCCATGAACAACTGGACGCCGTGGTGTACCCAAAATGTTTTGGTTGCTGCTGCATTGCTGCCTGTTGGCGAGGTGGTGCAGAAATCGGTGATTCGCAAAGCAGCGTATAGCTTGGATTGTTTTGTAAATCAATATGGCGACGACGGCTGCTGTGACGAAGGAGCGCAGTATTACGGTGCCGCAGCGGTGTGCCTGTTTGGTGCGTTGGATATTCTTTCGTCGCTTGCCCCCGAAGCCTTCCAGTCGATTTGGCAGCAGCCGAAACTGCGGGCGATGGCAGATTTTATTTTGAAAGTTCACGTTGCCGACAAATATTATTTGAATTTTTCGGATTGCTCGCCGGTCGCAGGGCGTCGCAGCGGCAGAGAGTTCTACTTTGCCAAGCGCATGGACAACCAGCCTCTGATGGCATTCACTGCACAGGACTTTTTGAAAGACACCGATCCCGATATGCTAGACGATGTATTTTTGTCGGGTGGTATCAACCTGTATTATGCGGTGTTGCAGCTATTCAGCGAAGACGAGATGCGCAACTGCACCTTACAGCCCACCTGTACACCGTCCGTCTTTCTGCCCAGCACACAACTGCTCATCGCACGGCATGGCGACTATGTTTTGGGTGCAAAGGCAGGCTGCAATGACGACAGCCACAACCACAACGACACCGGCAGTGTTACGCTTTACAAAAATGCCGAGCCGTTTTTGGTAGATATTGGTGTAGAAAACTATACAAAAAAGACTTTCTCGCCACAGCGGTATGAAATTTGGACAATGCAAAGTGGTTGGCATAATCTGCCTCGTTTTGGAGAGGTCGACCAAAATGCCGGTGCCGAATATTGCGCAAGAGATGTACGATATGAGATCGGTCAAACACAGAGCGAACTGTCTGCCGACATTGCTTCTGCATACCCTCCCATCGAGGGATTAAGCTACTATCATCGGCGCAGCGTTTTAACGGCAGATGGTTTACAGATTCAAGACGAAACCGATTACCCCGCTCCTGTTTCGCTCACTTTGATGCTGCTGCATCAGCCTACTGTTGAGGGGAATGTCATTCATGTAGGCACATTGGGCAGCATCACTTGTTCAGATTGCTCTATCAGCTGCCAAGCTGTACCCATTACAGACTCCCGTCTGCGTGCTGCTTGGCCAGACACGTTATGGCGAGTAAACATTGTATTTAAGGGCAGCCTGCATTTGAACATCGTATAATTTTCGCTGTTCTTGTATAGGCAAAAAATCGGCGGATACACGGAATCATCCCCACAAGTCAAAGGATGGTTCCGGTATCCGCCGGTTTATTTTGGGGCATTGAGCCATTCTCACGCCCGCCGTCTTCTTTTTGTCACTTTTCCAAGCAGCTGCTTTGCCATTCGCCACAGCCCGCCGAAATTCAAAGCAAATACTGCCACTGCGCATAGGCTGCACCACAGCGGCCACAATTTTGCCGAAACGATCATCAGGCTGCATTCCAATATCAGCAACAAGCTATTCAGTACCAACAGCTTTACCGAAAAACGTACTTTCAGCAAACCACGGGTATTCACCGCCCGCAGTACGAACACCGATACATAACTTAAAAAAGTTGCTAACGCTGCCCCTGTAACACCAATTAAAGGAATCAGGCACAGATTCAGCACACAGTTTACCGCTGCCCCCATCGCCGAAGTGAATAGCGATAGTCCTGACCGTTTTTCCACCACATAAATGCTGTTCAAAAATCCGGACAGGCAGCTGTAAATAGTCGCCATCACCAAAAACGGTGCATATTTCCACGCCTGCACATCTTCGCCGCTGAGGTAGATGCTGTAAAATGGCTTACACAGCAAGATCAGCATCGCACCACCAATGAACATGGTGCTTTGATAGGCAGAGAAGATGCGACTGAAAAAGGATTCTCGCCCCTCCTGCTCGGTCACAGCCGAAAGCTGCCATGCATCATTGAAGATATACGCCACCATTTGCACGGCTTGTGCAAGAACATAGCTATATCCCAACAGACCGGCAAGCCGCTTTCCGTCCTCCAGCATATTCGTCACAAAGATGACATCGCTGGAGTTGGTGATGTTCCAACACATCAGCGAGGGAACCAACGGCAAGGCATACCGCAGCATCTGCCCCATCAAGCGGTTGTTGTAGCGGGAAAAACGCAGATACTTGCCCAGCGACGCCGCCCAAATCAACAACAAACAACTGCACAGGTCGGCGAGGACGGTTGCCCATAAAATACCGGCAGCCCCTTTTTGCACCCCAACCAAAAAGATGACATTAAAAACTACGGTGGTAAGGCTGGTCAGGATGCCGTCGATGGCTACCAAGCGTAACGCATTTTTTGCCCGCACAAAGTTTGCGCAGATGCGCCGCAGATTGCTGACGAACAACATCGCATAGATCGCTGTCATATATTCCTGTGCGTTGGGCAGCATCTGCATCACGGGATAACACGCCAGCAATACTACAAAGCCACTAAGCAGCCCCACGACACTGTTGGTAAACACGCTTTTGCGGTCACACGTTTTGTCCAATCCAAACCGCAACACAGCGTAATCCATGCCGAGTGTGATAAGTGGCAGCAACAGGATGATATAGCCCCACACATTATTATAGATTCCCATTTCCTCGGTAGGGACTGCACGTGAGTACATCGGCTTGAGGAAAAAGGTGAGCATTTTACTTGAAAAATTGCTAATTGCAAACAACAAGGTGTTCGAAGCCAAGCGTTTGTATTTATCCAAAAGAAAAAACTCCTCCTTTTATGGCATCCGCCGCTTTGTCAAAGGCTATTATAGCATAGTTTTTGCTGTATTTCTCCGTTTTCTGGCTTTTTTGTAAAAATTTTACAACTTTAAAAGGGAGCGTCTTGCTTTCCAGTCGGGCATATACTGTGCCACCATCTCCCAAAATTGTTTTTGGTGGTTTGGGTGAAAAAAATGCACGTATTCGTGCAAAAGCACATATTCCACCGCTTCAAACGGTTTTTGCGCCAGCCGACGGCTCAAGGTGATTTGATACCGTGCCGGATAGCATACTCCCCAACGGCTTTGCATATCACTCAATGTGATGGTTGGTTTTTGGGGCAGCCGATGACAAAACAAGCCCCACACCCGCTGCTGTGCCTGTTCGAAGATCTGCATACACTGTTGGGGTGACGGCAACGGCTCGGACATCTGCGACAGCCTGTGCTGCTGGGCGGCTTGTGCTTGCAGCACCCACTGCCGCTTTTCCTGTACAAATGCATCTGCCAGCTTAGCCGAAAGTTTCAGCGGAATGCTGACTGCCACACTTCCATCTTTACGAACCCGAAGGTTGATATGTTTCACTTTTTTTCTGTACAAAGAATAGTCCACTCCGGCTGCGTTGCGTTTTTCTTCTTTTTGCATCAAATTCACTCGCTTTTTTTGGCACCCTATTTTTGATTCTTGGCAAGGATTCTAAAAATTGTTTGTTTTTATTGAAAAATCTGATATTATCTATTATAACTCGATTTGTCAATATGGCAAACCAACCAAAAACCAGCCCGATTTCTTTGCAATCCTTTTCGCCCTTTCTTCTTGACTTCCACTATATCTAGTGTCATAATATTCATTGCACTCTATATATTCGGTTATTCAAAACAACATCTGTTGTTTTGAATAACCGATTACGCCACATTTTTTCAAAAGCAAACAAGGCTGTTTTTTAACGTGTTACAGCCAAACTGCCCGCTTTTTTTGCAGCGTTTTCGGCTGTGTTTTTTGTGTTTCGCAGGTGGTTATTTTGCATAGTATCACAAAAGGACGGAGATTTTTACTATGATTCGCAGTGTTATCAAGCGCGATGGGCGCATCGTTTTGTACGATCAAAGCAAAATTGCCGAGGCGATCTTGAAGTCGCTTCAAGCGACCAAGGAGGGCGATGCTGCCGACGCCGAACGTATCGCTCACGCCGTGGAACACTATCTGATCGACCAAGGCTGTGAGGATGCCCCCCCTCGCATCGAGCAGATCCAAGATGCCGTGGAATACGAGCTAATGCAGCGTGGCTTTGATCGAACTGCGAAAGCATACATTCTCTATCGTGCCAACCGCACCCGCATTCGTGAAGCAAATACCAGCCTGATGCGCACCATCGACGAGATCACCAATGTCGACGCACGCAACAGCGATATGAAACGTGACAACGCCAACATCGACGGCAACACCGCTATGGGCAGTATGTTGCAGATCGGCACAGCCGGTGCGAAAGCGTACAACGAAGCTTATCTGCTGACCCCCGAACAGGCAAAAGCACATCGTGAGGGTGACATCCATATCCACGACTTCGATTTTTACAGCCTTACCACTACCTGCACACAAATCGACATCTTGCGTTTGTTCCAGGGTGGTTTTTCTACCGGTCATGGTTTCTTGCGAGAGCCGCAGAGCATCCAAAGCTATGCCGCCTTGGCTGCCATCGCCATCCAGTCCAACCAAAACGACCAGCACGGTGGGCAAAGCATCCCCAACTTCGACTACGGCATGGCACCGGGCGTTGCGAAGTCCTTTGCAAAAGCGTACACCCGCAAGCTGACCGAGTCGCTGGAAGACCTGTTGGACAGAGAAAACGAACTGGACAGCGTAAAACGACTGGTAAATGAAGCATCTGCAAAAACCGGAACTACTGCCCGTCTGGAAAAAGATGAGGAGGAGTTCGATGGTGCGATCTGTCAGCTGCTGTGCGAAAACTATCCGATTACCGCTGAGCAAGCCGCTCATCTCATCGAACGTGCCCGCAAACGTGCTACCCGTCAGACCGAACGGGACACCTATCAGGCAATGGAGGGCTTTGTTCACAATCTGAACACCATGCACAGCCGTGCCGGCGCACAAACGCCTTTTTCCTCCATCAACTACGGCACCGACACCTCGCCTGAGGGACGTATGGTCATCCGCAATGTTTTGCTTGCTACCGATGCAGGTCTGGGACACGGCGAAACCTGTATTTTCCCCATCCACATCTTCAAAGTAAAAGAAGGGGTAAACTACAACGAATGTGATCCCAACTACGACCTGTTCAAACTGAGCATGAAAGTAAGTGCAAAACGACTGTTCCCCAACTACGTATTTTTGGATAGCCCCTTTAATCTGCAATACTACAAAGCAGGGCATCCCGAAACCGAAGTTGCTACGATGGGTTGCCGTACCCGTGTAATGGGCAACACCTTCGACCCCACCCGTGAGATCAGCTTTGGACGTGGAAATCTGAGCTTCACCTCCATCAATCTGCCTCGTCTGGCGATTTTGAGCAAGGGCGACGAGAAAGTTTTCTACCAGAAACTGGACGAAATGATGGAACTGGTAGCAGGGCAGTTGCTCGACCGTTTTGAGATACAAGCCGAAAAGCACGTTTACAACTATCCGTTCTTGATGGGACAGGGCGTTTGGCTGGATTCCGAAAAGCTGGGCATCAACGACACCGTGCGTGAGGTACTCAAACACGGCACTCTGTCCATCGGCTTTATCGGTCTTGCCGAAACACTGACCGCTTTGTACGGTCATCATCATGGCGAAAGCGAGCAGATGCAGCAAAAAGGTCTGGAAATGATTCGCTATATGCGTGATTACTGCGATCGCAAAAGCCAAGAAACACACATGAATTTCTCACTTCTGGCGACCCCCGCCGAGGGTCTGTCCGGACGATTCATCCGCATGGATCAAAAGCGTTTCGGCAGCATTCCCGGCGTGACCGACCGTGAATACTACACCAACAGCTTCCACATTCCCGTTTGGTATCCCATTTCGGCATTTGACAAGATCCAACTGGAAGCCCCCTATCACGCACTGACCAATGCCGGACACATCAGCTATGTAGAGTTGGACGGCGACACTGCCAACAACGTCGAGGCATTCGAGAGCGTCGTTCGCTGTATGCACGATGCGGGCATCGGCTACGGCAGCATCAACCACCCTGTTGACCGTGACCCGGTTTGTGGTTATGTCGGTGTGATCGGCGATGTTTGCCCTCGCTGTGGTCGTCGGGACGGTGAAGCCATCAGCGAAGAAAAGCTGCGTGAACTGCGTCGTTTGTACCCCGGTGTTCCTACCTTCTGTGGTTGTGAATGACCGTATTTACCGATTTCATCATGCATTGAGTAAGGAGGAGTTTGAGTATGTCTGCTATGCAACGTCAATCTATTGTAGGAAAGGATGTTTCTTTCGAACGCATCCGTCGCATCACCGGCTATCTGGTCGGCACGATGGACAAATGGAACAATGCCAAAAAGGCTGAGGAGCGTGACCGTGTAAAGCATGGTCTGAGCAAAAATGCTTAATCTTGCCGGAATTGTGGCAGACAGCATTGTGGACGGCCCCGGCATTCGGGTGACCATCTTTTCGCAGGGCTGTCCTCATCATTGCGAGGGCTGCCACAATCCCGAAACATGGGCTTTTGAGGGCGGCACCGAGATGAGCGAAGAACAGCTTGTCGAGATCGTCCGTTCCAATCCCCTTGCAAAAGGCGTTACCTTTTCGGGTGGCGAGCCTTTTGCACAGGCAGAAGGCTTTGCTGCGTTGGCAAAGCAGCTAAAATCGCTTGGCTACGAGGTGGCAAGTTATTCCGGTTACACATTCGAAGAACTGCAAAACGGAACCGACGCCCAAAAAGAGCTGCTGGAACAGCTGGACGTGCTCATTGACGGACGGTTCGAGCTACAAAGCCGCAGTTTGGAACTGGTCTTCCGTGGCAGCCGCAACCAACGTATTCTGGACGTTCCCGCAAGTCTGCGTGCAGGCGTTGCGGTCGAGCAATCCGCCCCCCGTTGGCACGGCAAATATTAAAATACAAAGGGCTGACCTGTGCAATAGGTCAGCCCTTTTCGCTTGCAAAAAATCTGTTTATACCCTGTAAAACAGTTCGTTCACCTCATCCGTCTGCTGCGCAGCCACCTTCCCCTCAAGGGGAAGGCTTTTTCTTTTTGAAACAGTGTTTGTGCTTTGCCTTCCCCTGGGGGAAAGCTGTCACGCATAGCGTGACTGATGAGGGGTGATCGCTGTAAAAAGTTATTTTTTTCGTTGGATGCGCTTTAAAATGTCCTCCAACGCTTCGGCGTAGTCTTTACTTTTCATCTTGGGAAACGCACGTAACAAACGTCCTGTACCAAACAGCTTTGTGTCCTGCAATTCTGCCCGCAGTGCCTCCAAACGATGGCTAAGTTCGGCATATTTTTGCTGCGCCGAGTGGGTGAACTCCATTTTCTTTTGGCTGAACGCTTCTTTGCTTTCTACATAGCGGATCTGCGCACTGTCGACAAGTGCATCTTTGGTTTGTTCAAAAGCATCTTTGCCTTCGGTATATTTTTCATGTGCAGTCTGTGCATTTTCAGCAAGATTTTCTGCCAGTACATTTCCCGTTGTTTGCAGCAAACGGGTCAAACGGGTAATCTCGCCCAAATTGCGGTTTAGTTTAGAGATGGTATTGACGGTTACTACACAGTCGATTGCCAAAAGTGCCAGAAAAACCCCCAGTAAACTGCACCCTGCCAGATTGCGCAGCAGATTCACCCCTGCATTGATGGCGGGATGCACGATCTTCACTACCGCTGTGCCGGCAAGCCCCCAAAGAATACTGAATCGGAGGCAGATATATCCTCCCAGCTGAAATTTTTCTTTACTGTAATCCCACCAACTTGTATGGAACAACTGCTTCAGCAGATAGCCGGTCACAAGTTCCAGTAAGCTGCAAAAGACGACTGCTCCCAAAAATAACCACAATAGATTATCTTTCAGCGGTTGCAGTACGGTCAAAATGCTGATCATACCGAATCCGTAAATGGGGCAGAGTGGCCCGTTTAAAAACCCTCGATTCACACAGATTCCTTTATGGATCGCAGAAAAACACACCTCAACACACCAGCCGAGGAAAGAATAGATCAGAAAAAACCAAATCAGTGCATAGCTTTCGCTTTGTAAAAATCCCACGATGGTACCTCGGCTTTCTTTTGTCGTTACAATTTTGCGCCACAGGAATTGCAGAATCTGTCTTCTTCTTCGCAACGATTACCGCAACTCGGGCAACGTTTTCCTGTGTTCAATTTTTCCATTCGTTCCCGCAAGCGGTCTAATTCCTGCCGTTTTTGCTCAGCAGCCACCATCAGATGACTTAAAATCTGTTTGGGTGCAGCGGCGGATTCTTCACCTTCGGCATTGCCTGTATCCATC
>CALWZD010000002.1 GCA_944385945.1 uncultured Anaerofilum sp. | reverse complement strand
CCTGTGATTTCCGAGCCTGTTGTTGCGAAATCTACCCCTGGACGCAGAAAAACGGCGTGACCATTGCGGTCACACCGTTCTCTGCCCCTCGCAAAGCTAAATAGTACCTTATCACTATTAAGCCTTGTGTCTAAGTGGTTTTTTATTTGCAATTTTTTGCTGCTGGCTTTTAGCTAATTTATATTGCACAAAGCATGAGCAACTTCCCCAAGAGCGTGTTTCACATAGAAATACAACGGTTGTAAAAAGCCGGACTTGAAAACAATCGGCGCAATGAGTATACTTTGTCTGCTTTTTGTAATATTTTTTTCACCAAACAAAATATAAAAAATCAGTGTTTACGAAATTCCAACTTCTTAGTAGCGATTGTTTAGAAAAGAAAAATACATTGTTATAATATTGTCAAAATTTAGATTTTATGTATAATATAAAAAAGCACAGGATGCTTGTAGAATCGTGCAATCAAAGTTATAAAGTGTACGCTACTGGGAGACATATTGGGCATGACTTCGTGATGGGGTTCACTTTGCAGGTTTTGTTGCAGGAGGTGTTTGAAAAAATTATTTGTCACTAACGCCCGAAGTAAAGCCGAAAAATTTTTATTGAAACACAAAGGAAGAGGAAATCGTGGAAAAGAAACAATTAAAATTTGGTATCGTTCCCAAATTGCTGGTATGCATTTTATTGCCTTTAAATGTTGTACTTATCATTATGGGCGTATTTTTGGGAATGCAGACTTCTAAAACTGTAGACCAAATAATGAGTCAGGAATTGAATGCCGAAACAGAATCGGCTGCCAATGAGGTCGAAGCCTTTTTTAAACAGTATTATGGAATTTCTGAGTGCTTGGCAGCCACGCAGATCGTGCGGGATACCACCACAGAGGAAACAGAAGGCGGTATTACTGCACATAATCTGTACGGAAGCTTATTGGAAACAATAAAACTGGTCCAACAGGATAATGCAGAAGACATTAATTATATTTGGATCGCCAATTTTAAAACCGGCGAACTTGTGCAAAGCGATGGCACGGTTTATGCCCCAGAACAAATCGACTTCGACACCCGTTCGTGGTACAAACTTGTGATGGAACAGCAGACTACCATCACCACCGAAGCATATTTGAGTTTGAACGGTGAAACGGTCGTTACAGTAACCAGTCCGGTGTTTTTTAACAATGAAATCGTGGGTGCCGTTGGTATTGATGTCAATATGCAACATATCACACAAATACTTTCAGAAGTTGTAGTAGGGGAAAACGGATATATCGGATTGTACGATCGCAATAATCAAGTTGTTTACTCTCCTGACGATACATTGATAAATGCCAATGTGCAGGATGTGGGCTATTCGGATAATATAAAAAATGCGATTATCAATCGGGAAAATGTGCAGGCAGCCCGTTACACAAGATCCGGAAATGAATACTATGGCAGCACACAAAGTATTGATTCGGTAGGTTGTGTGGTGCTGGGTGTGATGCCAGTATCGGAATTTACCGCTTATACGTATTCCATGATGAATACCTTGGTGATAGGGATAATTGCCAGCGGTGTTCTTTTAGCAATTATCTGTGTGTTTATTGCTTTGTCTATTACCAAACCGCTAAAACGACTGGATGAAGCAGTGAAAAAATTGGCAGATGGCGAACTGGATGTGGCAGTAGATACCAAGGGACGAGATGAGGTTGCTGAAGTAGGCGCAAACGTTGCTCGGATTGTAAACCGTCTGAAAGAGTATATCCTTTATATTGACGAAATATCGGCAGTTTTGAACCAAATCGGAACAGGTGACTTGGTATTCAATTTACAGCAAGAATACTTGGGAGAATTTGCGAAGATAAAAGATTCCTTGCTCCACATTCGCAACACACTGACCGACACACTGACCTCGATCTCGAAATCTGCCGAGCAGGTCAATGCCGGAGCAGAGCAAATTGCAAATGGTTCGCACGCTTTGGCTCAAGGTGCCACCGAACAGGCGTCTTCTGTACAAGAATTGTCTTCTTCGGTACAGGAACTGTCCGAGCAGGCGATGGAAGAAGCCGGCAAAGCTGTTGAAGCAGGAAAATTCTTGGAGCAGATCCAAAAAGAAGTGGAAAAAAGCAATTCGCAAATGGAAACGATGTGAGAAGCGATGGAAGACATCAGCGTTCAATCCGCTGCTATCAAGGGCATCATTAAAACCATTGACGACATCGCATTCCAAACCAATATCCTTGCGCTGAATGCAGCCGTAGAGGCAGCACGGGCAGGCGTTGCGGGGAAAGGTTTTGCTGTGGTAGCGGCCGAGGTACGGAACTTGGCTGGCAAAAGTGCTGAAGCAGCGAAAAAGACCAACGAACTGATTGAAAATTCTTCTCGTGCAGTGGAATACGGGGATAAGCTGACCAAGCTGACGGCGGATTCCTTGGGAGTAGTAGCCGACAGAACCAAACAGGTGGTAGAAACGGTCGAAGCGGTGGCAAGCGTATACCATGAACAGGCAAACAAGCTTTCGGAAATTTCTGAAGGGGTAAGCCAGATTTCTGAAGTGGTACAGACCAACTCCGCAACAGCAGAGCAAAGTGCCGCAGCCAGCCAGCAGCTGTCCGGGCAGGCAAATGTGATGCGTCAACAAATTGCACAATTTAAGCTGGGAGAAGACGTGGAGGAAGTGTTTTCGTACTCTGAACCGGTACAAACAGAAGTCGACACCATAAGCGAAATGGGAAAGTATTAACTGCAATATAGGGAGTATTGTGGTATAAAGTTACACAAGCAATTTTATGCATGGCTAGGGAAAGGTAAAAAATATGAAAAATAAGCCGATCAAATGGAAACTTTTAATTTCTTACGGAGTAATTTTTTGTTTTGTGTTGATTTTAGGTTTGTCATCTGTTTCAGTGGTGAATATGATGACAAAGCAGGGCATCCGCTATGCGGAACAGGTCGTACCCGCAGTTGAGCAGATCGGTCTGGCAAGAAGAAATATGATTTCTGTGCGCAGGTATCTGTTGAATGCAATCGTTGCCGATACTGAGGAAGACTACGAACGTATTTCCGAAAGCATGAGTACAGACCGAGAGGCATTGTATGCGTCGTTGGATGCTATTGCAGCTGCCATACCCCAATATACAGAAACAGTGAATAGCGTCCGTGAAAAGTTACAGAGCGTAGATGCGTATAATGAACAAATTATGGAATTGGCACACCAATTTGAAAACGAAGAAGCTGCAAAACAGGCATACGACTTGTATCTGAACCAATATGCGGCCTCTTTTGATGAGGCTGCCGACATCGTGATCGGTTTGAACGAGCAGATAGACGAAGTCGCAATGCAGCGGGAACAACTGATGAAATTGGGCAGAACTATGTCACTGGCGATCGTAATTGTTGTTGTGCTGTGTGCCTTTATTGCCGTAGGCTTCTTCACTGCACGTATGATGCGGTATATCTCAGTTCCGATCAAAAAGTTGATTGCAGGTGCAAATGCTTTGGAAAACGGTGATTTTGCCAATGCCGTGGTTGAATATGATTCGCAGGATGAGTTTGGGCAGTTGAGCAAAAATATTACTGCCACGATGAAACGTATCGTATTTATTACCAAAGACTTGGAAAAGGCGTTACAAGCAGTTTCGGAAGGTCATTTTGACATAAAAAGCGGAGATGACGACCAATATCAGGGAGAGTATGCTCTGCTGCGGGATTCGGTGTATAATCTCGTCTACGTGATGAGTGATGTGGTTTATCAGATTCGTCTTGCAACGGGTCAGGTCGCAACAGGCGCAGAGCAGGTATCGGATGGAGCACAGGCACTTAGCCAAGGTTCTACCGAACAGGCTGCAAGCGTACAGCAGCTGGCGTCGATGCTGTCCGAAATTTCCGGACAAGTAACAGAGAATGCACACTCTATCGAACAGGTAGAAACCAGCGTTAACGATACGGTTACGGAAGTTTCTCACAGCACAGACAAAATGCAGCAGATGCTTTCGGCTATGGACGAAATTCAAAAGAGTGCTACCGAGATCGAAAAAATCATTAAAAACATCGAAGCGATTGCATTCCAAACAAACATCTTGGCACTGAACGCAGCAGTCGAAGCGGCAAGGGCAGGTGCGGCAGGAAAAGGCTTTGCTGTGGTGGCAGATGAAGTTCGGAGATTGGCTGCAAGCACAGCGGAAGCCTCCAAAAATACTTCGTCGCTGATTTTGCATTCTCTCCAAAGTGTAAATAACGGAAAAACGATCGCAGACGAAACAGCTGCGTCTTTGGAACGTGTTTCGGGCTTTATTGATAAATTGTCGGAACAGGCGAAGAAAGTGTCCGAAACATCTTTGAATCAGATGGCTGCTATCCAGCAAACATCCAGCGGTGTTGACCAAATCGCCAATGTAATACAAAACAATTCCGCTACTGCACAGCAAAGTGCCGCTGCAAGTGAGGAACTTTCCGGTCAGGCAATGATGCTGAAAAATCTGACAGATAGATTCCATCTTGTCGAACGCAGCGAGGATGTAAATACCGAGTTTGGCGACGCACAATAAAGATTGCATTTGAGTGAAAGCAGGGGCTTTCGAAAGCAACCACAACGTGTAGATACAGCAATAAAATGTATTTTTTAGCAACAAACAGTCCATCAAATTCGATGGACTGTTTGTTGCTTTTCATGCAATCTTTTGGATGTTATGGCTGTATTGGTTGAAATTTGACAATAATTATATTATACTATCAGTGTGTATGTTTTAGAACATTCTATTTATAAATATATATACACCCGAAGGGAGTTTGAATTATGGCAAATACAGTTCTGGTAACAGGTGCAGATGGTTTTATTGGAAGCCATCTCACCGAAGAATTGGTCAAGCGTGGCGAAAAGGTAAAGGCTTTTTGTTACTATAACTCGTTTGGTACGTGGGGCTGGCTGGATACACTTGCACCTGAGATTAAAAACGAGATCGAAGTGTTTATGGGTGACATCCGAGATCCCAATGGTGTGCGTACTGCTATGGAAGGGCAGGACATCGTGTACCATTTAGCCGCACTGATTGCGATTCCTTTCAGTTACCATAGCCCCGATAGTTATGTCGATACCAATATCAAAGGTACGCTGAATGTGCTGAATGCTGCCCGTCAGGTAAACACTAAGCGGTTGTTGGTTACATCCACCAGCGAGGTATACGGCACGGCGCAGTATGTTCCTATCGACGAAAAGCATCCGTATCAGGGGCAAAGCCCGTATTCTGCTACCAAAATCGGTGCCGACCGTTTGGCAGAAAGCTTTTGGCGCAGTTTTAATTTGCCTGTCACCATCGTGCGTCCCTTCAACACATATGGTCCTCGCCAAAGTGCAAGAGCAGTTATCCCTACCATCATCACACAGTTGTTGGCAGGCAAAGAGGAGATCCACCTGGGCAGCCTGACACCTACTCGTGATTTCAACTATGTAAAGGACACTGCAAATGGATTCATTACCATTGCAGGCTGCGAGCAGGCGATTGGACAGGAGCTGAATATTGCGACCGAACAGGAGATCAGCATTGGACAGCTGGCAGAAGAACTCATCCGCCAGATCAACCCGAACGCAAAAATCACCACTGATGCCGAGCGTTTGCGTCCCGAAAAAAGCGAAGTGAACCGTTTGCTGGGCAGCGCAGCAAAGTTGCGTGAGCTGACCGGTTGGAAACCGCAGTATACCTTTGAACAAGGGTTGGCGGAAACAATCGAATGGGTTCGTCAAAACATGGATCGCTATAAAGTCGACATCTACAATCTGTGAGGTCTGCCATGGAAAAGACCTTGCAGAAAATAAAAGTTTTTTGCAAAAAGCCTGCCGTTTATCAAACGGCGGGCTATCTTGCGTTGCAGCTGTGCATGGTTGCAATGGTGTATTATTGGCGTGTATTCTATGGCTATACCGGCTCTGCATTGAAATTGACCGCTCTGTGCTGTTTGGCAGCAACGGCGGTGTATGTGGTCGTTTTGCTTACTGTGCGTTATGTAAAAACATTTCCAACAAAAGCAGCCATTGCCATCGCAGTGTGCGGTATTGTTTTTTGTTTTGCCAATCCACCGTTGCAGGCACCGGATGAGTCGGTACATTATCTGCGCAGCTATTCTATCAGCAAAGGCTGGTTGAACTTCGATCACGACCGCACATATCCCAATGATGTTGCGGCACTTTTGAGTGCGTTTCCCGGAGCGTGGACCAATGCGCATACGACCTATTGGGTAGAGGTAGATGAAAAAACCGGTGAACTGACCGGGACAGGCAGCAGTGCCAATTTTCCGCTTCGATTGCAGGGAAATGAACTGATTTCGTTATCTAACCAATTCAAGGCATATCAGGATCTCAAGAATACGGCACTTGAAAGCGTGAATGAGCCGATCATGTTTCAAATCATTCCGTTTTTACCACAGGCTGTGGGAATGTTCGTAGCCCGACTGATAGGGTTGCAGGCATTGGGATGTATGTATTTGGGAAGGCTGGCAAACCTTGCAGTATATACGGTACTGTGCTGGTTTGCTTTGCGTAATTGCAAACGTTACCAAACGATTTTTGCAGCGGTGATGCTACTGCCGTTAAGTTTGTATCTGGCAGCATCCCTTAGCTACGACAGCTTGCTGTTGGGATTGTATTATCTTACTGCAAGCTATTATTGTGCGGATGAGATTCGGAAAAAAGATGTACAGGTGTTTTTTGTTTCATTTGTGCTGATGAATGCAGTCAAGCCTTGGATCAGCTTGCTGTGGCTGCTGTTGCCTTTGGTTCTGCCCCAAAAGGCGTGGAAAGTGAAAGCGAAAAAATGGCAGGTAGCACTGGCGGCGATTGCAGGGGCAATTTCCATCACGCTTTTTGTAGAATGGTACGGAACGGCGATGCGGGTGAATTATCCCGAAATCGGAAGGATGCTGGGAACGGAAGTAGTAAACGGCGGACAGCAACTGGCCTTTATGTTGCAAAATATTCCTCGAACAATCGCTGTATTTTTGGGGACGCTATACGAAAATACGCTGTATTTTGGGCAGCTGGGAATTTTTGGGGCTTTGGATCTGGAGATACCCATGGTGCAGTTGGTATCCGTTGTAATGTTGTTTCTGGCGACCGCTTTGGCAGTACACGAAAAAAGCAGTTTGTCATTGCGTTCGGCAATCGGGCTTGGTGTGTTGGCGGTGTGTTACATCGCAGCGGTCATGGCAGCATTGTATATCACTTATACGCCGGTAGGAATGGTACGTGTGCTGGGAGTACAGGCAAGATATATGCTTCCGCCGTTTTTGATGCTGTTGGTTCTTTTGGCAGGCTTGCTCAGCCATGTGCTGGAACCCAAACTGGCACAAACCGATAAAGCCACAAAACTGGGCTTGTGGACCTGCAGTGCAGGTGCGATGCTTAGCGGTATTTTGTTAGCGCAACACTATTTTATCGGTCCGGTCTACAATATGCCTGTATAAATCGGTTTGTCAGATGCGAAAGGAGATGAACTTCACATGACAATACTGTCTGCATTGCTGCTATTGCTGGGGGGGTGCGGATTTTCGCTTGTATTACGGCGTTATACCGACATTTCGACCCAAACGGCACCGCTTACCGTACTGGGGGCCGGAATCGTTTGGCTGACCGCCACAGGCATAGCGGGGATTTTGCGGATCGGCGGAATCGTCTGGGTCGTTGCAGGCATTGTTGCCTTCGTGTGGCAGGTGGCGGTACAAAAAAAACAGTCGCTTGCCCTGTTCCGTTGCAGTGGAGTGCGCCTCTTTTTTGTGGGCAGTTTGTTTTTGCTGGCGGTGTTTGCTGTGCGTCAGCCGATGTTCTACCAGTGGGATGAATTCACCTTTTGGGGAAGTGCCGCAAAGGTGACGTTTGAAAATAAGGCTCTTTATCCGACTGTTGAGAGCAACATGGTGACGACGGCATATCCGCCGGCACTGCCGTTATTGGTCAATATGTTTCAGTTGCTGGCAGGTTCTTTTTCTGAATGGGTTGGATATTTCGCCTATGCAGTTTTTGTATTGGCTTGTGTCTGCACGATTTGCGGTGAAGAAGAAACAGACAACATTAAAAATGTATTATTGCTTGGTGTAGCCGTCTTTTTGCCGTTTTTCTTTGAAGTAGGTGCTGCAAGCGGTGTGGCGTCGACCGTGCTGTTGAATTTGCAGGCAGACTTGATTCTCGGTGCATTGTTCGGTGCCATTTTAGCGGTCTACTTCCGTGGCAAAAAGAATCCAGCCAATTTTGTGCAGCTTGTACTTCTGTTTGCTGTTTTGTCTTTGATAAAAGATATGGGAATGGCGTTGGGGCTGATTGCAGCAGGGGTGATTGCAATGGACTTGTTGTTCATCGGCAACCAACAGAAAATACAAAAGCGGCTTGCTGTTTCGGGAACCGTGTTTGCTGTGTCGGCTGCGGTAGTGGTAGCAGGTTGGTTTGGCTGGTCCAAGTACATTGGGATGGTGTCGGGCGAAAATCGGTTCGATCTTGGCAACGACGGCGACAGTCAGGCACTGGGCATGACCGAGATGATGGTGCGAGGAGTGCAGGAACTTCTTGGCATCGAGCGAACGGAGCAATTTTCGTCAATGGGCAAAACGATGCTTCAGGCGTACTTTGGGCGCACTGTTTGTTTGTTGGGCAGCGGGCTTATAGTGACCGTTATCATTGCTCTCATTCTGTTGGCAGCCTTTTTGTGTGGCGATACGCAACATAAGCGCAGAGTAGTGCTGTATGCTGTGTGCAGCAGTGCCGGTTTTGCTGCGTTTTGGATATTCCACTGGTTTTTGTATCTGTACGTGTTCCGTGCAATGGAAGGCAGCGAACTGAAAGACTACCCACGCTATTTTATGGAGTATTATTTCGGATGGATGCTGGGGGCACTTGTTCTGTTGGCGATGGCAAACTGCAGAAAGTGGCAAAGTGAAGTGTGTGCTGTGGTTTGCTTTGGGTTGATTGCAGGTGCATTTGCTTTGCGTGGACAGACGGTAAACAATTTTATGAGTGCATCGTACAGCTTTTACCAAGAACGGCTGCAAGTACAGCAACGTGCAGATGTGGTAAACGGTATACTGGAAAAAGACGAAAAAATATATCCGATCATTCAAGGCAACGATGGAACAAGGTGGTATTATTACGGCTATGAGTTGCAAAGCCAGCTGCTGAAAATGTATGGAGGCGGTGATGGTAGCGAGGAAAATCCGTATTGGCCCACAACGGCTGCGACGTTGACGGAAGAAAGCAATTTAGGGAACCAGAATTACGGAGTTCTGACCGAGCAAAAAGATTTATTGGCTTATATCAAAGACAGTGGTGCCACAGTTCTGCTGGTAGACCGTGCGGATGATTACACAAAACAACTGCTTCAGCCGTATACCGACGGAGAAATGAGCAACAGCGGGCTGACCCAAATCGCTCTTTATCGAATCGTATGGCAGCAAGATACACCACAGTTCCAGCCGATTGATTTGGAGGCGGTGCAATGAAAAATTGGTATAAACGACCTTTGTGGATGGCATATCTTTTGGCGGTTGCCATTTGGATTGCATTGTTTATCGCCTCCAGCTTACAGGTTGTGTGGTATACGATGCAAGGAGCGATTGGAAACCAACTGGTACCTCTGGAAGAATTACAGTTGATCTCGCTTGTAGAGCAGAAACCCATCCAAGAGATCGGTCAGGGAAATTGGCTGGTGTCCAGTGATTCCGACCCGCAGATCCGCTGGTATTGCGGTGGAAAATATTTGGATACGGTAGAGCTGAAAATGAAAACGCTTTGGCCTACGGGTGCGGTGGTTTTATACTATCGTACACCGGAGCAACCGGATTTTTTGCCTCGCCAAATGGTGTATGCTCAAATCACCGAACAGGAGACCTATCGCTTTGATCTGGGCGGAAAGGTCGTGGAGGAGATACGCATCGACCCCGCAAGCAACGGCGGTGTTATCTTGGAACTGGAGCAACTGCGCTTGAGTGCAGGAAGTGAATGGAAAATTTTGCCAAACTTTCAGCAGGCTGCGCTATTATTGGGCATACCTCCGATCACAGTGGCAATCTGGAAGGTTTTTCGGGGGATAAAGTTCCCTAAAAATAAGCTGAAGGAGTAAAAAATGCAGGTTTTGGATGTTGGAATTGCATTTGTGGCGTTGGTCGCAATCTGCTTTTTCCTGAATCAAAAATGGAATGTGTGTGCAGGTGTGGCACCGTTGGCAACGGTCAGCATCACGATGATGTGGTTCAGCGTGGCAGGATGTGCAGGGCTATTGCTTCCTATGGGGTGGGGCTTCTATGCCATTGCATTTGTGCTGGGCATCGTTGCCGCAGTAGATGCGTTCAAACGAAAAAAAATCACCTTGTTCACCCCGTCTTTTTGTGTGTTTGTGGGGCTGAGTTTGGTGTTCATGGTATATTTGGCTGTACGTCAGCCGGTGTTTTCGGTGTGGGACGAAACCTCGTTTTGGGGGACTGCTGCAAAAATCACCAAACTGGACAACACGCTTTACACCGTCAGTGAGTTATCTCAAATTTGGGAGTGGACAGCGACCCAAAAGCCCGGCATGATCGTATTAGGATATTTCATGCAGTTTTTTGGCAGTGGATTTGCGGCGTGGAAGTTGTATTTGGCATATGATATTCTGTTCTTCGCTTGCTTCAGTGCGGTAATCGGCATTTTTGAAGCGAAAGAATGGAATGCATGGATTCCGCTTTCCTTAGCAGCGTTTTTATCTCCGTGGTTTTTTACAGTGTATCAACGTGAAACTACCATGCGTCCTGTCTACATGGATGCCTACGGTGATATTCCGGCAGGAATTTTGGCAGGCGGTGCGGTCGTATGTTGGATGTGCCTGAAATCAGGCAAACAAAAGGGCGTATGGGTCGTTCCCATTGTGCTGACGGCTTCCATGTATGTGAAAGACAATACGCTGCCCATTGCACTCGTCGCATTTGGATTGATAGCGTTGGATTGCTTCTTTTTTGGTTTGCCTACTGAACAGGAGGAACGCTTTGCGATTCGGTACGGCAAACGGGCTGCTTTTTGTGCCGTGTGTGTTGCTTGTATCGGCGCAGCATATATGATGTGGAGCTTCCATGCAGCTGCAGCCGTTCAGCTTCGGGCGCAGCAGGGCGGAATGGGTACCACAAATATGGCACTGGGTGATGTGCTGAAAAATGGTATTTTCCTTTTGCTGTTTCGGTCATCTGCACCTGCCGAGATCGTTCAAACCTATGGTGAGAAGTTCGCACAGGTATCGGCGGATATGTGGAGTGCTTTTTTCAAGGTTTCCATCACGATGGCAGGTCCCAGCTTAACAGCACTGATTTTCATTGGTGGAATTTTTGTGGTCGCAGCTATTTTTTGCCCAAAACGGGAGCGTTTGCGTCATATAGTGTTGGCTGTGGCTACGATTGCAGGCTTTTTTGCGTATTATATCGTGATTTTGTTCAGCTATGTATTTATCTTCAAAGATTTTCAGGCGCAATCGCTGGACAGCTACAATCGCTACATCTACCCCTATCTGCTGTTTGCGTTTTTTGTTGCGCTGTCTTTGCTGGCACGGTGTCAAAAGCGGCCGAGTGGCAGATGGAGATTGCAGGAGCTGACAGTATTGGTTGCAGCAGGGGTCATGTTGTGGAGATTCACTTCCTTGCTGATGCCACAGTTTACGATCATGGGCTATCCGGAGCCATATTTCGATCAGGTGAAAAAAAGCGAAAACAATGCGCAGGCAGTTGTGAATGCCGTAGAAAGCGATGCCCGCATCTTTTATGTGTATCAGGGAGATAACGGCGAGAATTGGTTCCGCCAATCCTACAATCTGCTTCCCCTTATCACCGACCCAAGTGGTTCGGTGGACGAAGAAAAAGGCTGGTCGGGAGGAATGGGCGGTACGTTCGGCTTGCAAGAGCTTGCTAACGGCGACTTGTATTATCATCCGTACACACCGGAACAGCTTTCTTCCTATTTGTTGGAAAATGAGTGCGACTATATGTACATCGAGCAATGTGATGATATTTTTGTACAAAGTTACGCACAGCTATTTGACGATGCACTGGAAAGTGCGAACGAGCAGCCTGCCCTATATAAAATTCAGCAAAAGGATGGGCTGGCATGGATGACGGCGGTGCCTATGGAGGATGTAGAATGAAAAAAAATCATCTTTTTTTTCAAAAATGGCGCAGCCACCTGTTGGTTTTGTGTTATAGTGTATATGTGGTGTGTGTGTTGGCTGCGGCATTGGTCGGCTTTGTACAGGATTCGTTTTTGAAGGTGCAGGGGCAGTTGAGCGAGAAAGAAGTTTCGGTTTTCAGCTTTCAAATGCAGAACCTCATCGCCGAAACAGAAAATAGCTGGCGCAGTACAACGGCTGACCCACAGCTTTTGTATGTTGTGGACGGGTATCTCTCCAATGTTTCTATCAAGATGCAGTTTGATGCCAATCCGGGCGAGTTGGATTTGTACTACACACAGAATGCCGATGAAACGTTTGATAAATATCGCCGTGTGTGGGCAGTACAACAGCCGGATGGAAGTTACCTGTACACATTGCCTCGAACAAAAATTTCTGTTTTGCGCATCGACCCGGGCAGTGCCGAAAATTTGGGCATCACGATCGAGGAGATTCGTTTCAATACACAAACCGGTCCGGAACGGTATCTGGACATTAGCTTGAACGGTCTATTCCGTTTGGCAGTGATTCCTGCGCTAAGTGCAGCGATTTTGAAATATCTTTTGCACATCTTTGAGAATGTAAAAAGTCAAGTCAATAAAGGGAAAGGAAGTTGTGAATAATGGAAGAAAAAAACTTTATCCCTCTTTCAGTGCCCAACTTTTCGGGCAAAGAAAAAGAGTACGTAAATGATGCAGTGGTAAGCGAATGGGTGTCCACCGGTGGCAGCCTTGTGCCTAAGTTCGAGCAGTTGATTGCCGATTATGTCAAAACTGACCGTGCAGTGGCCTGCAACAGTGGCAGTTCTGGGCTGCATCTTGCCATGATGATGGCAGGTGTCGGTGCAGGACACGAGGTATTGGCACCGACTTTGACCTTTATTGCAGCGGTCAATCCCATTCGATATGCCGGTGCGCAGCCCATTTTTATCGGTTGCGATGACAGCCTGTGCATCAGTCCCGAACGGGTGAGTGAGTATCTGCAAAGCCATGCAGAGCTGAAAGACGGTAAGTGCATCAACAAAAGTACCAGCGCATGGATCAAAGCAATGGTAGTTGTACACGTGTTTGGAAATCTGGCAGATATGCCGGCATTGATGCAGATCGCAAAGCAGTGGAATCTGATCGTTATCGAAGACTCTACCGAGGCATTGGGTACCTATTACACCGAGGGTGTATATGCAGGCAAATTTGCAGGAACCATCGGCGATGTAGGCGTTTACAGCTTTAACGGAAATAAAATCATTACGACAGGTTCGGGCGGTATGGTGGTTTCCAACCATCCGGAATGGGCGGAACACGCAAAACATCTGTCCACACAGGCGAAAAGTGACGAACTGAACTATAAGCACGACGAGGTTGGCTACAACTATCGTTTGACCAATCTGCAAGCTGCCCTTGGTGTGGCACAGATGGAGCAGTTAGAAGGTTTTATCCAGCACAAAATCGAAATGTACAACTTCTATTTCAATGCTTTGAACGGAAAGAACCATTACCGTATCCTGCCATTCCGTGAGGGTACACGCAGCAATCACTGGTTTTACAGCTTGCTCGTAGAAGACGAGCATCCGCTGAGCCGTGATGAGATCATTCAAGCATTGCAAAAGGAAAAGATCCAGACCCGTCCGATTTGGGCTTTGATTCAAGATCAGGCTGATTATGACAAAAACGAACGCTACGGCGATGAATTGGCATATTATTATCTGAATCGTATCGTAAACCTGCCATGCTCCACAAACCTGACAAAAGAGGACGCACAGCGGGTGGTCGATACCCTGTTGAGCCTGTAAAACGACGAAAGGAAACGGTGGAGAATGAGAATAGAAGACATTTTGCTCGATCCGACACAAAGTGTGTTGGATTCGATGCGCCAGCTGGACGAAACAGGGCTGGGAGTATTGTTCGAAGCACCGGACGGAGTGCTGAAAGGAGTCCTCACCGATGGTGACATCCGCCGTTACGTCCTTTCGGGCAGAAAGCTGGAGGAGCCAGTAGGAGGAGCTGTCAACCGAAATCCACGCTGGCTTTTGGTGGAACACCGTGCGCAGGCAAAGCAAAAAATGCTGGATGAGTGCATCAAAGCATTGCCGTTGTTAGACAAAAACGGACGCATTCAAGATGTGTTGTTTGCAGATGGGCTGGACATCGACACACGCAAGCAGGCAGATCTGCCTGTGGTAATGATGGCAGGTGGTTTGGGCACACGGCTGTATCCTTATACAAAGATCCTCCCCAAACCACTCATCCCTGTTGGCGACGTCCCCATTGCAGAGCATATCATCAACCGCTTTCGAGATGTGGGATGCAGTAACTTTTGGCTGGTGGTCAATTACAAGAAAAACATGATAAAATCCTATTTCAACGATTTGGAAAAGGAATATCATGTGGAGTATGTTGACGAAGACAAGCCGCTTGGCACAGGCGGTGGGCTGTCGCTGTTGCAAGGCAAGCTGCACCAGACTTTCTTTCTGACCAACTGCGATATTTTGATTGATGCCGATTTTGGCGACGTTTACGAGTTCCACAAAAAAAGCAAAAACTGGATCACGATGGTGTGTGCCGTAAAGCATTTTACCATTCCTTACGGTGTGGTGAATCTTTCGGACGATGGTCAAATCAGCCAGATGCAGGAAAAACCGGCGATGAACTTTTTGACCAATACCGGCGTGTATGTAGTAGAACCGCAGGTCATCGACCTCATCGAGCCCGATACCCCGACCCCTTTTACCGACCTCATCGATCGTGTGCGTGAACATGGCGGACGGGCAGGGGTATACCCCGTCAGCGAGCAGAGCTGGATGGATATGGGACAGTTGGAAGAACTGGACAATATGCGCCGTAGGTTAGAGCAAAATTAACCCCGAATCAAATAAGGAGCGATTTGTATGAGCATTTTAATTATTGCCGAAGCAGGTGTGAACCATAACGGTAGCTTGGAACTGGCAAAGCAGCTGGCAATGGCTGCAAAAGAGGCAGGTGCCGACATCGTAAAATACCAAACCGCTGTGCCGGAACTGGTCATTTCGAAATTTGCCGAAAAAGCGGATTACCAAAAGCAGCAGACCGGCGAACAGGAAAGCCAACTGGAGATGGTGAAAAAGATCCATTTTGGGTTCGAGCAGCATCGGGAACTGAAAGAATATTGCGATTCCATTGGAATCGCATACCTTTCCACGCCGTTCGACCTGCCCAGTATCGACTTTTTGGAAAGCATGGACCCTCCGTTTTATAAAGTCCCGTCGGGCGAGATCACCAATTTGCCTTATCTGGAAAAAATCGCTTCTTTGAAAAAGCCTGTGGTGTTGTCTACCGGTATGAGCGTCCCCGACGAGATTTTGCAGGCAGTGGAAGTGCTGAAAAAAGGCGGTTGCCCTAAGGTGACCATTTTGCATTGTAACACCGAGTATCCCACTCCCTATGAGGATGCTAACCTGACGGCAATGGCAGATCTTGCAAACTTGACCGGCTGCGAAGTTGGTTTTTCCGACCATACGCTGGGCATCGAGTGCGATATTGCTGCGGCTGCGCTGGGGGCTACCGTCATCGAAAAGCACTTTACATTGGATAAGACGATGGAAGGCCCCGACCATCAGGCAAGTTTGGAGCCGAACGAGCTGAAAGCCATGGTACAGGCGGTGCGCAACATCGAAAAAGCACTGGGCAGCGGTAAAAAAGAGGTGTCGGCAAGCGAGGCAAAAAACAAGCCCATCGCCCGCAAAAGCATCGTGGCAGCACGTCCCATTGCAAAAGGTGAGCAGTTTACTGCGGAAAATCTGACGACCAAACGTCCGGGCGATGGTATCAGTCCAATGAAGTGGTACGATGTGCTGGGCTGTGTGGCAAAGCGTGACTTTGCCGAGGATGAAAAAATCGAGCTGTAAATCAGCGCAGAGGTGAACGAGATGGAAAAAAAGCGGCTGGCAGTGGTAACTGCGACCCGTGCAGAGTATGGTTTGCTGCGCCGAGTGATACAAACGCTGTTAAAAAGTGAGTATATCACACCCGAAGTAATTGTTACAGGCGCACATTTAAGTGATTTGTACGGAAATACAGTACAGGAGATTGAAAAAGATGGTATTCCCATTACACACCGTGTCGACATCCTGAAATTTGGCAACGGTACGCTGCAAACAGCACAAACGGTTGCCTATACCATCCAATGTTTTTCTTCTCTGTTCGACCAAATCAAGCCGGATGCCTGCATGGTTCTGGGCGACCGATACGAAATGTTTGCGGTCGGCTCGGCGGCAGCAATGCTGCATATCCCACTGGTGCATATCAGCGGTGGAGATGTCACTCTGGGGGCGGCGGACGAGTGGTTCCGCCACTGCCTGACCAAGATGGCAAGCATTCATTTTCCGTCCTGCGAACAGTATGCCCAACGGGTCATCCGTATGGGAGAAGAACCGTGGAGAGTGTTCAACGTGGGGGGATTGGGAGATGAAAACATCCGCAAGCTTCCCCGTATGTCGTTGGAACAGCTGAGCGAAAGCATTGGATTTCCGCTCAAAGAAAAAGGTTTTGCGCTGGTCACTTTCCACCCCGAAACGACCGCCGATGCAAAGCCTCTCGAGCAGATGCAGCAGCTTTTGTGGGCAATGGAGCAAATGCCACAGCTGCAATGGCTGATTACAAAAGCGAATGCAGATGCAGGCGGTGAGCAGATCAATCGCTGCATCGACGAATGGTGTGCAACTCATGAAAATGCCGTTGCATTCTCTAGTTTGGGTGTGGTACGGTATTTGTCTGCAATGAGCCACGCTGCTATGGTGGTGGGCAATTCTTCTTCCGGCGTGGTGGAAACACCGACCTTCGGCGTTCCCACGGTGAATATCGGAGATCGACAAAAAGGACGCATCATCTGCCAAAATGTGCTGTGCTGCCAAGCGGAGCAGTACGAGATTTTGCGGGCGATGCAAACGGCAGGTAGCCCTGCCTTTGTACAAGCTGCCG
Organism: uncultured Anaerofilum sp.; assembly: GCA_944385945.1. Classification (GTDB taxonomy): domain Bacteria; phylum Bacillota; class Clostridia; order Oscillospirales; family Ruminococcaceae; genus Anaerofilum. Next base: position 25,979 of record CALWZD010000002.1, on the reverse strand, counting down.
CTGCGACCGTAAGCCCTTATAATGGCGGTGACACGGCACAAAAAATGTGCGATGTATTGGAAAAAGCTTTGTTCGACCCCCGCTTTTTACAGCCAAAGGGGTTTTACGATGCGATTTAAAACAGCAAGCTTGAAAAGGAGCCGTGAATAAAATGAAACTTCTAATCGTTGGTTTAGGCAGCATGGGCAAACGCCGTGCAAGGTTGCTGAAAGGGATCGACCCTTCCATTCAAATTTCCGGTGTGGATAACACTGAATTTCGCCGTGCAGAGGCAGCCAGCTTAGGTATCACTGCCTATTCGTCCATCAAAGAGGCGTGTGAATGTGAAACATTCGATGCAGCGTTGGTCTGCACTGCGCCGCTTAGTCATGCAGTTATCATTCAACAGTTGCTGAAACTGGGTTTGTCGGTATTTACCGAGCTGAACTTGGTAAAAGACGGATACGAAGAATGCATTGCACTGGCAAAAGAAAAAAATCTGCTTTTGTTTTTGTCTTCCACAATGCTCTACCGTGGCGAAACCCAGTACATCAACCGTCAGGTAAAAGCATTCGACAAAAAAGTAAACTACGTTTATCACATCGGTCAATATCTGCCCGATTGGCATCCATGGGAAAACTACCGCAATTTCTTTGTAGGAAATAAACGAACCGGCGGTGTGCGAGAGATTTTTGGCATCGAATTGCCATGGCTGATTGACACATTTGGTGATGTTACCTCTTTCCATGTGGAAAAGGACAAAATCAGCGAGTTGGAAGTAGATTATGAGGACAGCGTATTCGTCACACTGCGCCACGCAAGCGGTGCAAAGGGAATGCTGGCAGTGGACGTCGTAAGCCCCAAAGCCGTGCGCAATTTCGAGGTGTTTGGCGAAGGGCTGCACCTGTTCTGGGAGGGCAACCCCAAGGCGCTTTACCGCTATGACAGCGAGAAAAAAGAAAAGGTTGCAGTGGACACCTACCAGACCTTCGAGCATGACAGTCGCTATTCCGACAACATCGTCGAAAATGCATATGTGGACGAGCTGGCCAACTTTCTTGCAGCTTTGCGTGGAGAGCAAGCACCCCGTTATAGCTTTGAGCAAGACCTGAAAGCCATTGCCATCATGGATGCGATCGAGGAGGCGGAGTAAATGCGGGCTTTGTTTGTAGGGCTGGGAAGTATCGGCACACGGCACCTGCGCAATCTGACTGCTTTGTGTGAGCAAAAGGGCATCGAACTGGAATGCTACGCATGGCGGTCGGGAAAAAGAGAACTTGCCGAGGATGTGAAAGCACTGCTGAAAGGCGAGTTCTGCGAATTGCCGGAGCAGGAAACATGGGATATGGCATTCATCACCAACCCCACCCATTTACACGCACAGGCGTTGGGGTGGCTGAAAGGAAAGGTACACAGCTTTTTTATCGAAAAGCCGATCTTTGATTCCACCGAATATGCACTGTCCGACTTTGTGTTGAAGGATGGGCAAAAAGCATACGTTGCAGCACCCATGCGCTGGTGTGGTACCTTTTTGGCACTGAAAAAGCAGATGGAGCAACTGCATCCTTATTCGGTGCGAGTGATTTGTTCTTCTTATTTGCCGGATTGGCGTCCGAATGTGGATTATCGACAGGTATATTCTGCCCATAAAGATATGGGGGGCGGTGTTACCATCGACCTCATCCACGAGTGGGATTATATGGTCGATTTATTCGGCGAGCCGTTGGAGTGCTTCAACTTCAAAGGAACCTTTTCACACCTCGAAATTGATTCAGACGACCTTTCGGTTTATATTGCACGTTACCCGACCTTGCTTGCCGAAGTGCATTTGGACTATTTCGGGCGCAGCTATCGCCGTAGCATCGAACTGTTTTGCAAAGACGGCACTGTGACCGCTGATTTTGGCGAGGGTACTTTGACCTTGGCGGATGGTACAGTGCAGTATTACACCGAGCCGGTAAATCGCCGCTATGAGCGAGAGATGGAATACTTTTTGGAATATAGTATGTACGGTGTAGGGGAAAGCATCAATCCGCCCGAGCAAGCATTGGCGGTATTAAAATTGACACTGGGGGAAACGAATCCATGAAACGTTTGCTGATCACTGTATGCGGACGGGCTGGCAGCAAAGGCTTCCGCAACAAAAATTTAAAAACATTCTGCGAAAAACCACTTGTCTACTACACTCTTTCTGCGGCGATGCTGTTTAAAGCGGTACGACCCGACGTGGCGGTCGACATTTGTTTGAATACCGACTCCGCCCTGTTGGTAGAACTGGTCAAAGCAAAATATCCCGAGGTCACTTATATTCAGCGTGAAGCAGCTCTCAGTGGCGACACTGTGCCGAAAATGGCGGTGTTCCAGCAAAGTCTGCGTGAGATGGAAGCAAAGCTGAATCGCAAGTACGACTATGTGATGGATTTGGATATTACCAGCCCGCTGCGTACGGCGCAGGATGTGCAGAATGCGTTTGAAATGAAAGAAAAACGTCCTGACTTGGATCTGGTTTTCAGTGTTACCGAATCCCGTCGCAACCCCTATTTCAATATGGTAAAAGCAGTAGGTGACCATGTGGAAAAAGTGCTTTCCAGCAATTTCACTGCCCGTCAGCAGGCACCCGAAATTTATGACCTGAATGCAAGCATCTATGTGTTCCAACGTGACTTTTTGGCAGCCAACAAAACCAGCATTTTGTGGGATGGAAAAATCGGTGTTTCTCAAATGATGGATACCGGTATTTTGGACATCGACTCGGAAGAAGATTTTCGCTTGATGGAAGTCATCGCAAATTATCTATATGCAGAGTATCCCGCTTTCAAAGCCGTACGTGAAGGTATTCGTAAATAAAAATAAGGGTGGTTTGCATGACACAGCAGCAAATACAGTTGAAGATCGAATCCTTTTTAAAAACTGCCGATAAACGTGTACTTGATTCCTTTCCCATTCCGGGCGGAAGGATGCGTTTGTTTGCGGCAAATGCATCTAGTTATGCCTGTAACTATGCGGTCATCAACCAGTGGCTAGATGCCGATGAAACTATTGCAGCGGCAGAAGAAGAATTTGCAGGCAGAGAGATCTCGCCAAGTCGCTTTTTTGGTGCGCCTGACAGTTTGGATTTGGAACAGTTGCGACCGTCGTTTTTACGGCATGGCTATTCGATCAAAGTGTTGAACGATCGGCAGATCATGGCGTGTGAACTTCCGCTTGCAGACACACAACAGCAATTTGCACAGCTGTATTGGCAGCAAAACGAGCTGACCGCTTGCGAAAAAGAATTTGTAGGTGCTTGTGTGGAGGGGGCGTTTGCGCTGTATCACATTCAACGTGAACTAAGGCATGAGTGCAGTAAAATGCTCTTTGCGAAGCGTGACGATTCGATCGTGGCGGGGCTGCTGGTCACGATACAGGGCGACACGACGATGCTGAGCGATGCGTACACCGATTTGGATTATGAAAACCCTCTTTTGGCAAAGCAGATGATCGCATATGCAGCACAGGAAGCATTTGAACACCAAGGTGGTTTGGTGTTTGCAGGCGCAAAAGGAAAAACAGCGGTCGAGGTGTATCGGCAGTTAGGGTTTCAGCAGGTCATGCTGCCTCCCCAGTGGTGGGCGGTAAAAGGGCGATTGCCCGATTGGTTAGAGAGAAAAAGCGGCGAAAAAGGGGAGTAGCGATGCAAAAAAAGCGCAGTGTGTTGGAATTGGCGGTGCAGGCAGGGGAGATCCTGTTGGAAAACGGTGCCGAAGTGTTTCGAGTCCAGCAAACGATGGAAATTATGGCGGCAGCCTACGGTGCCGAAGAATTTCATGTTTATGTACTTACCAACGGCATTTTTGCAAGTATGGCTGAAGATGGTGTCAATCATGTTGCCCGCTTGGAGAATGTTCCGCAGGCAAGTGTCCACCTTGGCAGGATCGACAGCGTAAATACTCTCTCTCGTAAAATTGCACAGGGAAACGTGCCGATGGAAGAAGCATTTGAAGAATTGGAGCGCATTCGCATGATTCCCGTGCTGTCGTTACCATTGCAAATGCTTGCTTGCGGTGCCGGTTCGGCATTTTTTGCGTTGCTGTTTGGAGGAAAGTGGCCGGATTTTTTTTGCGCTTTTGTTGCCGGACTATTGCTTCAGGTATATTTGTGGAATGCAGACAAACACAAAACGAACAAGATCATCACTCGCTTGGTGGGGGCTGCATTGGTGACCGCAGTGGCGGGTGTATGTATGTTGTTGGGCGTCGGCAACGATATGGATAAAATCATCATTGGTAGCATTATGCCGTTGGTGCCGGGTATTGCACTGACGATGGCGATTCGGGACTTTTTCAACTCCGACTATCTGTCAGGCACCATTCGAATGATCGACGCTTTGATTATTGGATTGTCCATCGCTACGGGTGTGGGTGCAGTGCTGGGCTTTGCGTCGATGGTTTTGGGGGTGCAGCTGTGACATTTGTGGATTATCTTTATCAGCTATTTGTTTCGTTTTGGGGAACAGTAGCGTTTGGAATCCTGTTCCATGTTCCGCCGAAACAGTATGTGGCGTGTGGGCTGACAGGTGCTGCCGGATGGTTGGTGTATGTGGCCATGATGCAGGCGCAGCCATCTACGGTCATGGCAAGTTTGGTGGCGGTACTTCCTCTTACGGCCTTGGCAAGGCTGTTTGCGACCCGCAGAAAAGCACCTATCACCTTGTTTTTGTTGTGCGGTATTTTTCCGCTTGTACCGGGAGCAGGAATCTACTACACCGCTTACTACTTCATCACAGGGCAAACGACACAGACCATGATAAAAGGGACAGAAACAATCAAAATCGCCGGTGCGCTGGCACTGGGGATGGTTTTGGTGTTGGGCATGCCGAGCAAACTGTTTCAGCCGTTTCACAAAGCACAGGAACCTACAAAGTAAAAAAGACTCTTGGCAAACGCCAAGAGTCTTTTTTTGTCGAAATTACAGGCGAGTATCCCAACGACCGCAGAATACGGTATCGTTGGCAGTTCCTTTGAACTCGCTTTTTCCGGTCAGCTTTTCGATTGCTGCACGGATATGAGTACGGTTGGGGGCGTATGCGTTGATGAAAGTGTGAAGCTGAGGCACGTCGATGAGGTGGTTGGTATAGTTCAGGCTCATACCAATGGTGGGGATCTCCTCGTTGTACCAGGGCAGTTCGCAGCTGTGGCTGCAGCTCCAGCGTACACGAACTTCATTCTCCTGTGCATAGCCTTTAATGTTCAAAACGACCAGTGCAAAATCGTGGTTTGCTACAAAATCGGCACGTTTTTGATGTCCCAGCATTTTGACAAAGTTCATGGGCGACACACCGTTTTCTACCTCCAGATCATGGTAGTTCGGGCAGAGATCGACCTCAAATCCGGCACGCTCCAGTTCTTCTACCAGAACCTGCTTTACAGGGTCGCCTTTGTAGCCTTTCGATGTGGGAGTGGATTGAACATATACCAAAAATACACGTTTTTTCTGTGCAGGGTCGATGGGGAGATTGTTGCGGGTATCTTTTACCAGTGTGATGCATTCGTCAGCAGCTTGTGCGGTGTAGCTCAGATGCTCCTCGCAACCGATTTGTTGAAGGTTTTCTTTGGCAGGGATGCGAACCGATTCTTCATACAGGTGAAGTTTTGCTTTCAATCCCAGTACACGGTGCAAAGCGTCCGACAAACGCTCCTCGGTCAGTTTTCCGCTTTCGTATGCAGCACGCATATAACCGATGTCTTCTTCAACGTCGTTGGCAAACAGGAACATATCACAGCCTGCAATGATTGCACCGGGAACAGCCTCGCTGCGTTTGGACATCGCAGTCATGCCGACCATGTGGGATGCGTCGGTGATAACCAAACCGTTGAAGCCCATATCTTTACGCAGTAGCTGGTCAATCAACTCGGGTGCTAAGGTTGCCGGCATGATCTCGCTGTCTTGAATGCCGGGGCGCAGCTTGCGGCTCATTTCGGGCAATGCGATGTGACCGACCATAATCGCTTCCAAACCTTCGTCAATCAAGGTGCGGTATACCATGCCGAAGCTTTTCTCCCATTCTTCTACCGACAGATCATTCACGCCCAAAGCAAGATGCTGATCCAGTTCTTCTACACCGTCACCGGGAAAGTGTTTGGCGGTACAAGCCATGTTGGGGTTTGCGTCTTTAATGCCTTTGATATAGGCACGTGCATTATCCAAAACTTTCTGAGGGTCTTTGCCAAAACTGCGGGTGTTTACGATGGTATTGCGCCAGTTCATGTAGATGTCGACCACGGGATTAAACATCCAGTTGCATCCCACAGCCGATGCTTCACGACCTGCTACCAGACCTTGATGATAGGCATTTTCGGTGCTGTTGCCTGCACCACATTCTGCTGCGGTAGCAACAAAAGTACCGTTAGGCACAACACCACTGCCGCCGTCGTCACAGTTTGCAGCAACCAGCAAGGGCAGTTTGCTGTGTTTTTGATAGGTGGTGTTTTGCAGATAAACGGTTTCCATGTCACCGCCCTGCCAGCGCAAGCCGCCCTGATGCGATTGTGCAAGACCTGCTTTGATCTTTTCTTCGTCTACGCCGGGAATGGCTTTGAGCAGAACGAACAGTTGACCGAACTTTTCTTCCAATGTCATATTGGCAATGGAATCTTCTACCCATTTTACCTGTTCGTCGTTCAAATAAAACGGTTTTTCTTTCAGATTTACCATATATCACAACTCCTTTACTTTATGCATGGATCGCTGAATCTTATTATATGGCTGTTTGAAACGGTCGGCAAGAGCGGTAGGGGAATGCTGATAAAGAAAGACGAATTTTTCAAAAAATTTTTCTATTTTGCTACCCCAAAAAACAAGAATCCCCTGCAAACACAGGCGGTTTACAGGGGATTCAGTCACAGATGTTCGATAGCAGTTTTTGCAGTGGTCGATTCCAGCGAATGGCTTTCGTCCGGCGTGTAAGAAAGAGAACGGTAGGCTTCGAAATAGCGAATGCCGAACTCGTGCAGTGATGCCGAACAAATGTGAAGTTTATCCGGATTGCATTGCAGATCGTTTGCCGAAACAAATGCCATGTTGCAGCTGTTCCGGGCAGTTTGCAAAAGTACCTGATTGATGAACTGATAGTTTTTTACATGGGGGTCGATGGTGCATTGAGAAAGAAAATCAGGCAGTCCACCCAGAATGATGGGCAGGTCTTCAATGCCTAAATCTGTACGCAGCGAATGCAGCATCTGCTCCAGCCGTTCACGGTAGGTCGGGTAGAGTTCTTCGCTGCAATCAGATTCGCCCTGATGCCACAAAACACCTGCCAAAACGGAACTGCGCATAGCAAGTTTTGCCTGTGCAAGTGCGTTATCGTACAGCACCTGCCCTTTTTGCCACTGTTCCAAACGTGTTCCGCCGTCTGCACAGCAGACAAGCCCAACGTCTACGTTGTGTGTAGCAGAATAACGCTCGGCAAAACTTTCGGCGAGATTTACCCCCGAAAAGGGTCGATCAGGGTTGATGGGGCGAAACATCGGCTGCCAGCGACCGTTTCGCAAAATTTTGATATGGCTTGTGTCGACCGGTAAGGCGTCCTGTAAAAAGCCACGTCCTGCCATGTTGGATTGACCAATCAGCAAAAATGAATGAATCATACATACCCTCCTGCTGTCTACGCTTTAGTTTTCTTGTGTAAATTCCAAATTATCAAAGATGGAAACATCCTGTGTTTGACTGTCGGTGGGATAGTAGGAAAGACTTACACGGTCACCTGCTTGGGTAAGAGCGAGTTCATCCGACAAGCTACCTTGAATGCTGAACAAAAGCTTATTGTGTTCCTGCAAAACCAAATAATAAACCGTTCCTGCGCTAGAATACTCGCTTCCGATACGGGCGACTGTACCGGTAATGGTTTCGGCATCGGTGGTGGTGCTGCCAACCATTTGACCGCCGGGCGATGCGTTCAGGGCCTTTTCGTAGTTCAGACGTGCTTCTTGAATCGTTTCGCCAACACCGACCGTTTGATAATCCTGTACCGAAACATAGGCGTATTGTTTAATCAAGCCTTCGGTATCTTTCAGTGTCATAAAATAGGTGGGTTGGCTGTTCAAATTGATGATGAGGGGGAAAGCGGCTTGATAGCCAAACTGCTGAACTTCACCTTCAGCCGAACGCTGTGCAGCGGTTTCGGTCGCACCGCTGATGCGGTACATATGCGGCTCTTTGGTGACCATATCAATCATAACGAAACCGATCGCACTTTGGTCGCCGCCAACACTGGTAAGACCGGTGAACAGATAACAGTTGCCGTTATTGTAGATGATGGTTTCGCCCTCGGAGGTGCGGAATTTGTCTTTGTCGCTAAAGTTCAGGTAGCCGTGGACATATTCGCCTTTGTTGTTTAGCTGGGTCATGATGAAATCTTCGGGCTGAACACGATCCACCCATTCGGGTAAGGTTTCGATGCTGTATCGCTCGCTTTCGCCTGTGGCACAGTCAAGCACAACAGCACCGGTGACTTCGGGCAAAGCAAATCCACGCAGATATTTGTAGGTCGTGATCACCCAATAGGGGCGACCTGTATCGTCCAGTTCGAAACTGGGGTCGGTGATACCGGTAAAAGGTGCAGCCGTAAAGCGAGCCCAGAAGCCGAGCTCCTGCCATAAATACGAGTTTGGCTGATATTTGATTTTGTAGCCGTCGACATATTGTACGTCCTGCGGGTTGGTGGCGGAAACGGTGATGTAGCCGGGGGTACCGTCCAGATTGGTCAGCCATTTGAACAGCCCCGAGTGATAGGTGGGCACTGCCCATAGAAGCTGACCGTTTACCTGCTGCAAAGTCGGTTCGCCAAGCACTACCTGACTGCCAAGGCTGGAACGCTCGCCCAGTTTTTTATCGGCAAGCTTTTTCGCCATTTCTTTGTCTACAATAGGCAGTTGGCTGGTGTTGACGGTATCAAAATCAGAGGCAAAATCCATTTCGGTCAGTTCGGGCATCTGGTTACGGTAAGCATTTACCTGAAACAGCACCGATGAACCAATAAGAACAGCAAAAAATGCGCCCCACAACACACCAAGAACGATAAGAGGCCAACGCAGGGGACGGCTGTTTTTTACGAACTGAACATTAATGTTACCGCCTTGCTTTATTGAAATAAACCGCCCGATGCGGTCGAGCGTGATGATGAGCAGCAACACACTGAAAAGGACACAGTAAGAAAATGCCGATTCGGGATACAAAGGGTTTAGGTTCATTCGGTTAAGAAGAACGTAACCTGCGAACAATATAAGGGTAACGAAAATGGCGATAGGTTTCCACTTTTTCATAAGAACTCCTTGCAAAACAGTTAAATTTTTGGTCAAACATGATTATACCGTACAGTGTAGCATAAATAAGCAGTGCTTACAATGCAAAGCGACAAAAAAACCAAAATCTAACATACCTTGACGAAAAAAGATGGGGATGGTATGATAATTTTCAGGATTTTATCGAGGTATGAAAGCCGGATGTGCGGTTCGGCTGTTGCAAAGAAAGGGTTTGGTTATGAAATTGTTGAAAACGTGTTTTCAAAAAATCAAAGAAACATTTTTGAACCGTGCATTTATCATGTTTTTGTTGATCGGTCTTTTCAACACCTTCAATGGAACGCTGTTTTCATATTGTTATTCTGCTGTGATAGAAAATGCAAATCTGGCTTTTGTTGCAGGATATATCACCAGCCTGTTTATTTCGTATCTGCTAAACAGCTTTATCACATTTAAAGAACGATTGTCGGTGTTAAAGTTCATCCGTTTTGCAGTATCGTACATCCCGAATTTTCTCATCCAAAATGCGATGGTATTTTTGTTCTACAACACATTGCACTGGCACAAACTGCTTACCTATGCGATGGCGGCGGTGATCGGTGTTCCGGTGACTTTCATTATTCTAAAAGTATTTGCATTTAAAAAAGATGCTTCCGAAAAAGATTGAACCGATGGTAAAACAGCAGTCGATCTCTGCTTGTAACTGTTGCAGCGAAAGGAAAACAGATAAATGGATTTGATCAGCGTGATAATCCCTGTCTACAAAGTGGAAAACTATCTTCATAGATGCGTAGATTCGGTTTTAAAACAAACCTATACCAATTTGGAGATCCTTTTGGTCGAAGACGGTTCGCCGGATAAGTGCGGGCAGGTTTGTGATGCATACGCAAAGCAGGACGAAAGAGTCCGTGTGATACACAAAACAAACGGTGGGCTTTCGGATGCCAGAAATGCAGGCATCGAGCAAGCGAAAGGCGAATACCTGGCGTTTGTCGATTCAGATGATTGGATTGACGACGATATGTTGCAACAGCTGCATCGCCTATGCAAGCAATACGATGCGCAGATCGCCGAGTGCAGTTTTCGAAATATTTTCCCGCAAGCGATTTTTGAAGAAACGCAATGTACAGCAGACGTTTTTGTGGGCACACCGGCAGATGCAATGGAAGGGCTGCTCAGCTGGAAGCATTTTAAGCCGGTCGTGTGGAACAAACTCTACCATAAAAGCGTGATCGCCGACATTCGCTATCCCAAAGGGATGCTCCATGAGGATGAATTTACTACCTATCGCTTTTTTGCAAATGCAAAAAAGCTGGTATACGTAGATGTATCCAAATATAATTACGACCGAACCCGCACAGACAGCATCATGGGAAAGCCGTTTCGGGAAGCAAACTTGGACGCCTGCTTCGCTCTGCATCAAAGAATGGAATTTTTACAAGCAAGCGATATGGGGGATGCACAGCTGCAAAAAAGAAACAGAGATGCATATTGTGATCTCTTACTGGATCGGCTTTATCAATGCTACAAACACAAGATAAAAGGGCAAAAGGTAAACGAAGTGTTGAAAATGGCGGCACAGGATGTGGAGTATTTCAAGCAATATCCCGTTAAACAGAAGTATTTGGAGGAATTGATGCTGCTGAAAGCAAAGGGACTGAAAAAGTTCGGGCAACAGCGTGACAAACAGCAAAAAGGGGGGAGCCTATGCCAAAAGTAAGCATCATTGTGCCGGTGTATAACGTTCAGGACAAAGTTGGCTGGTGTATCAATTCCATTTTAAAGCAGACCTATCGGGACATCGAATTGATCTTGGTCAACGATGGCAGCACTGACGATTCTTTGCGCATTCTGAAAAACTACGAACGTTTGGATGACCGTGTAAAGGTGATTGACATCCCAAACGGTGGAGTAAGCAATGCCCGCAATATCGGTATCAAATATGCACAGGGCGAGTATCTGCAATTTGTGGACAGTGACGATGTGGTGGACACCGAGTATACAAAAACAATGCTGCAAGCGATGGAATCCCACCATGCCGATAGTGTTGTTTGTTCGGTAGCAGTAAAAACGATGCTTCCCAGTAATAAAATTTTACACGCAAAGTTCAGCTGCGAATTTTTGGGGCAGGAATGTATGTTGGAGGGGCAAACGTTTTTTCGGATGTTGCCGGCTTTGATTTGGAAAAGCTATACCATAGAAAGTCCGGTGAATAAGCTTTACAAAAAAAGCGTGATAATGGGCAGCGAGCCGATACGGTTTCGCAAGACGTTACAGTATGGAGAGGACTTTCTGTTCAATTTGGAGTATTTCGAAAAATGCGAAAAAGTAGTGTTCCTGTCAAATCTGTTGTATTACTACATGATATGGCCGGTACAATCACTGAGTAAAAGATATATCCCCAATTTATACCAAGGGCAGGAGATCCAATTAAAAAAATTACGGGAATTGCTATCCCAAAAAAATGCCATCACATCGGACAATGAGTGTTACATTGCCGACTATGAGGTGGGGCAGGTCATCAAAAGTATCCTTTCGTTTGCCAACGAACGATGCACCTTGACCGAAGCGGAGAAAAAGCAGCAGATCGAGCAGATCCTTCGCAAGGAACTGGTACAAAATGCATTTGAAAAATATGACCAGATCGAGCCGGAATATGAAGTGCTGGTACCGCTGGTAAAAAAATTGGATGCAGAAAGCTTGCTTGAACAGATATACACCATCGCTGCGATGCAGGACGAGAGAAGAAAGCAAATATACAGCGTTGCACCCAACCCGAGTAAGGCAAACCAAAGGCTGGTCGCTTTTTTGCAGATGCTGCAAAAGGTCTTCAAAAAGGGATTCATCCATAAATGGGCAAAGATCACCGAATTGAATTTGAAAACAGTCGGTTTGCGGGTGACCTTGGAACGGATGAAAACGAAAGTGTTCAAAGTATTGCACATAAAACAATAGTGCGAAGATGCTTTTATACAAACTGACCAAACGATAAGGGTGAAAAAAGAAATCTTTGATGAAATAGGGAGAAATTGGCGGATTTTGCATCCTTGACAAAAAAATTGGTCGAATATATAATGAAAATGTATGTGTATGCCCGCACTTGCTCGAGAGCCGATAAAGAATGATTTGGCGGTTCTCATCGAAAAAATTTGTGTTTTGATCGGCAGACACTGCATTTGCAGCTGCCGATTTTTTGTTAGGGCGATTTTTATTGGATTTTGAATGGCAAAGTGCAGCTTGCCATTTTTGTCGATATTTATGGGTCGAAAACAGAAAGGGAAGATTCGAAATGAAAGTAATGTCCGTATTTGGAACACGACCGGAGGCTATCAAAATGTGTCCGCTCGTTTTGGAATTGCAAAAACATCCGGAGATCGAAAGTATCGTGTGTGTTACCGGTCAGCATCGGCAGATGTTGGATCAAGTGCTGGAAGTGTTCGATATTCATCCGCAGTATGATTTGGACATTATGAAACAGCGTCAAACTTTGGCGTCTATCACTGCGTCGGTAGTTGAGAAGATAGGACAGGTCATTCAAGAATGCAAGCCCGACATCGTGCTGGTGCATGGCGATACCACTACCTCTTTTGCGGCAGCGTTGGGTGCTTTCTATTGCCAAACACCGGTAGGCCATGTGGAAGCCGGTCTGCGCACCTACAACAAGTATTCGCCGTATCCGGAAGAAATGAACCGTGTTTTGACCGGTCGTATTGCAGATTTCCACTTTGCGCCGACACAGCGCAACGAGAAAGCACTGCACGACGAAGCCATCACTCAAAATGTGTTCGTGACCGGAAATACTGTCATTGACGCTTTTGCAACCACGGTACAAGACGACTACCGCTTTAAGTCGGAGCAGCTGCAAAAGGTCGATTTCTCTAAACGCACCATTTTGATGACGGCACATCGACGTGAGAATTTGGGCGCACCGTTGGCACAAATTTGTGATGCTGTGCTGGAACTGTGCGAAAAATTCCCCGATTGCCAGTTCGTTTATCCGGTGCATTTGAATCCGGCAGTACGTGAAACTGTCTTTTCCAAGCTTTCCGACCATCCGCAGATCCATCTGATCGACCCGCTGGATGTACAGGATATGCATAATGCAATGGCTCGCTGCTTTTTCGTTATGACCGACAGTGGCGGTTTGCAGGAAGAAGCACCGCATTTGGGCAAACCTGTTTTGGTGCTGCGCACAGAAACCGAACGTCCCGAAGCAGTAAGCGTCGGAACAGCAAAGGTTGTCGGAGTGGAAACAAGCAGCATCGTGAACACCGCCAGCGAATTGCTGACCGATAAAGGAAGCTATGAAAAAATGGCAAATGCACAAAACCCCTACGGCGACGGCCATGCAAGCGAACGCATCGTTAAGATTTTGCTGGAGAAGTTGGGTCAAAAACAGTAATGGACGGTCTTCAGGGTTTGTGTAAAGAAATGCAGTGAGGTGTATACAGTGACAGAATGGCAGAATTCCAAGCTGAACCAAAAAATAGAACAACAAGAACGAAAGATGAAAGACGTTGAACTGCAAAACGTGCAGCAGGCAGCGCAGATCGCAATGCTGTCCGAGCAGGTGCGTCAGCGTGACGTTGCAATTCAGCAGATCCAAGCATCGTTGATGTTCCGCACCATGTTGAAACTGCGCAGCGCAGCAACAAAAGTGGGGATGCAGCACGTACTGAAAGCAATGCGGGCAGTGAAACATCGAAAGAATGTTCCAGCTCAGCCGGTCGCTCCGGTGGAAGTGCCGCAACAGCAAAAAGAATTTGATTACGATCATGTACTGACCGGCACCGAAGCACGGTTTTATGCATACAAACAGGCTCGTGTGCGCAACTATCCTGCCCTTCTTTCGCAAATGCATTCTCCGTGCGTGAAAGATATGGTAAGCGTGATTTTGCCGGTGTACAACGGCGATGATATGGTGGCTCTTTCGATCGAAAGCGTTTTGAACCAGACCTACCGCAACTTCGAGTTTATCATTATGGACGATGGTTCTTTTGATAGAACTCCCGAAATTGTGGACGCCTATGCTGCGAAGGACTCTCGCATTCGTGTAGTACACCAAAAAAATCAAAAATTGCCCCGTACGCTTTCGAATGGCTTTGCTTTGGCACGTGGCGAATTTTTGACATGGACCAGTGCCGACAACATCATGCATCCCGACTTTTTGGAAAAACTGGTCGGCGAAATGAAAAACCATCCCGAAACCGGCATGATCTATGCAAACCTCGATCTCATCGATGAGAACGGTGACCCTTTGACCGATATGCATTGGTATCCCGATCCGTTGTCGCCCGAAGTAGTGCGTTTGCCGCAGTCGGTTTTGGAACTCAATATCTATCCCGATAACTATATTGCAGCGGCGTTTATGTACCGTGCCAGTGTTGCACACGCCATCGGAAATTATTCCGCAAACCGCTATACCACCGAGGATTATGACTACTGGATGCGTATCAATGATTGTTTCAATCTTCGCCACACCAGCTTTGATGATCCTATCTACTCCTATCGTTTCCATTCCAAGAGCCTTACTGCACAGGATAAGCAGCTGAAAATTTCGGCAAATCGCTATCGCCTGATGCTGTGGGATGAGTTCCGCAGAGGCTTTTTGATGCGACCGCTGTGCTGGAGCTTCAGCGGTTTGGATAAAACAGACTATTGTCAGCAACAGTTTTTACAGGCGTTGAAAGCTGCCGGTCATACCGTGATCGAGTCGGAAGAAGACCGTGCAGGGCTGTGTGAAAACCATTATACCACCGTTGTATACGTGGCATTTGATGGCGAAAAAGCAAATGCAGACAACTTGCCGAAAAACTGCTATAAAGTGTGCGTGTGTGATAAACCTACACAGGTAAGCGAAAAGTGGGATTGCTTGGTCAGTCGCACACCCGTGACCGCAGAGGATTTCTTGTGCAATCATCGTGGTTGGTTTTCGTTTGAAAATGAGCAGGCAATGTTCGTATATCTCGATGTACAGGCAAAAAATGCCTTGCTCGACCGTATGGAAACCGTAGTAGAAACAGCTCCGCAGTATGAAGTTGCCCTGTCGGTTGTTTTCTCGTATCAGGGCAACCTGACTCGCTTGCGTACATCGCTGTTTTCTTTGCTTGAAAGCGACTCAAACGATGCGTATGAGATTGTGGTCGTCGGTCCACAGGAATGCCGTGACGAGGTGGAACGTTTGTTCCAATCGCTGAAGCAGGATGACTTGGAACAAAAAGTTATCCTCCGATTTGCGGGTGCAAACTCGGTCAATCAGGCGGAATGCGCCAACGTTGGTCTGTGGGCTTCCAAAGGCCGTTATGTGGTGTTTGCTGATGAGATGGTCAGCTTTGAAGATGGGTTTGTAAACCATGCGATGGCAGCGGCACGCTTGTATCCCGAAGCAGCCTGCATAAGCGGTGAGATCGTTGCAGACAGATCTGCATTGCCTGCTGTAAAAGAGTTCTCTGCCGTTCAAAGCATCGCAGGCTATTATCCCACAGGTTGTGTGATGTTCCAGACCCATGAATTGATGTTGGTAGGCGGCATTTCGGTATTTGAAGATGCGGAAGGATGCAGTGTACCCAGTGGATGGGAACTGGTTGCAATGGGACGTCTGATGCAGTATGGCAGACAGATGGCACATACCAACGCACTTTGCCAGATTTTGCAGGGAGTGCGCAGTGAAACGATGCAGACGATGGCTGCACGTTTGAAAAATCAGTTTATGCTGCAAATCGAAGGGATCGTTCCGTTTGAAACATGGCCCGAAGGCGTTGCACAGACCGTAAACCAGTTGGACCAAAAGGTACTTCTGGATTATCAGGCGGGTGCGAATGTCTTGCAGACGACCCATTTGAAACAAGCCTACGAACAGTTGCTTGCTTCGGTGCGGGAATATTTCCGTATGCGTTGCGACAGAGAAAATGCACGCGCTTTGTATACCCGCCATTGGGCAGATATGGACGGAACCATGAAAGACGAAAACCGTTTGGAATGGCTTGCACAAAATATGGAGCACATCAATACCCCTTGGATAAGTATCGTCGTACCGGTATACAAGGTAGAAAAATACCTGGCACGGTGTGTGGACAGCTTGCTTGCCCAGACGCTCGAACAGATCGAAGTCATTTTGGTGGATGACGGAAGCCCCGATCAGTGTCCGGCATTGTGTGACGAATATGCGAAAAAAGATGTACGTGTGCGGGTTGTGCATAAGAAAAACGGTGGATTGTCAGATGCACGAAATGCGGGTATCGAAATAGCGAATGGCGAATATCTGGGCTTTGTTGATTCGGACGACTGGGTAGAGCCGGATATGTTTGAAAAGTTGCTGTTTGCAGCCCGTTTGAGTGATGCACAGATTGCCGAAGCAAGCTTTGACAGTGTTTATAAAACGCATACCGACCCTGAAACCGACGCAACAGGAACGTGGGCGATCGGAGATCGGGTATACGCTTGTGCCTGTCAGCTTGATTGGAAATACTTCAAATGCGTTGCATGGAACAAAATTTATCACAAGAGTATTTTTGCAGACGGAAAGCGTTATCCGGTCGGAAAATACCACGAGGATGAATTCTTTACCACGAAGGCATTTTATAGCTGCGCACGTCTGGTATCTATTGACGATACCCTTTACCACTATGACCGAACCCGTGAGGACAGCATTACAGGCGAACAGTTTAGCGTAAAAGGCTTGGATGTTGTAGAAGCATTGCGTGAACGCTGTGCATTCTTTAAGGAGAAAAATGAACAGATGCTCTACTTCCGCACGGCAGATATGTATTGCTGGACTGCTTTGGACCGTTTAGAACGCTGCAAACAAGCGCATATTACAGGTGAACGGGTAGACCAGATCGTAAAATGGCTGAAAGAAGACCGACCCGAAATGGAACGGATTGGGATCAACCACGAAAAGATTGCTGCGGTGGAACAGCTGTGATAAGTACCGCAAGCGGTCTGCAAGGCAGCTTGCAGACCGCCTGTGGATTGGTCTGTGACAAGAAAAAAGGGGGAACTGACAATGGGACCGGTAAAAAAACTTCGTGAGATTTTGCGTTCGGTCGATTTGCAACTGAAGCAAAACAGAGGGAAAGTAGATGCTCTTGAGCAGGGAATGCTTGCACAGACCTTGCGTATTGAACAGGATATGCAAGCCAGAATGGATGCTTTGGAAAAAAATGTAGAACGATACATTTTGCGGGAAACTGCCAAATTGGAACAAGATTCCAAAAGCAAACTGGTAAGCATGGAAAACAAATTTCAAGCTGCCGAACGAACCTTGCAAAAGGAATTTCGAGCCGTCGAACAAACTTTGCAAAAGCAGTTGCAGGATGCCGAACAGGATCTGCAAAGCAAAGTAGCAACCGTTGCACAGGATGCAAGACTTTGCGACCAGCACTTGCAGGAATTGGAACGGGGGTTGCTTGAAAAAACGGATTTTATCGAAAATCAGATCAAGCAGAATAAGACAGACGAGGAAACATGGAAAAAGATCCTTTCCACCGAAACATGGATGGAAAAATATGGATACGATTGCCTGTTTTCTAATCTTCAGCTGGCAGTGGTCGAGCAGCAAGTAAAGGGCAACCGTCAGCGGTTGCAGGCTTTGAAAGATACACATAAGGGCGAAACTTGTTTTATTATCGGAAATGGTCCCAGCTTGCGAGCAGAGGATTTGTCCGTCTTGAAGCAAAATCATGCTTTTTGTTTTGCATCAAAGCGCATCAACAAAATTTACAGCGAAACCGATTGGCGTCCGGATGTTTGGGCAGCTTCCGATTTGGGCTATATCGAAAGCTATTACGATGAAATTAGTGCGATGGAAGAAAAGCCTTTGATGTTGCCGTGTCAAAGTATTATCAATCAAAATCTGCCTCCTATTGCAAATGCCATTTATTATCCTTTTTTGCAGGTGGGCGAGCGCAGCGATGCGTGGTTTAACTATGATATTGAAAAAGGTGTTCATTTTTGGGGCACCATCACCGTAAAAATGATCAATTTCGCCGTTTATATGGGATTTACAAAAATCTATTTGCTGGGTGTTGATAATTCTTTTCCGGTGAAAACAAATGAGGATGGAACCGTTGTTTTTGATCTTTCCCAAAAGCAGCATTTTTCAAATTCCTATAATACCCAGCAAGAGATGGAGCGTATCCAACAGGAAACAGGCGATTTGCTGAAGTCCTTTGAATACATCACCAAAGGATTCCATACAGCAAAATATTTTTGCGATTTAAAAGGAATCGAAATTTACAATGCTACCCGTGGAGGAAAACTGGAAGTCTTCCCACGTGTCAACTTTGATGAATTGTTTTAATTGAAATAAACCAGAAATGTACTACCAGATGAGGTGAACCGATTGAAGAAAATAGTATCACTTGTTACGGTGTTTTTGATGGTAGTTTCACTATGCGCTAATGTTTACGCAGGCAGTGTGTCGCCAGATGCAGCAAAAAGTCTGCAAACGGAATTTAGTTTAGATGGATCGGGAGAGGGCGTTCAAATCGAGCAACCTGAAAGTAATGCAATGCCGACACAGGCTCCCGACAGCGCAGTTTTGGAAGAAACTCCCAGCAGCACCGTGCCGGAGGAAACTCCCAGCAGCACCGTGCCGGAGGAAACTCCCGACAGCAATGTACCGGGAGAAACTCCCGATAGCAGTGTACCGGAGGAAACTCCCGATAGCAGCATACCGGAGGAAACTCCCGACAGCAGCGTACCGGAGGAAACTCCCGACAGCAATGTGCCGGGAGAAACTCCCGATAGCAGCGTACCGGAGGAAACTCCTGACAGTACAGAAACAGAAGATTCCGTAGACGGTACGCAAGACAAGGAATCCGATTCTGCAACGTTAGCTGTCAATGGTAGTGGATGGTCATCACAAAATTTTGGCTCATACAGTGCATCGGTGTATATAGACCCCAATGGTCAGTTGCTGGTGGGACCACACTATATTGAACAGGGCCCCGGTGGCAGCGAAGGCGGTTATTTCTTCTTTTATGAAAACGGAGCCTTGGCATGGACAGCACCGATTGAATGGAATGGAAAAGTTTATGAGGCATTGAACGGACGATTGCTGACAGGATTTGTCAATAAGAATTTTGGTTCTTACAGCGCAGATGTGTACTATGATCCCAATGATTTGGGTGCGATGGCTCAAAAGAAAATCCTTAAAATCGGTAACGAACTGTGTGCCTTTTACGAGGACGGTTCACGTGCATGGGCCGGTTATTTAAGTTGGGATAAATTCTACAAAATAGAAAACGGTGTGGTCTATACCGGGTTGACAAATGTTGACTTTGGAGATTATATAGCCGCAGTGTACTTTGATCCCAATGACAACGGTGCAGCAGCAATAGGGATTCGGACAGTCAATGGCCAAAAGATGTTCTTTTATGAAAATGGCGCACGTGCTTGGAACGATTTTCCGCAATTAGATGGAAATACATACTGTTCCCAGAACGGCTGTTTGGTAACAGGTTGGGTCAACCGAGATTTTGGCAGCTACCGTGCAAATTCCTATTTCGATCCTGCAACGGGCGTTATGAAAACAGGCTTCTGCACGATCGACGGTGTAAATTACTTGTTTATGAGCAACGGTGGTTTGCAATGGGGCGAAAACGGAATCACAGTAAATGATGATAAAACATATTACATCGTAAACGGTGTCGTACAAACAGGCTGGATCAACCGTGATTTTGGTAGCTACCATGCAAATTCCTATTTCGATCCTGCAACGGGCGTTATGAAAACAGGTGTAGTAAAAATTGGCGAATGGCTATATTTCTTTACACCGGATGGAGCCCAACAGTGGGGCGATGCGATCTTTGACTATAACGGATGCCAGTATTTTGTGCGTCAAGGAAAGATCGTGACCAATCAGACCATCGAAGTGAATGGTGTTTCTTACCGTGCCGACGAAAACGGTGTTTTGACCAAACTTTCTGCCACTGCGTGTATCGACGTTTCTTATCATCAGGGAGTGATCAACTGGAAAGCAGTAGCGGAAAGCGGCATTCAATATGCCATCATCCGTGCAGTAGGCTGGGATCGAGTGAACCAAACTGTTGGCGGTGTCGACACGATGTTCGACTACAATGTGCGTGAAGCCAAAAAATATGGCATTAAAGTAGGTGCTTACATCTACACATATGCAGTGAATACCGCAGAAGCACAAACAGAGATCAACGCTTTTGTAACAGCGATGAAAAAGCTGGAAAAAGACGGCTACCGTTTGGATCTGCCGGTGTTTGTCGATCAAGAGGATAACTCCTTGCTGAGTGCGATGACTTATCAGCAGCGTACCGATCAGCTTCGCTACCAGATGGTTTTGCTGGAGCAAAAGGGATATTATCCCGGTATGTATATGTATACAGTTTGGTCGCAATCGTATGTAAATGCAGAGCAGCTTTACAGTGAAGGATACGATATGTGGATCGCAGACTATCGCACCAGCGTACAAAACCCCGTTTGGGCAGGACGCTGTGCAATGTGGCAGTATCGCAGCGATGGCAGAGTGCCCGGTATCAACGGAAATGTTGATATGAACTATTTGTATAAAGATTACAGCGGTTTGATTCAGGGCAGTAATAATACAGGCGATGAAGTCAACGCCTTGTTTAAAGTTCGCAACGAAAATGCCAACGGTGCAGTTGTGGAAGATACGATGCTGAATATATTGGCTGCTATCGTGAATAACGAGGTAGGCAACGGTTTGACCTTGACCGGAAACGACCGTACACAGCTGTATCAGGCACAGGCAGTTGCAGCACACAGTTGGTTGATGTATAACTATACGAACGGCGAAGCGATTCCTTCGGTAGGGCTAAATTACAGCGGAAACTATTCTCTGATCAAAACACAAATTGCTGCTGTCGAGGATCAGATTCTCACCTATGGTGGGAATCCGATCCTTGCTGTATATGGATCTTGTTCAAACGGCAAAACCAATTCTTCAGGCGACTATTGGTCGACAGATCTGCCTTATTTGGTTGCGGGTATCGAAAGCAAATACGACGAAAAAATGGCACCACAGTATTTTCCAACCACCTCCCGCACAAGAACAGCTGCTGAACTGTCGGCAGAGTTAAAGGCGAAACATGGCATCGACACAAGTGGTTATCCAGACCCCGGCACATGGTTCACCATCAATGGACGGAATGCCGGTGGATATATCACCAGTTTGACCATTTGCGGAAAGACGATAAAGGCGGGGACTTTAAACGATAACTTTTCTCCTATCCTTACTACCGATTTCGAAATCAGATATAATCCGCAAAATCAAACCTTTGTTTTCTTATCGTATGGGAACGGACATTGTGTTGGTATGAGCCAATACGGAGCAGCAGGCTATATCAAGTATGAAGGTTGGAACTATCAGCGAATCCTAAGCCACTATTTCCCCAACACAGTCATTAGTACCATCGAAAGCTGAACAGCCTGTAAAATTGTTTAGAGTAAAAAACTTTTTAACAGCCAAAAGCTTCCCTGTTTTAGGGGAAGCTTTTGTTTTACCATGGTTTGGGTTGCTTGATGATGTTAAAATAATATGGTACAATAAAGGTGGTTTGAAATCGACCAGCTGTATGCCAAGTGTGGAGTTTACTTAGAAAGGTCATTTGGGTGCGGTTGCTTTTATAAAGAAAAAGGGAGTGGATATAAAATGATAAAACTGCTGTTGAGCATTGTTTTTATCACACTTCTTTGCGGTTGTGCAGCACAGCCGTCTGCCGAGGAATTACTCCGTGCGCCACAGCTTTCTCCTGAGTTGAGCGTGGTGCAGCGAGCATTGAATGCATACTTAGGCGAATCGGCACAGCTGAAGTATCCACGTGGAGGTGAAACCTCCAGCCCGTTTTTATTCAGCGATTTGGACGGCGATGGCGCACAGGAGGCAGTGGTTCTGTATCAAAGCGAAAGCAAAGGATTAAATGTTCACTTGGCTGTATTGGAAAACAACGGCGAGGAGTGGCTTGTAACACAGGAGGTGGAGGGCCCCTCTACCGATGTGGAAAGCATTTCGCAGGGCAATTTGCAGTATGGTACAGGCAATGAGTTGCTTGTTTTATATTCAGCTGCCGCCGCAGGCGCAGAGGACTATCTGGCGGTGTACTCATACGCAGATGCCACCTTAAAAGAAAATTCGGTCTGGCCTTGTACCGGCTACTTGTTGGAAGATTTGACTGGTGCTGGAAAACAGGATGTTGTAATGGTGCGTGAGCAAAATGAACAGTTGTCGTTAACGATTTTGACCGGCACAGAAAACGAACTTCATCTGATTCCGGATTTGCAACTGGATAAACGCTTTTCCAGTTGTGAAGCGATTGCCTATTTTAGCAAAAATGGGCAACATTACATCATTGTGGACGGTCTGGACCAAAGTGGCTACCTCATCAGTCAGTTGCTTTGCTATGATGCACAAAACAAACAGCTTTCCCCCTATGTCACTTCGGATATGCTAACCACGGTCGACCAGACAGCCCGTCTGAAGCCCGGTCTGCTTAGCACCGACATCAATGGCGATGGTATCGTGGAGATTCCAGTAGTAGAGCAAGAGATTACCACGGTAAACAGTGCAAGGCGGTTAAGCTTTATTACATGGCGTGATTTCACCCGCAAAAGCAATACCGTTGTGCAATTTGGAATTTTGGATATGGAGTATGGGTACTTTGTGCGCCTGCCTGTTGCACTTATGGGGAAAATTATGGTCGTGGACGGTTCTTTTTCCAATAGTTGGCAGGTGTGCAGCTTGGATGGTGGAAGATGGTATTTAAACGTTGTTGCTTACGCAAAGGAAAAACAGCTTCCAAATGCTTTGCAAAAATATCAACAGCTTTGTATAGTGGGGCAAACAAGAGTGATGGCACAGCTGAATGAAGCTTATTTTAAGTACGAAACGATCGTTTTTGACGAAGTTTATCTATTGTAAGGTCGGGAGGATTTGAAAAATGGCAAAACGTGTACTGGTTGTAGAAGATGAAGCACCCATTCGTGAATTGATTTCGCTGAATTTACGGCTGAGCGATTGCCAAGTAGATGAGGCAGAAAGTGCAGAAAAAGCACTGACGCTGATCGAAACGAACCAGCCCTATGATGTAGCGATTTTGGATGTGATGTTGCCGGGGATGAACGGTTTTTCGCTATGTGAAACCATTAGACGGCAGAACAATTCCATCGGTATCATCATTTTAAGTGCAAAAAGTCAGGAACAAGATAAGATACAAGGCTTGTCGATTGGTGCCGATGACTATATGACCAAGCCTTTCAGTGTAAGTGAGTTGCTTGCCCGTGTAGAGGCACTGTGCCGTCGGGTTGGGCGCACAGCACCCGAGCAGACTTCCCAGCAAGCTGACCGCATCCAAAGCGGCATTTTTGCGCTGGACCGAAAAAGCAGGATTTTGTATAAGCGTGATCAGCCAATCGACCTGACACAGGTAGAATTCCAAATCATGGAACTGTTTTTCGAGAATCAGGGGACGGCTATGGTTCGTGAGAAAATCCTAGAGGGTGTATGGGGCGAAAATTATTTTGGCGATGTAAAAATCGTCGATGTAAACATTCGTCGGCTTCGTATGAAGATTGAGGACGAGCCGTCCAGCCCGCAGCACATCCTTACCGTTTGGGGATATGGCTATCGCTGGAAAGGTTAAAAGAAGAAAGCGGGAACGACCATGCGATATGGAATTACACGCAAATGGATTAAAACAAATCTGCTGTTGCTGTTGTTATTGCTGATTGGAGCGGAAGCAATTTTTATCAGTTCGATGTACACAAGCTATTACGATGGTGTACGCCGTGCGATGGACAACCGATTTTATAGTATCTCCGGTTCCTTGAAAGTTACTGGTACTCAACAGCCCGATGCCGCTGCCGCTGCTGACCGTGCGCTGTTGTTGCGCCAGATGGTAGAACAATTCGATGCAAAAGATCGCTTTGAGTTGATGTTATTGCGCAACAATGGACAAATTTTGTCCACTTCCAGCGGTCGTGTACCGGGATCAGCGGTGCCGGAGGATTATCTGCTGGCTGTGGAAAATAGCAGTGGACGGGGAGAAACGATCTACCGCACATCCACGGGGGAAAAAGTAATTGCAGTTACCTATCTGGTACCTTATCCGTCAGATGAGGTAGCCGCCATACGGTTGGTCACAAGCCTTATGCTGGTAGACCAGCAACTGGCAGAACTGGTCGTATTTTCGGTATTGGTGTGTGGTGTGATTCTGCTGTTTAGCGTTTCGTCGGGGTTGTTCTTTGTGAAAGGAATCGTGCGCCCCTTAAATGCAGTGGAAGCAACTGCACGTCGCATTGCACGGGGAGAACTGGATATTCAAATTGAGCAGGAGTATGAGGGCGAGGTAGGACGTTTGTGCGAAAGCATAAACCATATGGCACAAGAACTGCAACGCACCGAAAAAATGAAAAACGAGTTTATCAGCAGTGTAAGCCACGAACTGCGCACCCCCCTTACCTCCATCAAAGGGTGGTTGGAAACCTTGCCCCACCTTTCGCCGCAAAATGAAAATTATCAAAAGGGCATGGAAATCATCTCGAAAGAAACCGATCGCTTGTATGCTATGGTGGAAGAATTGTTGGATTTTTCTCGGCTGCAAAGCGGGGTAAAAATGGAGTTTCAGCGTGTGGATCTGGTTGCCGAAGTCAGCGATGCCGTGTTGATGATGCAGGCAAGAATGTACCAGCAAGGGCTGCGTTTGTGTTACGAGGAGCCGCAGCTTCCGCTGCCCGTATTGGCAGACCCCAATCGGCTACGACAGGTGTTCATCAATATTTTGGACAATGCAGTGAAATATTCCAACGAGGGTGGCAGTATCACCATTGACTTTTTGCAGGATGGCGAAAGTGCTTTTGTCCAGATTCGTGATGAAGGACGTGGCATTGCACCGGATGATTTGGAAAATGTAAAACTCAAATTTTTTAAAGCAAAAAACTCGGTGCGAGGCAGTGGCATCGGACTGGCAGTGGTAGACGAAATCGTGAAAGCGATGGACGGCGATGTAGATATTGCAAGCACTTTAGGACATGGTACGACCGTAACGGTGCGCTTACCGTTGTTGGGAGCAAAGGGACCTGTTCCGCAAAACTTCGCATAAAAGCGGTGGCGATTTTGCCATCGCTTTTTGAAATTTTTATGCAAGTTCTGTACAAATAGGGTAAAAAAGTGTAAACTTATGCTTGTATGCAGTCAAACCGACTTGTGGATGAATGTAACCGACTGCATTTGGAGGGCTTTTATGGCAGAAAAATTTAAAACATCGGTGGGTGGGCAAGCACTTATCGAGGGAATTATGATGAAAGGACCGAAAAAGATCTGTACAGCGGTTCGCAGACCGGATGGTCAGATCGAAACGAAATTGGAGGATACCCAGCCGTATCCATGGCAAAAAATCCCACTGGTGCGTGGCGTTTGCGGTATGATCGAAAGTTTGATCGTAGGCTATCGCTGCCTAATGTATTCGGCAGAGGTCAGCATGGGCGAGGAAGCGGCAGAACAGGAAGAAAGCAAGCTGGATCGCTGGCTCAACGAACACCTAAGCGAAAAAGGACAAAACTTTGTTATGAGCCTTGCAGCAGTTGTGGGGGGATTGATGGCGATCGTGCTGTTTACCGTTCTCCCTACCGCTATCGTAGGCGTTTTGTCTAACTTTGTTCCGCTGGATGGAGTGCGCACCTTGCTGGAAGGAGTGCTGAAAATGGTGATTTTTATTTCCTATCTGGCATTGG
>CALWZD010000001.1 GCA_944385945.1 uncultured Anaerofilum sp. | reverse complement strand
TCGTTTTAATTATCATCATCGCACGTGAGTTTGCTGTGTCGGGCGTTCGGATGATTGCAGCCAGTGCGCCGGATGGCAAGGTAATTGCAGCCAATATGTGGGGCAAGGTGAAAACCGTTTTGCAAATGATTTCTATTATTGTCGTGTTTGCGATGTTGGGAGTAGGGGCGAACACATCATTCACCTACACCGTGTCACAGGTTTTGATGTGGGCTGTGGGTGCTGCAACTGCCATTTCGGGCGTGCAGTATCTGTGGGCAAATCGACGCTTTTTTAATACTGCAAAGTGAAAAGGAGATTGTATGAAGTTTTTAAAGCATGATTCTTCCATCTTTAAGCTGTCGGCAGGTCTGGCAGCGAAAATTGGATACTTTGTATTGGCTTTAGGGGTAGGTTTGCCGGCGATCAATCAGCTGGTGGTGCTGTTGTGCATGGCGATTTTTATTGTGGAACGCAAATCTTATTTTGTGCAGATCAATGCTTTGCAAACAGCATTCGTTGCAATGTTTGTGGAGTTGCTGCGCAGCGTTGGGATTTTGGGTGTCAGCCTTGCATGGCAAAACTTTTCTTTGCCCGATAATGTCGTACAGATTTTGCTATATGCAGTTGTTTATGGTCTGATGTTGGTGCAAGTAGTGGTTGCAGTCGTAGGAGTGCTTTATACCAGCCGATGGCGTCTGGTTCGTTTTCCGGTGGCAGGTCAGTTGGCAGACTGGATCCTTTCTCGTTGGAAAACAGGAGTGAACAAAGAGGAATTCCTCGATCTCTCAGGCAATGACGGTGTTGGACTACGCCGAAAACCGTAAATTTTTTCCGAAAGCTCTGTGCAGGGCTTTCGGTTTTTTTATTTGTTTAGAAAAATATCAAAAAAAGCTTGCATTTTCAAATAAGATATGCTATAATTTATTTAACGGTATGGACGCTTAGCTCAGCTGGTAGAGCATCTGCTTGACGTGCAGAGGGTCAGGGATTCGAGTTCCTTAGCGTCCACCATAGCAGACCGCATTGCTGTGTAAAATCACGTAGCAATGCGGTTTTTTATTTGGTGAAACAGATCTTTTGCTTCCCTTACTCGGAAAAGCTGTCATGCAGAAGGTGGTGAATGAGGAGATTTCCTGCAAATGCAAGAAATATTGAAGCTAAGAAGTAGTTTTTTCGACATTCTCTGGTGAATTTTCACCGTTCTTTTTATCGGAAATCCCTTTCTTTTGGCAGGGCGGTATATTGACAAAGCAGTGTTCTATCCCGTAAAATGAAATGAAGATAACTTTTCTTGGTTATTGGTTTCTGTCGGGTCAGCGGTGCAGATTTTCTGCGCCGCTGCTTTTGAGTGACAGTGTACAGTGATAAAACGATACAATCCAATCACAGGAGGATACAAATTTTATGAAGCGTACCGACCTTCGCAATATTGCGATCATTGCGCACGTTGACCACGGTAAAACGGCTTTGGTAGACCAGATGCTAAAGCAGAGCGGTGCATTCCGTGATAATCAGCAGGTTGCCGAGCGTGTTATGGACTCCGGCGACATCGAACGTGAGCGTGGTATCACCATTTTGGCAAAAAACTGTAGCTGTGTATACAATGATGTAAAGATCAACTTGGTAGACACCCCCGGCCACGCCGATTTTGGCGGTGAGGTAGAGCGTGTTTTGAAAATGGTAAACGGCGTTTTGCTGTTGGTTGACGCAGCAGAAGGTTGTATGCCTCAGACTCGCTTTGTTCTGCAAAAAGCGTTGCAGCAAAATCTGAGCTTGGTCATCGCAGTAAACAAGATCGACCGTCCCGATGCCCGCATCAAAGAGGTCATCGACGAGATCTTGCTGCTGTTGATGGACTTGGGTGCTACCGACGAGCAGCTGGACAGCCCCATGATTTTCTGTTCTGGTCGTGCAGGTACCGCAAGCTACAGCCCCGACGTTGCAGGCACCGACCTGAAGCCTTTGTTCGAAACCATTTTGGAGTATGTACAGTGCCCGGAAGGCGACCGTGAGGCTCCTTTCTCGATGCTTTGCTCCAGCGTAGACTACAACGAGTTCGTTGGCCGTATCGGTATCGGGCGTGTAGAACATGGTACCGTAAAGGTCGGTCAGGAAGTACAGGTTTGCGACTGGCACGATTCCAGCGTGTCCATGAAAGGTCGTATCACTGCACTGTACGGCTTTGAGGCAAACGGTCGTGCGCCGGTAGAATCGGCTGAGGCAGGCGACATCGTTGCATTCTCCGGTATTACGGATGTCACCATCGGCAACACCTTGTGCGATCCTGCATTCGTAGAGCCGCTGCCTTTCGTAAAGATCAACGAGCCGACCGTTGAAATGACTTTCTCGGTAAACGACAGCCCCTTTGCAGGTCGTGAGGGCAAGTTCGTTACCAGCCGCCAGATTCGTGACCGCTTGCAGAAAGAACTGTTGAAAGACGTTGCTCTGCGTGTAGAAGATTCCGCAACCAACGATAGCTTCCGTGTAATGGGTCGTGGTGAAATGCACCTGTCTATCCTCATCGAAACCATGCGCCGTGAGGGCTACGAGTTGCAGGTATCTCCTCCCCGTGTATTGACCCACGAGGAAAACGGCAAAACCATGGAACCGATGGAGCACGTCGTTATCGACGTTCCCACTGAATATCAGGGAAGCGTTATGATGAAACTGGGTGCTCGCAAGGGTATTCTGGAGCAGATGCAGCCTATGGGCAGCCGTATGCGTGTTGAGTTCCGTATTCCCAGCCGTGGTCTGTTTGGCTATCGCAGCGAGTTCTTGACAGATACCCATGGTGAAGGTATTCTGAATACCATTTTCGATGGCTACTCCGAGTGGACCGGTGACATCGCAAGCCGCAGCACTGGTAGCTTGGTAAGTTTTGAAACCGGCGAGGCTGTTACTTACGGTCTGTACAACGCACAGAACCGTGGTACTTTGATCGTAACTCCCGGTGAGAAAGTATACGAGGGCATGGTCGTTGGTTATACTCCCACCGGTGAGGATATTACTGTAAACGTATGTAAAACCAAACATCTTTCCAACACCCGTGCATCGGGCAGTGATGATGCTCTGCGTTTGGTTCCTGTAAGCAAATTCAGCTTGGAGGAAGCATTGGAGTTCTTGGCACCCGACGAGTTGGTCGAGGTCACCCCCGAAAATCTGCGTATCCGCAAGCGCATCCTGAACCACTCCGAGCGTATGAAGAGCCAGAAGAAAAAGTAATTTTACTTTTTGACGACACATTTCAAAGTGCTGTATCTCGTTTGAGGTACAGCACTTTTTTGCACACAAAACAGAATGTGAGCAAACTGTAAAATGTAGAAAAAATCTTGACGAACCAACCAAAAACAGACAAGTAAAATTGTAAAATCGGTTGGAATGTGGTATACTGATACAGTATATCGTGGCGGAGTAGGCGCATTGGCGCAGACCGCAAAATAGGAAAGGATTTGTGCAATGCGTGTTTTAGGGATTGACCCCGGATATGCCATCGTCGGTTGGGGTGTTGTTGATTACGATGTGCCACGTTTCACCGCTGTGGACTATGGGGCAGTGACGACCCCTGCCGGCATGGAGTTTGGACAGCGGTTAAAAGGAGTATATGGCGGTGTGTCCAAGGTCATCGAGCTGTACCAGCCTGATGCGATCTCGTTGGAACAGTTGTTCTATCAACACAACCAAACAACGGTCATTGGTGTTGCCGAAGCAAGAGGAGTCGTGTTGCTGGCAGCGGC
This sequence comes from uncultured Anaerofilum sp., assembly GCA_944385945.1. Classification (GTDB taxonomy): domain Bacteria; phylum Bacillota; class Clostridia; order Oscillospirales; family Ruminococcaceae; genus Anaerofilum. Next base: position 9,192 of record CALWZD010000001.1, on the reverse strand, counting down.
ACAGGCGAATGTGCCGGTGTTTGAGTATACTCCTATGCAAGTAAAGCAATCGGTGACAGGGTACGGAAAAGCAGTGAAAAAACAGGTGCAGGAGATGACCCGCATGATGCTGAAACTGCCGGGAATCCCCAAACCCGACGATACCGCCGATGCCCTTGCAATGGCAATCACACACGCACAATCGGCTGGTTCGCAACAGTTCGAAATTGAAGAAAAATTACGCAAACGTGCGCAAATGCCGGTTCCGGCCGGTTTGACACGGTTGCAGCTGCTTGAAAAATCTGTTGCTGCAAAGGGAAGGAAAGCAAGATGATTGATTCACTTACCGGAAAAATTTTAAAAAAGACCCCTGACACCGTTGTTATTTCTTGTGGTGGCGTGGGGTATCGTGCAACGGTTCCGTCTTCGGTCGCAGGAGCGTTGCCAGGGGTAGGCAGCGAGGGAACGCTGTACACCTATCTACATATTACAGAAAATGATTTGAGCCTATTTGGGTTTGACAGCGAACAGCAGCGCAGTTGTTTCGAACTGCTTACCGCAGTGTCGGGAGTTGGCCCCAAAGTGGGCATTGCGATTTTGAATGTACTTTCGCCCGACCGTATCGTGTTGGCGATTTCGGGCGGAGATCACAAGTCTTTCACCGCTGCAAGTGGCGTTGGCCCTAAATTGGCACAGCGTATCGTGTTGGAACTGAAAGACAAAGTAGGCAAGGGGATGGAAGGCATTGCGCTTTCTGATTTGGGCAGTAGTTCTGCCCCAACGCCCGCAGGAGGCAGCGCACAGGCAGTGGCAGCGTTGATGGGGCTGGGATATTCTTCTGCCGAGGCAGCCGCAGCGGTAGCGAAATGCGACCCGTCTTTGCCGGTGGAAGAAATCATTCGTATGTCGCTGCAAGGAATGGCAAAGGGGAGATAAAGTATGGAAGAATTATACGATATTCAATCAACTCGCTTAGTCAGCCCGCAGGAAACCGCAAACGACAGCGATGCAGAATTTTCCCTTCGTCCCAAAACGCTTTCGGAGTACATTGGTCAGGAACGTGCAAAGCAGAATCTTCGTATTTATTTAGAGGCAGCGAAGCTGCGAAACGAACCGCTCGACCACCTATTGCTGTATGGCCCACCGGGATTGGGTAAAACGACGATGGCGTGTATCGTGGCAGCCGAGATGGGGGTTCAAATTCGCATCACCAGCGGCCCTGCCATCGAAAAGCCGGGCGATTTGGCTGCTTTGTTGACCAATCTGCAAGAGGGCGACGTACTCTTTATTGACGAGATCCACCGCCTGAGTCGGCAGGTCGAGGAAGTCCTTTATCCGGCAATGGAAGATTATGCACTGGATATTATGATCGGCAAAGGGCCGGCTGCCCAGAGCATCCGCATCAATCTTCCTCGTTTCACCTTGGTGGGTGCGACCACCCGTGCAGGGCAGTTGACCAATCCGCTGCGTGACCGCTTTGGTGTGTTGCTTAAACTGGAACTGTACAGCCCCGAAGAATTGGCAAAAATCGTACAGCGTTCGTCCGACATTTTGGGAATGCCTTGTTTGCCGGAGGGCGCACAGGAGATCGCACGTTGCAGCCGAGGAACGCCCCGTATTGCAAACCGCTTGCTCAAGCGTGTGCGTGATTTTGCGACCGTGTTGGGCAAAGAAGCCATTGATGAAGAATGTGCAAAATTGGCTTTGTCCCGCATGGACATCGACAAGCTGGGTCTGGATGAGTTAGACCGTAGTTTGCTGCGGGCTTTGATTGAAATGTATGGCGGTGGCCCGGTGGGGCTGGATACCCTTGCTGCCGCTTTGGGAGAAGAATCCGTGACACTGGAAGATGTGTGCGAACCCTATCTGATGCAGATGGGATTTTTGATCCGCACCCCTCGTGGACGCTGTGCAACACCGGCTGCTTTCGAGCATCTGGGTTTTACACCGCCCCGAATAAAAGAGGACAACGGGCAGCAGAGCCTGTTTGAAGCGACAGAATTATAAGGAGGATATGAATGAGAGCTGCCGATGCTTGGAAAGACTATGAATTGTTGGATGCTACCGACGGAAACCGTTTGGAGCGGTGGGGAAAGACGATTTTGGTGCGCCCCGACCCACAGGTGATTTGGAAAAATCCGAAACAGAGCGACCGCTGGAACAAAGCGGACGCCATCTATCATCGTTCCAATGCAGGGGGCGGAAAGTGGCAATATTTCCGCTCTTTACCGCAAAAATGGAAAATACGATACGAAGATCTGACCTTGGTAGTCAGCCCCACAGGCTTTAAACATACCGGTGTATTTCCGGAACAGGCGGTCAACTGGAGTTGGTATCGCAAGGTCATTGGCGAGGCAAACCGTCCTATCAAGGTGCTGAATCTGTTTGGCTACACTGGCGGTGCTACCCTTGCCTGCGCAGCTGCGGGGGCTAGTGTCTGCCATGTAGATGCCAGCAAGGGAATGGTGCAATGGGGCAAGGAAAATGCCGAGGCCAGTGGATTGAGCGACAGACCGATTCGCTGGATCGTGGACGATTGTGCTAAATTTGTTGCACGTGAGATTCGCCGTGGCAACCGCTATGATGCCATTATTATGGACCCGCCGAGTTACGGCAGAGGCCCCGGTGGCGAAGTGTGGAAACTGGAAGAACAAATCTACGACTTGATCGACTTGTGTGCCGAAGTGTTAAGCGATACACCGCTATTTTTTGCAGTGAATAGCTACACTACCGGTCTTTCTCCCAGTGTCATGGAGTACATTGTAAAAACACGTCTTTGCCCGATTTATGGTGGGCATACTGCCTGCGACGAGATCGGTCTGCCTGTGTCCGAAACAGGTGGCGTGGTGCCTTGTGGTGCAACGGCATTCTGGCTGGCAGACGGTGTGGAAGTATAAAACAGAAATTCTGGTTGGAGTAGAATAGAAAGGGGAGTTCCCCATGGAAAACAAAGTGATGATTCAGGCGGAAAATATCCGCTTTCGATATATGCCCGAGCTTGCGCCTGCGGTGGACGGCGTGAGTATGCAGATAAAAAAAGGCGAATTTGTTGCCGTGTTGGGGGCGAATGGATGTGGAAAAAGCACCATCTCCAAGCATTTCAATGCGATTTTGCTTCCCGAAAGGGGAACGGTGATGGTGGAAGGTATGGACACCCGTGAAGATGCTCATCTGTACGACATCCGCCAAAAGGTCGGTATGGTCTTCCAAAACCCCGACAATCAAATTGTAGCCACTGTCGTAGAAGAAGATGTTGCATTTGCGCTGGAAAATCTGGGAGTTCCACCGCAAGAGATACGTACCCGTATCGACGATGCGATGGAGATGGCAGGCATTGCGAAACACAAACACAAGGCCCCCCATAAGCTGAGCGGTGGACAAAAACAGCGTGTTGCGATTGCAGGGGTGATTGCGATGCGTCCCGATTGCTTGATTTTGGATGAAGCCACAGCAATGCTCGACCCCATTGGACGGGAAAAGGTGATGAAGACCATTCGCCGGTTAAATAAAGAGTTCGGCATTACGGTAGTCACGATCACCCACTACATGGAGGAAGCCGCACAGGCAGACCGTATTTTGGTGATGAACAAAGGCAAAGTAGTGCTGGAAGGAACGCCCAAAGAGGTATTTTCGCAGGTGGATTTGCTGCATAGCCTTCGTTTGGATGTTCCACAGGCTACCGAGCTTGCACAGCAGCTGCGAGCAGCCGGATTGGATATGCCGAACGATTGCATCACCGAGCAGGAATGTGCCGAAGCGTTGGCAAAGCTGTTGAAAAATTCGGCAAATTAACGGTGGGATAATACAAGTGCGTGCAGCCGTGTTTGGGGCGGCGTGCGACACAGAGGAAGGAGAAAAACAGATGGCAGCCATTATTCAGGCAGAACATCTTACACATATTTACGGGCAGGGAATGCCCGATGCCTCCAAGGCGATCGACGACATCAACTTCGAGATCCAAGAAGGTGAATTTGTAGGGTTGATCGGCTCTACCGGCAGCGGAAAATCTACCCTCATTAACCATTTCAACGGCATTTTAAAGCCGACCAGTGGAAAACTGTATGTAGATGGGCAGGATATGTGGGCGAATCCGAAAGACATCCGCAAGTTCCGTTTTATGGTGGGGCTGGTGTTCCAGTATCCGGAATATCAACTGTTTGAAGAAACGGTGGAAAAGGACATCGCTTATGGCCCCATCAATATGGGCTTGAGTGAAAGCGAAGTAGCACAGCGAGTAAAACAGGCAGCGCAGCTGTGTGAAATCGACCAAGAAATGCTGCAAAAAAGTCCGTTCGAGCTTTCAGGCGGACAAAAGCGACGGGTAGCCATCGCCGGTGTAATTGCCATGCAGCCCCGTGTTTTGGTGTTGGACGAACCGGCTGCGGGGCTTGACCCCGAAGGACGGGATAATATCCTGTCCCAAATCAAAGCATACCACAAACAGACTGGCACGACCGTGATTTTGGTCAGCCATTCGATGGAAGACATCGCAAAGTATGCCGATAAGGTCATTGTGATGAACCAAAGCAAACTGGCAATGTATGACACCACCGAAAAAATCTTTGCCCGTGCTGACGAGCTTTTACAGATGGGGCTGAGTGTTCCGCAGGTGACCAAAATTTTCCTAAAACTGCGTGAAATGGGCGTCGACCTGCCGGCAGACGTTTACACCATTCCCTACGCAGTGAAGACGATTTTGGCAGCGGTCGGCAAAAAGGAGGTGTGGGAATGATTCGTGACATTACCATTGGGCAGCATTTTCCGGGCAACTCGGTCTTGCATCGCCTCGACCCCCGCATGAAGATCGTCCTTACAATGGCATATATCGTGTTGTTGTTTGTGGCAGCCAATCCTGCCGGTTTGGCATTGGCAACGGTGCTTTTAGCGGGATTGTATCGGGTCGCAAAAATCCCGCTGCGCATTATTGTAAAAAGCCTAAAGCCCATTTTGCCCATCATCGTGTTTACTGTGGTGTTGAATCTTTTTTTCATCACCGGCGAGTCACAGCCACTGGTAGAACTGGGATTCATTAAAATCTATAGCGAAGGTATCCGTTATGCAGTGCTGATGGGGGTACGTATCATCCTGTTGATTGCCGGAACAAGTCTGCTGACCTACACGACCAGTCCCATTGCACTCACCGATGCGATCGAGCGATTGCTGTCGCCTCTTTCCAAACTGCATCTTCCGGTGCATGAGTTGGCGATGGTTATGACCATTGCACTGCGTTTTATCCCCACTTTGATCGAGGAAACCGACAAAATCATGAACGCACAAAAAGCACGTGGTGCGCAGTTGGATTCCGGAACGTTGCAGCAGCGCATGAAAGCAATGGTGCCAATTCTGATTCCGCTGTTTGTTTCTGCGTTCCGTCGTGCCGACGAGTTGGCAATGGCGATGGAATGCCGTTGCTATCGTGGTGGAGAGGGCAGAACACGGCTGAAACAGTTGCGTCTTACTACAAACGACTGGCTGTGCTGTGTGGTCTGTCTGGTGCTGTTTGGTGCTATTTGGTGTACCAACTTCTTTTTTACCGGCTTGTGATGCAAAAATGCAGATTACCAGAAAAGGAATCAATCTTGATGAATATATTAGTAACCATTGCATTTGATGGAACAGCATATCATGGCTTTCAAGTGCAAAAAAATGCTCTTACCGTGTGTGAGGTCTTTCAGGATGCATTACAGGCGGTGTTTGGGGAACGATACGACGTGAAAGGGTGCAGCCGTACCGACGCAGGGGTACACGCACTGGGATTTCAGCTCAATTTTCGTGCAGATACCCGTATTCCGCTGCATAAATTACCGCTTGCGCTAAACCGGTTTTTGCCCGAAGATATTCGTGTGCTTTCGGCAAAACAGGTACAAGAGGATTTCCACGCCCGTTATTCGGCACACAGCAAGGAATATTGTTACCGTATTCGAAACAGCGGCATCGACAGCCCTTTTGACAAGCCGTATTATTGGCGTTGCACCCAGCCGCTGGATGTTGATAAAATGAACCTTGCAGCACAGTATTTTGTGGGGAAGCACAATTTTTCCGCTTTCATGAGTGCCGGTAGCAGCATCGTTGACACAGTGCGAACGGTCTATCGTTTTTCGGTCACACGGCAGGACGAGATGGTCTGCTGTACGGTCGAGGCAGACGGCTATTTATATAATATGGTGCGTATCATGTGTGGCACTTTGGTCGAGATCGGCACCGGAAAACTTCCGCCCGAACAGGTCTGCACAGCACTGCAAAGCGGAAACCGTCAGGATGCCGGCATTACCCTTCCGCCACAGGGATTGTTTTTGAGCAAGGTATGCTATGATATTCCGAGGGAGGAAAGCCGATGAACCCAAAAACTCCCCCCAACAATCCAAGAAAAACTCCAATTCGGCTGGAATATCTGCGTGAACGACGAAAAAGGCGAAAAATTCGGCTTGGTATTGGAATCACACTCATACTGGCGGGCGTATTATTTTACATCACCGGTTTGTACGGTGCATCAATGGCAGTTTTGGTGGACACACTCGACACCGTTGCCATTGCGCTCACCCCCGGTGTTGGCTGGCCGTCAAAAACAGGCATGAGCAAAGTGGTGGATGCACAGCCGGTGGACGGTGGCTTTGTCGTGTTGGGAGAAACCGATTTGATCCTTTATTCCGATAACGGCAACCAACTGCGCAGCATCCAGCATGGCTTTGCCCGTCCGGCAGTGTCGGTGGGCGATACCCGTTTTTGTCTGTACTCCCGTACCGGCAGTGAACTGCGGGTGGAAAATCGAAGCCGTACGCTATACACCAAAAAATTCGATCAAACGATTTTGGCGGCCGAAATTGCCCAAAATAATTCGGTAGCCGTACTCACACGTTCTGCACGGTATACCGGCGAAATGGTGGTATACGACCGTGAATTTAACGAGATTTTCCACTGGTATGCGACCGATTCGGAGGGAACGCCGTATCTGCTGAGCATTTCCGACAATTCGAAAGAAATCGCTGTGGGATGTCTTGCGCCGTCGGGTGGTGTGCTGGGGCTGAATATCCAGCTGCTCAACGTCACGAAATCTCAACCGACCGCTTCGATTTCGCTGCAGAACTGCAAGGCGTATCGAATGGAATGGCTCGATTCGGACACCCTATTGGTAATCACCAATCAGTTTTGCGCATTGTTTGATAAAACAGGCACAGAAAAGGCGAGATATTCGTATGTGGGAAAATCACTGCAAACCGCAGATGTGCAGGACGGTGTGATCGCATTGCTGTTTGAAAATGGAGAGTTGCTGCTGCTGGACGGACAACTGCGTCAAACGGGGCAGACTTCCTTTTTCAACGCAGGAATGGTCACGGCAACAAAGGATTTGGTCTGCGTTGTTACCGACCATACAGTGCAAACTGTGAACAAAAAAGGGGAATTGCTGGGCAGCCGAACGTTTCAATGGGAGCCGGTCGCCATCGTCGATGCAAACCAGTTGATGGTACTATACGGAAGTGAAGTAGACCTGCTTCGCACACAATCCCAAGAAACACAGGCTGCATCGTCCGATTCGTCAGCCACACAAGCTTCGTCTGAACCTGAAGAATGAGGAAATGCTATGAATACTGCAATTATTTTTGATATTGTTTTGTTGGTAGTTCTTGTCGCTACTGCTATACGCTATGCGGGAAAGGGCTTTTTGGCAGGAATCGTACAGTTTGTGGGCAACCTGCTCAGCTTGATTGCTGCGTGGATTCTTTCTGCCCGCATTTCACCGGCTGTTTTTGAGAACTTTTTCAAAAACAGCTTGGTAGAGTCTACCCGTGAACTGCTGCAAAGCCAAACAGACATCAACATGACCCAGTTGGTAGAACGCTACGCCGGCTTTTTGCCCGACAGCATGAAGCAGAACATCATCGAAGCAACCAGCGGAATGCTGGACACCTCGGCACCGGATATGGCACTGGTGGTGGTGGAAAAAGTCATCACGCCGCTGCTCGTTCCGATCATTTCGGTGGTGGTATTTTTCATTACGTTTGCGCTGTGTAAGCTGTTGGTCAGCCTGATTTCTGCGATGCTGTCTACGGTCAACCATATTCCTCTGTTGGGTACGGTCAACCGTTGGATGGGATTCCTTTGCGGCATCGGCGTGGGCGTTGTTAACATCATTATTTTGCTGTGTGCTGCATGGGCTGTGGTGCTTGTGTTGGGAGAAAGCAACCCCTACTGGAACGAGGCGATTTTGTCGAATAGCTTTTTCTACCAGTTTTTTGAACCTTATAATCCGTTCCGATAAGATTCGGTCATTTTATTGTAAGAAAGGAGCGATACAATGCTTTGTGTACGCTGTAATAAACGCCCTGCTGTGGTGTATATCCAAAAGCTGGAGGGCGGAGATTCCAAAAGCGAGGGCTACTGCCTTCGCTGTGCAAGAGAGATGGGCATCAAACCCGTGGAAGATTTGATGAAACGCTTTAACATCTCGGACGAGGAAATGGACCGCATGGAAGATAACATGAACGAGTTCATGAAAGAGATGGAAGGCGGCGATATGTCGAACATGATGCAAATGCTGTCCGGCATGGGTCCCAACGATATGGATGCAGGGGAGAGCGACGAGGAAGAATTTGTTCCCGGCGGTTCTCCGGCATTTCCGTTTGGGTTCGGTTCGTCTGCCAAAAAAGAGGAAAATGCAAAACAACCCACAGGCGGAAAACGCAAAAATCGCAAATTTTTGGATGGATATTGTGAAAACCTCACCCAAAAGGCAAAAGACGGAAAACTGGATGCCATCATCGGACGTGACCGTGAAATTGCCCGCACCATCCAAATCTTGTCCCGCAGACAGAAAAACAACCCCTGGCTGATCGGCGAGGCAGGTGTGGGTAAAACAGCGATCGCCGAAGGCATCGCACAACGCATCGTCGCAGGCAATGTTCCTGCCGGTTTGCAGGATAAGGAAATTTGGCTGCTGGATTTGACCAGTTTGGTGGCAGGTACCCAGTTCCGTGGACAGTTCGAAAGCCGTGTCAAAGGGTTGATCGGCGAGGTAAAAGCGGCTGGAAACATTATTTTGTTTATCGACGAAGTGCATTCCATTACCGGTGCAGGTGACTCAGACGGTGCCATGAATGCAGCCAATATTTTGAAGCCTGCCTTATCACGTGGAGAAATTCAGGTCATCGGTGCGACCACTTTTGCCGAGTATCGAAAATACATTGAAAAAGATAAGGCATTGGAACGTCGTTTCCA